>JBEKKC010000003.1:0-83531 GCA_050010915.1 Tepidisphaeraceae bacterium | reverse complement strand
CCGATAACTCAACAGAAAGTTGCATGGAATCAAACGGATGAGGTATATGCATCGTCAAAGCACTGGCCGGTTTTGAGCGCCCCGCGCTGGCTGGTTTTGGCGCGCCCCGCGACAATGAACTGGCTAAGTGCAGCCTATCAACGCATTGGCGATCACCAAAAGTCCGATTCCATGGTTAAGTTGTGCCACCAGCGGCATCCCGATTATCTGTTTGCACGGACCAATCTGGCCGCGATCCACCTCCAAAACGGGGACACCGCCCAGGCCGATGCCGTCATGCAGCACAAGTGGGACTTGAAGCTCATGTACCCGCATCGCGACGTTTTCCACGTTACAGAGTTCACGGCCATGAGCTATGTCGCCATCGATTATTTCATGCAGACCGGCAACCGCGACGCGGCTGAATTGATCCTCGATGCCATGGTCAAGCTCGCCCCCGATCACGAAGCCACCAAATCCCTTCAAAAAGGGATGTATGGCTCCCTCCTCACGAAGTTTCTTGACCGACTCTCCCGCAGGTCTCGGCGAAACCTGCGCCCGGCACGGTGACGACCATCATTTGAGATATTCTGCTTCGGCTTTTTTCTGCGCTCGCTTGATCGATGCCGTCGGCGTTCAATTCGCCCCCGGATTATTAATCATAAAAATCCGCAACGCCCCGACCGGATCGTCGTACACCGTCGGCCCGCCCAGGTTGATCGACTCCTGCTGCGCCAGCGTTGTAGCCCCCAGATTGCCGGCGTAGCTCGACGTCTTGGCATAAGAGCACGGGAACTGATTTCCAGCCAACGACTCCGCGTGCCCATCGGCGAAGCCGACGTTGGCCACGGTATTGGCCCCGCCCGGACCGGGATGCCGATAGCCGATCCGGCAATTCTTCATTCCAACCTGATCCACCGACTGTCGCCCCATGTACACCCCGTCGGCCACGACCACCAGCAGCGACGAGTGCTTGACGTTCGTGGTCTTGTGCAAGCCGATGTACTTTCCAGCCGCATCCGGCCCAAAACCGACGGACCCCGTATAAAAAAGATCGTTTTGCGGGATATTCGCCACCGTACCCCCGATCGGGTTGTACGCATTGATCCAATAGCTGCTGCGGATGATCTTGTTGAATCCCGGCCCCGGCCAGGTCACCGCGATTTGCGGATCGCTGTCGCCGTACGTCGGCCCCGCGAACTCCATCGGCCATTCAATCCATCCCCGCGGATTGGCCCCATTCGTTCCCGTCTGCCCGTTGGCCATCCCATTGATGTCCACCGTGTTCGGGCAGTAAAAAGCCGTCGCCACGTCCCGAGCCGCGCTCCGCACGAATCCATCCCGGTCCAGAATGCTCGGCCAGCCGTCCATGATCACGTTTGGCCCCGCAACCAAGTTCGTCGCCGACCCCGGCTGTTGCGGCAAATTGAACGAGGGAACAACCCACCCGTTGTTCTCCGCCGCATACGCAAACAGCCCCGCGGATATTTGCCGCAGGTTTGACATGCACCTGATGGAGTTGGCCTGTTCCCGCGCTTTGTTCAGCGCCGGCAGCAGCAGCGCGACGAGTATGGCGATGATCCCAACCACGACCAGAAGCTCGACCAGCGTGAACGCCCGTCGCCAGGATGCCGGCAGCAATCGCGGCATGGAACGTCTCCTTCGGATTCGATCATTCCACTTTCCGCGTTGGTTTCAAGTGCCGGCCGGGTGCGTGTCACCTGCTGCCGAGAATTTCCCCCTCCCCATGTACTCAGGAAATCCTAATGAGGCAATTGCCGCAGCGCAGCGTTAACCGCGTCCAGATCAAACTCGTCGGGATCGATCTTGCCGCCGGTCCATTCTTCGATGTCCGCATATTCGGGATGAGCCGGATCTTCAAGAATCTCCACCATACGGTAATATCCCCATATCCCACCGCAATCCTCCATCGGACAGCGGCCACGCCCAGCCAGGCAGACGAGGGTTTTTGCTCCCTCCGCCGCGGGAATGATCTTTTCAATCTGGAGAACGTGTTCCCAGCTATCCCCGAAATCGTATTCGTAACGGAATTTAGCCTTGGCCGATGGAAGCAACGCCCCAAGCCGGTATTCTCGCTCGTCAAAACCCTCGATATCCAATTGCGCCCCGTCCTTTGATGTGGCGGTGTATTGTTTATTCTCGATGACGAATGCGTGCAGATGGCAGTCATACCAACCCATGACGATTTGGATGACGTCGTGAAGCGAATCCAGCCTGATATCCGCCGGAACGACAAATCGCCGCCAAATCGGCGGTTTGCTGCCGCGAAGAACGATCTTGATTTGATACGCGTCCGGTTGAGGTCGGGTCTTTTTTGCCATGGCGACGAACAGTTTATGGATGTGGGGCTTGGATTGCACTGATGCGTTTAGATTTCTGTGGCAAACTGCCGGACCATTTTCAGCCCGCTTTGCTTAGCACGGTTTTGACGCCTTCGCTGAATAGCTGCGAGCGGGTCAGTCGCCTACGCCCGAAGTCGAAAAACCCCGGGCTTTTCTTGTTTGATATTTCAGGTAAAATGAAGTGGTCAGGAGCGTCGGCTATGACTTACCGCGGGCACATCAGAAATGGCCAGGTTCTGCTGGATGAGCCGGCGCGCTTGCCGGAGGGGGCGGAAGTAAATGTTGACGTCGTTGAGAAAATGGTCCGCATCACGCGGCCGCAAGAACGTCAGCGTCTTGCGAAATTCCAACCCATCGAGATGCCCGGCGGATCGCTCGCCGATGAATTGATCCGGGACCGACGGTGATCTGATGCCCGCCTTTTTCGTGGATTCTTCCGCTCTCGTGAAACGATATCGAAACGAGGAGGGATCGCGACGCGTCTCGGAGTTGCTGGAGGGCGCCGAGCGACTGTTGATGGCACGGCTTACCGTGGTCGAGGTTTCCTCGGCTTTGGTTCGTCGTGCCCGCGCGTCAAGGACGCCCGCAGAAGAATTGCGAAATGCGATCAATGCAGTTGATGTTGATCTCCAGAAATCATTTGATCTCATCGAACTGGATAAGCCGGTAATGGAACATGCGGTCGCGATGGCCCGAAAGCATGCGCTGCGCGGAGCCGACGCCATTCAGCTCGCGTGCATGCTCCTCGCTCAAAGTGAAACGCCTGATGTGCCGCTTGTTCTTTTGAGCAGCGATGACGAACTTAATGCCGCCGCGTCGGCGGAGGGATTGCAGGTGGAGAATCCGAACTTGCACCCATAATTGGCCGAAACAGGCATCGTGTCACGGGGCAAGTCGAAAATCCTCGCGACTCTGGCGAATAGAGCATTCGTGTTATGATGAATCCCTCGAAGCGGGCATCCTCGCCCCTTCGAGAATCGCCCCCATGGGCAGGATGCTCATGCCACGTCCCATGAATCCAGCCACGCCCCAATCCGACCCCGATGCGCCCCAGCCGCTGGAGTATGCCAGACCAGGGAATTGGCGATCTCGACGACCCCATTGGTTTTTGTGGTGTTTGCTCGCTGTTCTCGTCTTTCTTCTCCTTTCAATACTGCTCCCCACGGGCTATGTCTCTCCGCACCGCGCCAACCAAATTAAATCCGCCTCCAATCTCCTCCAGATTGGCCAGGCAATTTCGCTTTACACAATTGCCCATAAGGGCGAATACCCCGACTCATTTCGAACGATTTTTCTGAACGAAGACGTCGTCAGCGAGGTTTTCGTTTCTCCCGAAAGATTTGAAACGCCGGCCAGTGGCCCTTGGCCGGCGATCACCGACCAATTGACCCCGGGAGGCCATCTGTCATACATATATCTGGGCCGGGGACTTTCTGGGAACACGGTGAAGCCGAACACGATTGTGGCTTATGAGATGATCCCCCATGCCGGGGGCGGGACGAACGTGCTCTTTGGCGATGGCCACGTTGAGTGGGTCGGTCCCGTGACGATCGGAAAGATCGGAAGCCGCGCCAATTCGGGACAGTTCCCCGTCACTATTCCTGCGGATGGCACTTGGGGCCAATGACGGCGCCGGAGAATCGATCCCGCTACCGCATCGCCGCCTGATTACCCGCGGTGTCCTGGCTGGCGGCCAACTGGAGCCGCAGGATCAACAGCGCCGCCGACAGTTGCGGATCCACTTTCAGCGCATCCTGAAGCGTCGGGCGGGTCGTTGGTACGCCCCCTTCCAGGACCGCGCCATCGAGCACGTCAAGCTGCATGCGCGCCAGGTTCCGGTCTCGCATCTGCATGGGCGTCATTTCGATGTTCACATCCGGATCGACTCCCCACGTCGTGCTGTTCTCCTCGCGATGAATGCACCGCCCGCTGGGAAGGTAATAGTGGCTCGTCGTGAGCTTCAGATACGCGTCGCGCTTGGTGTCCAGTGGGAAGAGCATTTGCACGCTGCCCTTGCCGAACGTCCGCTGCCCCACGATCAGCCCTCGATGCCAATCCTTCAGCGCCCCGGACACGATTTCGCTGGCGCTGGCCGAGTATTGATTCACCAACACCAGCAGCGGCACGTTGGTCAGCAGGTCCTGCGCATCGGCATCCATCTCCGAAGGTGGATTGCTCGTTGGCCGGTCCGCGTGCGTGCTCACGATCACGCCGTGATCGATGAACTCGTTGACGACCTTTTTGGCCGTGTCCAGCAACCCGCCGGGGTTGTCCCGAAGGTCCAGAATGATCGCCCGGGCCTGTTGTGATTTAAGCTCTTCCAGCGCCCGGCGCAGGTCCTCCCCGGTGGATTTGCTGAAACCCGTCAGCCGCACGTACCCGATCCGTTGATCCGAATCCAGCATGAAGTTCCAGTCGCCGTCCGGCTTGGGCGTGCATCCCTTGACGCTGGCGACCTTGATGACCTCCCGACGCAGAACGTAATCCTTCACCGACCCGTTCAGCGACCTCATCGTCAACGTCACGCTGGTCCCGGTCGGACCGGTGATGATCTTCACCGCCCCGTCGGGCGTCAGGCCCTTGGCCGTCTTGCCGTTGATCTTGGCAATCACGTCTCCCGGCCTCACCCCCG
Source organism: Tepidisphaeraceae bacterium (assembly GCA_050010915.1). Taxonomy (GTDB): domain Bacteria; phylum Planctomycetota; class Phycisphaerae; order Tepidisphaerales; family Tepidisphaeraceae; genus PALSA-1353. The sequence goes on along the minus strand of JBEKKC010000003.1, from coordinate 78,557 downwards.
CTCGCGAGGCGGGCGTATCCGGCAGCGGCTGTACCACCACGATATTCGAGTTCTCATCCGCTTCGATCTGAATCCCCACTCCGCTGAATTGCCCCTCCGTCGTCTTTTCCAGTTCCGGAGCGTCGTACGGCCAGATCACCGTCGTGAAAAGATCGAGCCTGGAAAATGCCCCATCCGCGAACTCGCTGACGAAAACCTCCTCGGGAAGCTTGATCGTCTTGGCGTTCACTTCCCGAAGATCCGTCAGCGCCTCGACGACGACGCGCCCGGCATCGTCGGCGCCGGCCACTTGGGCCTTCGCCTTCCATTCCTCGATATCGTTCACGAATTTCTTGCGCTGATCCGGGTCTTTCAGGCCCGGGAACGCGTCTTCCAGGCCGTCGGTCGTCACCACCGTTTCCAGGCCGTTCAATCCGCCTTGCAGCAGCGTCTGGAGGGTCACGTCACGATAGTATTCCTGCGCCGCCAGCTCCAGCGCGTTGTACAACATATCGAACTGAATCCCCTTGATCATCTCATGCCAATCGGTCGGCGGCGATTCGTCGTCCGCCGCCACGTCCACGGACGGCTGCGTGGTGTTTGAGCCGATTGAAACCGCGCCGCTCGGCCGGGTCGTCGCGGCCTTGGCAACCGACGGCTGCGTCGAGGGATGAATCACCGCATCGGCCGCGTCGCGCTCACGCCATTCAATTTCCTGAAGCTGCTTCATCCGATCCGGGGCGTACTCCAGCAACAACCTCACCCGCAACGCCGCCACCTTCAGCTTGCTCTTCCAAATCGGATTGCCCGGCTCGATCACGCTCAGGTCCTGGTACATCCGCCACGCCTTGAGCCACATCGCGCCGCTCTCGTCGGCATCGGCCGCGGCGGCGGTTTCCTTCACCAGGCCGTCCACCCATTTTTCCCCACGAAACGCGTCCTTGTTATCCGCCAGCAGATACGCCTGCGAGACCTCGTCGATCGCATAGCCGTCCATCTTGTGCGCCAGCAGAAGCCGGGCGTTGTCCGCCGCCTTCTGGAATTGTTCGTGTCGTTGGTTGTCGAAAACGCTTCGCTGGGATTCAAAATCCTCGACCCATTCCTCCATCTGCCGCGATTCAGGATCGTGGGAAATCGCCTCGGCGCGCCCGAGGTACCGTTCGCTCTGAAGAAAATCACCGCTCCGGGCCGCCTGCACCGCCGCCGTTTCCAAACCGTACGGAGTCGTCAGCGACGGCTCGGTGGTGGATTGCCCGTCCGATAACCGCGCCGGTTGAGCCGGATCGCCCGCCGCCGCATTGGCCGCGCTTGGCGACGGCCGGCACGACAGGCCGAGCGTTAAGCAAATAACACATCCGATGCCAAAAAACACCCGGCTCAACATCACCTTCATTTGATTCCACCTTGATGAGATTGGGCTTTCGCACGGAAGGCTTGCCCTCCGTGGCCACAACGCGTTCCCGTCGGCAAACCTTAGCTCCGCCAATTGCCCCGGTCAAACCGTAACTAAAACGAAAAACCTCTATGCTCAGACGCTATCGGCAATTACCGCCCCATGGAGATAGCCGCCGGACCAATGTACCATGCTCCGCGCCCGCAATAGTTGCGGCACACTGATTTTCACCATCGGTATATAAGAATGTAGGCTTTCTGAATTTATGCCCACGATCCTCGCCCAACTCGACCAAATCTTCCGAAACGCCATCCGAGACGCCTTCGCCATGGAATGCGACCCCCTCGTCGGCCTCAGTCAGAACGAGAAATTCGGAGATTATCAGTCCAACGCCGCCATGGGTCTCGTAAAAGCCCTGGCCGAGAAGGCCGGCGGCAAACTCAGCCCCCGCGCCCTCGCCGAACAGATCAAATCCAAGCTGAATCTCGGCTCCATGGCATCCGAGGTCACCATCGCCGGCCCGGGGTTTATCAATATCCGGCTTTCCCCGGATTGGCTCGCCGCACAACTCAACGCCATCGCCCCCGACCCCCGCCTCGGAATCCCGCCCGCCGCCGAACCGCAGAATATTGTCGTCGATTATTCCGGACCCAACATCGCCAAGGAAATGCACGTCGGCCATTTGCGGAGCACGATCATCGGCGACGCCATCAGCCGCGTTCTGGAATTCCAGCAAAACCAAAATAAAAAGATCATCCGCCAAAACCACATCGGCGACTGGGGCACGCAATTCGGCCGCGTCGTGCTGGCCATCTGGTATCACGTAATGGCCGAGCATCTGCACGAAACCGAAACGATGAATCGCCTTGTCGATGCCATGACCCCCAGCGCCGACGCACCCGCCAAGGCTGCTGTCGTTCATTCCCTAGCGCAATTGCATCGGCAGATGTTGTCGGCCGACCCCGATGGAACGCGCATTTTCGAACCGGCCCTGCGCCAGCTTCATCTGCGCCTTTCCTTGCTGGAGAGACTCTACCAGTTCGTCTCGGCAGTAACCGACCACCCGGCCGCCAAAGACGAACTTATCGAAGGAAATTCGCTGGCCAGCCTTCCGCGCCTGTTTACGACCTACATCCAGGACCCCAAAAACCCAAAGAATCGCCAGGAAGAACTCGCCTGGCGCAAGGCCAGTGAAGCGACGCTCGAAAGCTGCAATGAAATTTATTCCCAGCTCGGCGTAAAACTTACGCCGGCCGACGTTCGCGGTGAATCGGCCTACCAGGACGATCTGCCGGCCATCGTGGCCGAGTTGCAATCCGCCGGAATCGCCGTCGAATCCGAAGGGGCGATAGTCGTCGAGGTCCCCGGCTACGAATCCCCCCTCATGATCAAAAAATCCGATGGCGGATATCTCTACGGCACGACCGACCTGGCCGCGATCCGATATCGAATCCTCACCCTCGGCGCTCGCCGCATCATCTACACCCACGACAGCCGCCAACAGGAGCATTTCAAAAAAGTCTTCTGGACGGCGAGAAAGATCGGCTGGGGAAAGGATGTTTTGCTGGAATACGCCCCGTTCGGCACGATCCTCGGCGAAGACGGCAGACCCTTCAAAACCCGTAGCGGCACCACCGTAAAATTGAAAGGTTTACTCGATGAAGCCGAAGAGCGGGCGATGGCCGTAGTCACCGAGAAACAGCCGGACTTGTCCGACGCCCATCGCCGCGCCATCGCCCACGCCGTCGGCATCGGCGCCGTGAAATATGCCGATCTGTCCAAAGATCGCGTCAGCGACTACGTTTTTTCCTTCGACAAGATGCTGGCGTTAGACGGCAACACCGCTCCGTATCTGCAATACGCCCACGCCCGCATCCGCTCCATCTTCCGCAAAGCCGGCCAAGCGCAAATGGGCCAAATCTCCCTGCAATCCCCGTTCGAATTATCCCTTGCCAAACACATTCTGCGCCTGGGCGAAGTGATCGACCTGGTAGCCCGTCAGCTCCAGCCGCATCATCTATGTGCTTATGTCTACGAACTAGCCACGCGTTTCAGCGGCTTTTTCGAGAATTGTCCGGTGATCCAGAGCGAACCAGCAATCCGCGCCAGCCGCTTGGCCTTATGCGATCTGACCGCGCGCACCTTCGAACTCGGCTTAGACCTGCTCGGCATCGAGCATCCCGATCAGATGTGAGCGAACTCCCGCCGCAGCCCTGAGGCTACCGAAGAGCCCGAACGCCCACGGCGCTGCCGTGGGGTTTTGTCCTGCGATGAGGGCTCTGAAACGCCTTCAGTTCCCCGGCTGCACCGGCATTACCGGAAATCCCTGCCCCGTCGGCGGCGCGAGATGCTGCCGGATCGCCGTTAATTCGTCCAGAATGCGGAATATCACGATCAGCAGCTCGCAATAAATTCGGCACACCAACGGCCCTAAAAACAGATACAAGACTCCGAAGAGCACCTGCGCGCCACCGCCAAACCTGGATTGGGCCCCGGCCACAATCATGACCAAGCCGATGATGACGCTCAACACGACGCCGATAATGAAAATGATCCGAATGAACATCGGAGTGATCATTTGCTTGAAATCCAGAAAATCCTTCATGGCTTCTCCTTCGGTTAATGGGGTTTGAAAAATGATACCCGGACGTGCGGCACGTTCAATCGCCGTACTCCGCTCCCGCCCTGAGCCTGCCTGCCCTGAGCCTGTCGAAGGGCCTGCCGTGAGTCTGTCGAAGGGTCGAAGGGCCAGAAATCCCGCATCCCACCCGTCGAATTTCGTGGAGCCGCCCCGCTCGCGGGGCGCGCTCGACTGGCGACGAAGGGCGAATCGCTGTACAAAATCAGCGCGCTGCTAGTCAATTCGGCGGAGTTGTGGAGACCACCAATGTCCAAGATCAAGGTTCTTAGCCGCGAAGTAACCGTCCTTTCAGTCAAAGGCGAGGACTATATCTGCCTTACCGACATTGCCCGCTACAAGAATCAGGAGGGAACGGACGATCTGATCCGCAACTGGCTCCGCAACCGCAACACCATCGAGTTCCTAGGCATCTGGGAGCATCTTAATAACCCCGGTTTTAATCCCGTCGAATTCGACGGGTTTAGAAAACAGGCAGGCCTCAACAGCTTCACCCTGACCCCAAAACAATGGATCGAGAAAACCGGGGCCATCGGCATCATTTCTAAAGCCGGCCGCTACGGGGGCACCTACGCCCATAAAGACATCGCCTTCGAGTTCGCCTCCTGGGTCTCCGTCGAGTTCAAGCTCTATCTCATCAAGGAATTCCAGCGCCTCAAGGAAGAAGAACGCAAAACTCTCGGCTGGGACATCAAGCGAAACCTCGCCAAGATCAACTATCGCATTCATACCGATGCCATTCAGACTCATCTAATCCCGCCGGAGTTAAGCAAGGCCCAAACCTCCCTCATTTACGCCAGCGAAGCCGACGTGCTCAACCTCGCCCTGTTCGGCAAGACGGCCGCGCAGTGGCGCGATGAAAACCCCCACGAGCGCGGCAACATCCGCGACGAGGCCGACGTCTCCCAGCTTGTCTGCCTTTCCAACCTGGAGAATCTCAACGCGATGTTCATCGCCGAGGGCCTCGGGCAACCTACTCGCCTCAAACGGCTAAACCAGATCGCCATCCAGCAAATGAAACTCCTCACCGCCGACACCCGCGTCAAGCGCCTTCCGGGCAGGAATGAACCCGGCAACAAATAACGCGACGGCTTCAGCACTTGTAGGGTGGCGCGTACTCGCCCACCGTTTTCCCCGTCCCGCGCCCGCCGAGGGGCCAACGCCCTGTAAATGAGTCCCAACCTTCTTTGCCCGAATGCCAATCCGGCTTATAATGCATTAATGACCACCGCACCGGCATATCCCCATATCGAAAAAACCGGCGACGAACCGGCACGGCTTATCCGCGTCCCGCGCATTCGGGTATCGCAGATTGTCGCCGACTATCTCGCGCACGGCTGGTCTCCGGAGGAAATGTGCCGGCAACATCCGTACCTCACCTTGGCCGAGGCCCATACGGCCATGGCCTACTACTTCGACCATCAGTCAGAGATCGACCGTGAACTCGACGCTGAACTCCAGCAAAGCGAGAAAGATAGACACGCCGCGCCGCCTTCCAAGTTCCTTCTCCGCATGCGCGCCCAGGGGCGGCTTTGAATGCATCCAAAGCCAGCTCAACTTATCCTCTACCCGTTCGCGGCCTGTCGACTTCAGTCGGCAGGGGATCTCGTAATTGGAAGATCCCATTCGGCAATCGGCAATCGGCACTCTCTTCACCACCCCAAATCCGCCGTCGCGTCATCGTTCGACAACTTTCCTTTCGCTTTCCTCAACTCAATCTTCCTTCGCTCCTTCTCTATCTCCATGGTCTTCTTTACCTCCTCCGGGTCCGTCGGGCCGACAGGCTCGTCCTTGAGTAATCCCATCCCCTTCAAAAGCTGGAGTGCCGCTCGCGCGTCGCCGGCCTCCAGCGCTTTCTCCAGCGCATCGGTCGCCTTGTCCGTCAGCATCAGCAGCCGCGAGCGCGAACTCTCCCTCAATTGATCGTGCCACTCGTTATACGCCGCCCGAAAAGCCGGATCGTGTTTCAGCCAGCGATGCACCGTTTGGCGTGCCACGCCCGCCGACTTGGCCGTCTCCGCAACCGATTTGCCCAGGAGCAGCAATTCCAGCGCCGTCTGCTGCTCGGCCGCCAACGTCTCGATCCCTTCGTCCCCATTTCTATTGTTTTGCATGACCATTTGATCCGACTCCCGCACGTGTTTGTTTGCCGCTGGCGCCTCCCACGAATGGGAGGATCACCTTTCACAAGCCTAACATATACCTAACTAAACGTCAAGCAGAAAAAGTGGCATTTTCGCACGCTCTGAGCGCATGAGCCCGCATGAGACACTTCCGTTGCTGTCCAGTTGATCCTAATCCGAAAAATAGCCATAACCGCATTGATGGAAGACCGTTACCATCAAATGCTAAGTTAGTCTTTACTAATTACAGCCCCGAAAGTGTCGCAAAGTGTCGCATTGTGTCTCATCCCCGTCGCATCGTCAGGACCCGGTCATGCCCCGCTTGATCCTTCAAAATGCGGATATCCGAAAACTCCGGATGCTCGGCCGTGATCCGGCGGGCCAGGTCCGCCTGATCGAACGCAATCTCCAGGAAAACGTGCGCGCCCGGCAAAAGACGCGATGGCGATTCGGCCAGAATCCGCCGATGGATGGCCAGGCCATCCAGTCCGCCATCCAGCGCGGACAACGGTTCATATTCCCGCACGCTGCGATCCAGTTGAGGGATCTGGCCGGTGGGGATGTACGGGGGATTGGCCACCAGCAGTTGGAACGGCTGGCGATCGACCATCCGATCCAGCGGGGCGAAGAGATCGCCCGCCTCCACGGTGACGCGCTGCGAAAGCCCAAGCCGATCGAGATTTTTGCGGGCCAGCGAGACGGCCGCGGGGCTGATGTCCGTCGCGATCACCACAGCGTCCTTGACGTTGTGTGCGATCGCCGCGGCGATGCAGCCGCTGCCGGTGCACAGATCCAGCACCCGCGGGCTTTCAAACCCCGCCTGCCTCCGCACCAGTTGGATGACGTTTTCCACCAGGGTTTCGGTATCCGGGCGTGGGATCAGCACGTCGCGCGTGACCTCGAATTCCAGGTTGAAGAAATGGGCGTGGCCGGTCAGGTAGGCGACCGGCTCCTCCTCGGCGGCCCGGCGAACTAGTTCGCGGTAGGCTTCCAACTGCCCGGCGTCCAACTGGCGCTCATAATCGGTGTACAGCTTGATCCGCGGGATCGTCAGCACGTGCCCCAGGAGCAATTCCGCCGCCAGCCGCGGGGAATCAACCCCTTTTCGCTGAAAGAACGGCGTGGTCCATTCCAGAAGCCGGCGGACCGTCCATGTCCCTGCGTTTTCGGACATCGACGGAAGATTGTACACGATTCCCGCATTTCCCAATCGCCGCCTTTGGCCTAAAATCCGGGGATGAAGGCAATCGCGGCCATGATGGCGGTATTGCTGTTGGCGGTGGTGGCGAGCGCGGACATCGTCAACCTCACCGACGGCACCAGGATCGAGGGGAAAATCCGCAAGACGACCGACGGCTGGGCGGTCACTCAGACGGACGGCACGGTCGTCAACGTCGATGCCGACAAAGTCGCGTCGATCGAAGCCAGCCGGACCGCCGACGCGGTTTCAATAGCGGAGGACCGGCTTCAGTCCCTGCGCCGGGTTGCCGAACATTTGTCCGACATTTCCGAAATCGTCAGCCGATACCAGAAATTCATCGCCGAGACCGGCGATCTCAAGGTTGCGGCCGAGGCCACGAAGGATTTGCAGACGTGGCAGTCCCGGCTGGATCAGGGCATGGTCAAGCTTGGGGACCAGTGGATCTCCGCGGAGGAGCGTCGGCGCCGGCGAGAACTGGCAGAGAGCGAGGCCCTGCCCGCCAAGGATTTGATCGTCAATTACCGCTACAAGGAAGCGGACAAATTACTGCGGCAGGCGATCATCGACGATCCCGAATGCGCGACCGCGCTGTATTTGCAGGGAGTGATGCTCTACAAGCAGGAGCAGATATCCCAGGCCCGAACGTCGTTGGAGGCGGTGAACCAGATCGTGCCGGATCATGCTCCGACGCTGAACAATCTGGCGGTCATCGCCTGGCGGCAAAAATCATTCGTGGTCGCCATGAATTACTATGACGGGGCGATGATGTCCGCCCCCCAGGCCAAGGAGATTCTGGACAACGTTGCCGAGGCCCTCAACGTCGTGCCGCCGGAAAATCGCAACGCCCCGGTCGTCTTGCAGGCGGTGAAGCTTTTCGCGGAGCAGGACGCGATTCTGCAAAAGCTGGCCGCCCAGCAGGGGATGTATCGCTGGGGCGCGACCTGGGTGAACGCCAAGCAGCTCGCGGAGTTGAAAGCCGACGAGGCCAAGGTCAAGCAACAGATGGATGCCTTGCAGCAGCAATTCGACGCGCTTCAGCTAAAAGCGGGTCAAATCGATTCGGAAATAGACCAGAACAAACGGGAGATGGATCGCCTTCAATCGCAAAGCATCTCTATGGACCGCTACGGAAATACGATTCAGCTGGCTCTGCCCGATCAGTATTATCAGTTGAAGCGAGACAACGACAACCTCGCCAGGGATAAGCAGGCCATCCTTCAGCAGCAAGGCGATTTGCGAAACAAAGCCAGGGAAGTGCAGGCGCAGGTTCCCACTCCCAAATTCACGGGTGTCCAGCAGATTATCGGGGTCGATGGCGTTCCGGTGCGGGACATGGGTTCCGGTCCGACGACCGCGGCCAGTCAGACCAACTGATGGGGCGGCACACGAAGCTCGCTGGTGTCGATTTCAATCGGCTCTTGAATGCACGAGGCGTCCAGCGCGATTCGAGCTTCGTCGCGATGGGTTTCGACCATCAGCAGCAATGCGTTGCGGAGCTTCCTGCGGCATTCATTCAGAGACCTTCCATGGGTCATGGTCCCGGGAATTTCCTCGACCCATCCCACGAAAAACCCGGTGGACTCGGGTTTGATAATGGTATGGTAGGTTTGACGCATGACATTATGAAAGCGAGAGTTGGCGGCGAGGTCAAGATAATTCGCCCAATCTGACAGCCTTCGCGACCCGCGCCATCCACCGGACACGTTGCACCGGAGTACCCCTGGAACCAACCGCCATGGCCCGCAATTTGACGCCAAACAGCGATTTTGCTGCAACTTTACCTGCCAACAAAGGGTGGAATGAGTAGAGAACGCAAGCGGAAAGGCTTCGGACGGCCGATGGCAACTACTTGACAAATGACGAGAAATTATTGTAGATTGCGACTGCGTTCGGCCGATGGTCTGCTGGAGTAAGTGGATAGATTCAGTTGATTCTGGGAAGAGGTGTGGTATAAGATAAGATAGGTAAAGTTTGCAAGCAAGCGCTTATGGCGCATTTTCTCCCCTCCGGAAGACACCGTGCAGAAATGCCGGTGTCTTCTTTTTCCTCTCCGCGCAGAACGTAAACGCCGTTCGTGAAGGTTTTATTACCAAGATGTTTGAAAGTTGCGCCGATTTCAAATCGCCTCTCGTTGCCGGGCAATTTGTCATTGATTGAAAGTTCTCGATATGTGACGCGCGTCGCCGAGGAGCACATTGCCCGTAGCGACTTTCTGTTATATCGCTACAAAAATCTGCTGCCGCAAAAGTCTACATCGGTCCAACGCGTTTGGACGCCGGCGGCAGATTGTCCTACCATTGCCCGAACACCGTGCCGGATCAGAAAACTTTCTACATTATCGATGGCCACGCCCAAATCTACCGGGCCTATTTCGCTCCGTTCCGCGATCTGTCCAGTCCCACCGGCGAGCCGACGAAGGCGACCTACGTATTCACGCAATGGCTGCTGAATCTGGTTGAAAATCGCAAGCCGCATTACCTGGCCATGGCAATCGACACCGGCGATGAATCCGTTTTCCGCAAGCAGATTTTTCCCGAGTACAAGGCCAACCGCCAATCTCCGCCGGACGATTTTTTTCCCCAGGAGCGCCGCATTCTGCAAATTGTGGGCGATCTGGGGATTCCCATCTTCGCCAAGCCCGGATACGAAGCCGACGATCTGATCGCCACGATGGTCCACCAACTCCGGGACAAGGGGTTTGAAACGATCATCGTTTCCAAGGACAAGGACATTCGCCAACTCATCGACGATTCCACGCGAATGTACGACGTTCAATCCGACGTCTTTATGGATCGTCAGCGGATGCAAACGGAACTGGGATATTCCCCCGCCCAGGCGATCGACGTCCAGACGCTGATGGGGGACGCGATCGACAACGTGCAGGGAATCCCCGGGGTCGGCGAGAAGACCGCGGCCAAGCTCATCGCCACCTACGGGAATATCGAGGGAGTCCTTCAGCACGTCGAAAATTTCACGCCGAAGATGAAGGAGAATTTCCAGAAATACGCCGATCGGCTGCCGATCGCCCGGCAACTGGTCACGCTGAAAGCCGACGTCGAATTCGAATTTGATCCGGACAAATGTTTGTTCCCCGGATTGAAAGTCGATGCCTTGCGTCCGCATCTGGAATCGTTGGGATTCACAAGCCTGCTAAAGCGCGTCGGTCCCGGCGAAGAACCGGCCGCGCCGGCGAAGAAGATCGCTTCGGGCCCCGCGGCGGATATGGGATTGTTCGGCTCCATGGCCGATTCCGCCGCCCCGGGCACGGCCGCGCCGCCGCCGCAGACCTGCGCGGACTGCGATTATGGGCTCGTGCAGACTCCCCAGCAATTCCAGGCATTTTTGAAGGAACTGAGCCGGCAGACTCGCTTCTCTTTCGATACTGAAACCGATGCCCTTGGCGCCATGGCATCGAATCTCGTGGGTATGAGTTTCAGTTGGCAGCCGCGGACCGGCTGGTACGTCGCGGTTGACGGCCCGCAGGGGTCGCAGTTTCTGGATCGCCAGCAGGCCGTGGCGCAGCTCAAGCCGATTTTGGAAAATCCGCGGATCGGCAAGGTCGGTCACAATCTGAAATACGACATGCTGGTAATGCGGCAAGCGGGCGCCGAGGTGCGGGGCGTGACGCTCGACACCATGATCGCCGCGTTCGTCCTCGACTCCAGCCGCATGCAATACGGCATCGACCGTCTCGCCCTGGATTATCTGAACGTCCGCAAGGTCCCCACCAGCGATCTCATCGGCAAGGGGAGCAAACAGATTTCCATGCAGAAGGTGGAGCTGGCGCGCGTCGCGGCCTATGCGGCGGAGGATGCCGACGTGGCGCTCCGCCTGGCCGATCTGCTCGAATCCCGACTTGCCGCGCTCCCCGAACTGAAAAAACTCTGCGATTCCGTCGAAATCCCGCTGATCGACGTCCTGGTGGATATGGAGGCCAACGGCGTCGCCATCGATCCGGCGATTCTCAAGGAGCAGAGCCAGGTGCTGGCCGTACGCATCGAGGAACTGCGTGGAAAGATCTTCGCCTCCGCCGGTTTCCAGTTCAATCCCGATTCGCCCAAACAATTGCAGGACGTACTGTTCAACCGCCTCAAGCTGAAGTCCGTCAAGAAAACCAAAACCGGGGACAGCACCGACGTCGAAGTTCTGGAAAGGCTGGCGGAAAAACACGAGATCCCAAAACTGATTCTCGATTACCGAAGCCTCGTCAAGCTCAAAAATACCTATCTGGACAACCTGACGGATTTCGTGAACCCCCGCACCGGCAGGATTCACGCCAGCTTCAATCAGATCGGCGCCGGCACGGGCCGGTTGAGCTGCAGCGATCCCAATCTGCAAAACATCCCCATCCGCACCGACGAGGGGAGAAGAATTCGCCTGGCGTTCGTGCCCGGCGACCGCCAGCGAAACGTGCTGCTCACCGCCGATTACAGCCAGATCGAGCTGCGCGTTCTCGCCCATTTCACGCGCGAGCCGGCGCTGCTGCGCGCTTTCGAGTCGGATCAGGACATTCACACCGCCGTCGCCGCCGAGGTGTTCGGCGTCTCACTCCAGGACGTCACCCGCGACCAACGCGCCCAGGCCAAGATCATCAATTTCGGCATCGTCTATGGCGTCAGCGCATTCGGCCTGGCGCGCCGAATCGACGGACTTACGGTGCCCGCCGCCCAGAAGTTGATCGACGATTACAACCGCCGCTTTCCATCCATCGAGAAATTTCTCAATCAATGCGTGATGGAAGCCCAGACCCAGGGGTACGTCAAGACCATCCTCGGCCGTCGCCGGCCAATTCCCGAAATCCGCAGCAACACGCTGGCCATCCACAACGCCGGCGAACGCATGGCCATCAACAGCGTCGTCCAAGGCTCCGCCGCCGATCTGATCAAGGTGGCCATGAACAACATTCATCGCCGGATCAACCAGGAGAACCGGCCGAGCAAGATGCTCATGCAGGTTCACGACGAGTTGGTCTTCGAGACCCCGGAGTCCGGCGTTGAAGCCGAGGCCGACATGATCCGCCATGAAATGACCACCGCAATCCCCCTGGCCGTCCCGCTCAAGGTGGAAGTCGGCTGGGGGAAGAACTGGCAGGAAGTGAAGTAGGTCTTTCCGGGAAACTCAGGCAGCCAACTGGCGATGAAGGGCGAATCGCTGTACAAAATCAGCGCGTTGATGGGAGCACATGAGGAACGCCGTGCGCGTGGTGTTTGATACCTCCGTTCTGGTCGCCGCCGCCCGCTCGCGCCGCGGGGCGAGTTTTGCCCTGGTCAGCGCCATTCCCACCCCAGACTTCCAAATCTGTCTTTCCATCGGGCTTTACGCCGAATGGCAGGATGCCCTGACCCGACCTGAACACCTGCCCGTAGGCCAAACCGCCGATAATGCCCTCAGTTTTCTCCGATATCTCGCCGGGCATGCCTGGTTGCAGGATATCTTCTTTCTTTGGCGACCGTTTCTTCCTGATCCGGACGATGATATGATTCTGGAGTTGGCGTTTGCCGCCAATTGCCGATACATCGTCACCCACAACATTCGGGACTTCCGGGGGTGCGAGAAATTCGGCATGGAGGCCATAACGCCGCGCGATTTTTTGAAAATGATCGCTTAAAGGCCAAAGCCGTGAACAAGCTGACCGTACAACTTCCCGAGTCCCTTCATCGGAGCATCCAGGCGCTGGCCCAGCGCGAGGGATATTCCATCGACCAGTTTCTCGCCAGCGCCGCCGCGGAGAAGATGGCTGCCCTGCGCACGCTGGATTATCTGCGTAGCGAGGCGGCCAATGGGGGCCGCGAAGACTTCGACCGGTTTCTAGCCGCCGTCCCGGATCATCCGCCCATCGAAACCGATCGCATGCCCGACTGAAGGATTGCCCACGGAGTTCTCAGGCAAATCCCTTACGAAGTGGTGGGGTAGCGATGCTGAAGCTGAAACCGCAATTACTCAAGAAGAACGGAAAGACCGAATTCGTCATCCTGACGGCACGGGATTTCTCAGCCATCGAAGAACTGATTGAGGACCCGGGACTTTCGAGAATCATGAAGGAGTCGAGAACGCGGCAAGCGGGCTCGCCAAGAACTTCGCTTCGGCAGATGAAACGCGAACTGGGCATGACGAAAAAGCCGCGCAAAGCCAGGGCATGAGAGCGGGGGGCCATGATGGCCCGTGCTAAAATGCCCCAATGGCAAAGAAGCGCGCGACGGGATACCCGAACTGGAGGGTGGCGTGCCCATATTGACTTGTCGCCGCGTGAATTTCTTCAGCCAGAGCGATGAACGGATATTCTTCTCGTGGCTGAATGAAATCAAAGCGGTCCGGCGTTGGGAAGGGAAAGGCGACAGCATCTTTCTTCAGGTTCCCAGCCGCATGTCGGATAGGGGATTGCGGGAATTACTTGCTCTATTCCGTAGATATAGGCTCGACATGCGTCAACTCACCCGTTTTCAATCTACCTCCAAGAAGGCGTGGTTTGCCGACCCTCGCAAGTATTGGAATGACAAAGCCCCACTCCGCACTACAATGACCGCCCATGCCAGATGAATCCCAACCCCTCCATCGCCCCCGGCGGCTGCGGCTCTGGCCGGGGCTGCGCGGCAGCTTGGCCGGCGTGCGATTGCAACGCCGTGATCTGATCGTTCCGGTTTTTGTTCGGGAGGGCAACAGCGTTCGCAGGGAAATCGCGTCGATGCCGGGGGTTTTTCAAATGTCGGTGGACGTTGCGGCGGATTGGCTTGGGCAGCGAGCGGCCGAAGGGTTTGCGGCTTTTCTGGTCTTCGGGGTGATCGATCGGGACGCCAAGGACCCGCAAGGCTCGGCGGCGCTCGATCCGGATAACGTTGTTTGCCGGCTCCTGCGCGAGATGAAAAGCCGCAAGACGGCCATGGTGGGAATCACCGATTTGTGCTTTTGCGAATATACCAGCCATGGTCATTGTGGAATCCTGGCCGAGGATGGATCGACCGTGCTGAACGATGCGACCGTGAGCCGGCTGACGGAGCAGGCGATCAACCATGCCCGGGCCGGGGCGGACATGGTGGCGCCCAGCGGCATGATGGATGGGACGGTCGGGGCGCTTCGCCGCGGGCTGGACTCGGCGGGGTTCCAGGACGTGGGCATCCTGGCCTACTCCGTGAAGTACGCCAGCGCGTTCTACGGGCCGTTTCGGGATGCGGCGGATTCAGCGCCGCAATTCGGCGATCGGCGGTCATACCAGATGGATCCGGCCCGCGGGGTCAAAGAAGCGATTCATGAAGCGCTGCTGGACGTCGAGCAGGGCGCCGATCTGGTGATGGTCAAGCCTGGGATGCCGTACCTGGACATTCTTGCGGCGGTCAAGCGTGCGGTGAACGTTCCGGTGGTTGCGTACCAGGTGAGCGGGGAATACTCGATGCTGGAAGCCGCCGCACGGCAGGGTTGGCTCGACCGGGAGCCGGCGGTCTTGGAATCGCTGCTGGCGCTGAAACGCGCCGGTGCGGACCTGATTATCAGCTATTTTTGCGACGTCGCGGCCAAGGTTTTGCCGCCTTGAATCGGGGCTTGCAATTCGCGGCGGGGTATTGCATATTATCTCTGTTAGCAAGCTGTTCGCGGGGCGTCATGCCTTTCGCGGGACACCAATAGGCGGAGCCGGCCATCTTCTACCTCTCGGTTATAGCCGAGAACCCCATCCAAGGTTGGGATGACTCCACCGTCGGCATTCCAAAGAAATTCGGTGGAGTCGTGGATTTCGTTCCGATCCATGTCACGAAATCCACGGCCCACCCCGGTCTCCCATCTCAAAGCGACGCACAACCCACCGTCGCTGCAAGAAAGGTGCCGGCTCATCGCCACCAATCCTGCCAACCGCAAGTATACGGCCTCCATGCCCTTACAGACGTTGGCCGATGAGCGCGGAGCATCCATGCCGCCGACGCCACATCGTGGCGATAAGCACACTATCGAACAACCTCAACTTGGGGAGACCCTTTCTTCCCTGAGCCTCTCCATTCCCTTACCCGCGGCGTTGTTTACGCCCGCGCCGCGCACGAGTTGACTGGCTTTGACTTAACCATCAAAAAATTCTTCGCCGTTCACCGTTAATTCCCAATTTTGTTCTTGACCACGATCATGTCGCATCTTTATTCTCAGATTTTGGTTGCCCGGAAACTTGCCCGAGCGAATTCTGGGCCCAACCTTGGATTTCGACGCTCTTGGACATAAGCGTTTCTCGATACGCGGTCCATTTCGTCCTGTTCCAAAGCTCGAGGTGTTCGTTGGCGCCGATAAGCGTAACCACCGTTCCGAGTTCCGCGCGGCTGAGAATTTTCGCCGGAAGCACAACCCTGCCTTGGCTGTCCCATTCAAGCTCGTCGGCCATTGAAAGTGTTCGATGCGCGTACTGGAGTTGCTCCATGCTGGGCGTCAGACCCGGCGGAGCCTGTTGGTTGACCAGACCCATAAAGAACACTTCGGGATATAACCAAGGGATGAACCCGTCCTCGAAGCGTTTCAATGTGACAAAGAGCGATTTTCCGTCTAGTTCAGGATCGATTTTCTTGCGAATCTGCGATGGAATCAGGAGGCGATTTTTCTCATCAATTTGTAAGTCATGCTCGCCGAAGAATACCGGTGTTTTTCGCAAGGAATCTATCCCACTCGTCCTTTAATTTCTGGGATCATTCTCCACTTCAATCCACAATTGTCAAGCACATTTACTCCGCGCGCAAAGAAAATTCTCAAAAAAAATCATCATGCGCGCCGATGATGTTGAATTGCGGCCCATTCGCACACATCGCCGTGTTTTTGTGAGTAATTTCAGTGCAGAATCAGTGGATAACCTGTTGCGGAATTTCTCCACGCGTGTGTTTCAAAAAATAACCCAGCAGGCCCACAGCGAAAATAATCGCGGGGATCGTCCAGCCCAGCTTTGAGCCTTCAGGGACGATCTGGGAAATCGCTCCGCAGATGGGGCCGAAGAACGACATCGACCAAAGGGGTAGCTGCGAGCCATCGCGGCCGAAATCCGCCCGGAGATACCAGAGCACGGGTCCGCCGAGGCTTAACATCGACGCGATCCCAATGCCGAGCAGCTTTGACCAAGCGGTTGGCAGCATTTTCGTCCAAAGATCAAGCCCGATCATCCAGGCCCAAACGTAGAGTTCTCCGAGCACCAGATGGGTCGGCGGCGCATCTGAAAGGTATGCTGCCAATTGTGCCATCGGCAACGCCGTCGCTAGGGCCGGTATTGTCGAGCGGAGATTTCCCAACAGATGGGGGAACAAAAGGGCGGACATGGCAATTTGCATTGCCAGCATGACGAAAAGCGCCAACTGCTCGCCGGCTCGGGGAGCACGCGCCCACAACATCGTCCGGCAAGCGCAGAGGCCCAGGGCTACCAGTTGTGTCGCAAGCCATATCACCAGCGCCGCGGCAGCCGAGCCGGGGGTTGTCTGGTCCTGTTTGCCAGATGGTTTCATCTCACCTGCCGGGCGATTCTATCCGAACGGGAATCACTGGGCATTGGCGGGGGCGGCGTCGGCGGTGGGGGTCTCGGATGCCCCTGGGCAGGTGACGCGATCGAAGCGCACGTCGATCCAGGGTTGATTGTCGTCAACGCGATTGGAGCGATGGAAAATGCCGTCGATGGCCGCCAGTTTTTGCGAAGCGGAGACCTCGACGAAGGCGTCCTTGGCGCTGGGCGGCCTGCCCCAACGCAGTTGCGTGCCGAAGCATGTCAGGAGCACGATTTGCGCTTCTCGGGGGTCGCGCCGGCCGGAAAAATTGCTGACGTCGATGTCGCGGATTTGATCGGCCCAGTCCAGACCCGACAGAATCCGGGCCATCTCCAGTCCCGCGGCAATATCGTCGCCGGTCCACACCCGGCCGGATTCGGACGGGGCGTGGACCACGCCGTCGATGATGCGGATGTTGGTTTTGCCATCGGCGCCCAGCAGGATTTTGGGCAACTGGTCGGCCGTATATTGTTCGGGAAGTTTCACGCCCTGGGAATCGACCAGCCAGAAGTATTGCCCCCATTGGACCAGGGCCGCCGGCACACGGTATTGGCAATCGATCTCCAGCGTGTCGCCGGGCCGTTCTTCATACACTCGCCGAACCTGGTTGACTCGCCGAATCCAGGGATTGGAGGCCAGGGCTTTGGCCGTATCAACCAGTAGTTGCCTGTCGAACGCCGAATGCAGGCCGAGCGGCTGAGTTGATTTGACGATTTCCTCGGCCAGGAAATCACTCATCCACGCCGGTCGATTGGTCAGGACAACTTTTGGCGGCAGGGTGGGAAAGGCCAAGCGGCGATCCACGTATATCTGGCTGATGCGAAACAGCGAGACGATACCCGATGCGAAGATGACGAAAATCGTGACGTGCAGCGCGATGCGGTAGCGCATCTCGCTGGAGACAGACGATTTCCGATTCGGCGCGGAGGCCGGCTTCCTGGATCTGGACATTGGTTTTGTTCTTATCGGACGTTTGCAGCCTCGGACGTGAGGGGAGCGTTGAACCGCCAAGCACGCCAAGACGCGAAGAAGACGGGTTTGCCACGGATAAAAACAGATGCACACGGATAATTGGACTGAATCTGCGGGCGAATCTCGCCAAGACGTTTTCGGAAGTTACGGAAATCGCGCGTTTTTGGCTGGTTTTTGGGGCCGGTGACAATGACGTGGTTTTTGATAGCGCCAGGGCCGACATTGTCACTGTCACCGGGCGAAATTGGGACATTTGCAGATGGGGAGAGCTGCGCTAGAGAGTGGAGCAGGGGAACAGTGGATCAGTAGAGAATTCATGGGAAGCTCGAAAATTCGACTGACGAACGTGGAGACGGGGATCGGGCGCAAAGGGTCCCTCTATATTTAAGGCCGGGAGGTGAAACTTTTAGACGTGTTTTTGGGAAAGCGCGGATTTTTTGGAAATTTTTTTTGCCGGAAGCGGGGATTTGGGGGGAATGGGCGGGACCAATGGCTTATAGATAGAATGAAGCGTTATCTTCGCGGCTCTTGCGGGTTATGCGCTGATGACAGCCGCGGTCGTCCTTCAACGTTTTGAGACTTTGGCGGCCAAGATGCGTTCGATATCCTCTGCGGACATTCCGCGCTCGACCATGCTGCGTTTCAGGTCGTTGTCGGATTTTCGGGCTTCGACTTTCGCCCATACGCCGGCGACGATTGCAACGATCGGAACCGCGAATACGCATACGACGGCAAGCGTGTTTTGATTCCAAACGATTTCGGCAAGCATATTTGAGGCTCCCTTCGCGGCCACTCGTTGGAGGGCCGCCGAACCATTCGCAAAGATACACCTTTATACGTTGTCGTGCGCCGGGCTCAAATATTTCATGCGAGCTTCACGCCGTCTCCAGCCACCTCGTCGGGTACAACGCTCATTTGTGTTCCGGCTCGATTCGGTTTGATAATCATTGGGGAAAGAGCCTCACGCAAAGGCGCAAAGGCGCGGAGTTTTGTTCTTTGCGCCATTGCGCCTCTGCGTGAGCTATTTCTTCGGGATGGATTTCTCGAAGTGCCCCCCGCGGGCGGCGGCCCGGCGGACTAGGCGGTCGACCAATGGGCCAAAGTCGATGCCGGCGTGTTTGGCGGCTTCGGGTAATAAGCTCCGCGGGGTGAAGCCGGGGAGGGTGTTGATTTCTAGCAGATAGGGGTCGTTCGTTGTGTCCAGCATGATGTCGATGCGGGCCAGGTCGCGGGCGCCGACGGCTGCGCTCGCGCGGCGGGCTAGTTCGCGACATTGTTCGACGACGGCGACGGGCAAGCCGGTGTCGAAGCGATGTTCCGTGTCGGTGGCGCGGTACTTGGCTTCGTAGTCGAAGAACTCGCGCTTGGGGACGATGCGGATGGGGGCCAGGGGTTTTTCTTCTAGGATGCCGACGGTTAATTCGATGCCGTCGATGAATTTCTCGACCAGGGCGGACTCGTGGCGGGAGAGGACTTGTCGGATTGCCTCGGATGCCTGGACCGAGCCTTCGGCGGGGGCTTTGCAGAGATATACGTCGATGCTGCTGCCGCTGTCGATGGCTTTGACGACGCATGAGCCGGGGGCGGATGGGATCGGGTCGCCGCGGCGGATGACGCGGTAGGGGGGCGTGGGGAGTCCGGCTCTTTCCCAGATTTGCTTGGTGCGGACTTTGTCGATGCCGATGCGGGAGGCTTTGGAGCCGCTGCCGACGAAGGGCAATTCGCGTTGTTCGAGGATTTCCTGAAGCTCGCCGCTTTCGCCGAATGCGCCGTGAAGGACGGGGAAGACAACGTCGGCCGGATGATCGAGTCCGGAGAGATCGGTTGGCGAGACGTCGCTGGGAAAGACGTCGTGGCCGACGGAGCGGAGGGCGTCGATGACCGCCCGGCCGCTGACCAGGCTGACCTCGCGCTCCGCGCTGGGGCCGCCATACAGAACGGTAACTTTCATGGAAGAAAAACTTTCATGGAAGAAAAGCTTTCATGGCCAGAACTGCACTTCGCTTTCGAGAAGGATCTGGTTGCGGTCGAAAACTTTTTCGCGGATCAGCTTGATCATCGACATGATGTCGTCGGCGGTGCAGCCGGGATGGGCGATGATGAAGTTGGCGTGCTTGGCGCTGATCTCGGCTGCGCCGATGCGCATGCCTTTGAGTCCGGCCTGGTCGATGAGTGCGCCGGCGCTGAGTCCGCGGGGGTTTTTGAAGATGCACCCGGCGTTCTTGGTGTTGAGCGGCTGGGTGTTGCGCTTGTACATCCAGATTTCCTTGGTCTTGCGGAGAATGCGGTTGGGGTCGTCCTCTTCGAGGTCGAGCTTTGCGCCGAGGATGAAAGGGGCGGAGATGTTGGTGGTGCGATAATCGAAGACCAAATCGTCTTTGTGGCGTTCGTAGAGATTGGCGTGGCTGTCCATGACCTGGACGGATTGGACGACGGAGCCGATGTCGCCGAATTTTCCGCCGGCGTTCATGCGGATGCCGCCGCCGATGGTGCCGGGGATTCCGGCGAGGCATTCGATGCCGGCGCGACCATGGCGGATGGTGCGGAGGAGCAGCTTTTGCATGTCGGCGCCGGCGCCGACTTCGACGTGGTTTTCGCCGAACTCGACCCGGCCCCAGAACTCGGAATCGAACTTGAAGACGGCGGCATCGACGCCGGCGTCGCTGACCAGCAGATTGGCGCCCAGGCCCAGGACGTAGGTGCGGAGGTTGGAATCGGCGCAGCGGCGGACGGCTTCCTGGAGTTCTTCCATGGAATTGGGGCGGATGAACCATCGCGCCGGGCCGCCGATGCGATACCAGGTGTAGCGCGACAGCGGGACGTTTTCCTCGACGATCGACTCGAGGCCGGAAAAGGGGTTGGAGAGTTTCAACATATTGGTGACTATTTCTTACCTCGGCAAGTCGCGGAGGGCCAAGCCCGTTGCGCGTTCCTTCAATCCGAGGTTAAATCCCTCCCGATTTCCCAGATGTTTCCGGCTCCCATGGTGACGATCAGATCATCCTGACGGGCATTCTCCTTGAGGTACTGGACGATCTGCCCGAACGAGGGCAGATGAACGGCGCGTTGTCCGTTGGCGCGGACGCGTTCGACGAGGTCGGCGGCGGTGACGCGCTGGCGCTCGGATTCGCTGTCGCGCACAAAATAAATGTCGGGCACGATGGTTTCGTCGGCCAGGACGAAACTGGCGGCGAAGTCCTCCATGAGCGATCGGGTGCGGCTGTGTTGATGCGGCTGGAAGACGCAGATCAACCGGCGCGGATCGAAGCGTTGGCGAAGGGCCTTGAGCGTGGTGCGGATTTCAGTGGGATGATGCCCGTAATCGTCCACGATGGTTGCCCCGTGATAATGGCCCATGACGGTCATGCGGCGATCGACGCCTTCGAAACGCGAAAGTGCGTCGATGGCGTCGGCGGGGGGTACCCCGCACGCCGCGCACGCCGCGGCCGCCATGGTCGCGTTCATCAGATTGTGCTCGCCGGCAATGGAAAGACGCAACGTCCCGACCGGCTGATTCCGATAGGATACTTCGCCGCTGTAGCAGCCATTGTCAATGCCCAAAATGCGAGTGGACCAAATATAATTTTCTCCTAGCGCAACGGTTTGGACGGGTGTGGGCAGTTCGCCGAGGGCGCGGGCGACCTGGCGGTCGGTTCCGGCGGCGATGATCAGGCCGTCGGGCGGGACGCGGCGGGCGAAATCGCGGAAGCTCTGCACGATCTCGTCGAGGTCGCGGTAGTAGTCGAGGTGGTCGCATTCGATGTTGGTGATGAGGGCGATCCTGGGGTGGAGGTTGTGGAAGCTGCGGTCGAATTCGCAGGCCTCGGCGACGAAGATTTTGCCGGTTCCGGAATGGCTGCCGCCGCCCAGCTGCCGGACCGTGCCGCCGATGACGAAGCTGGGATCGGCGCCGCACTGGGTGAGTGCGAAGCCGATCATGGCGCTGGTGGTGGATTTGCCGTGGGTGCCGGCGACGGCCACGCCGAAGCGCTCGCTCATCACCATTCCGAGCATCTGGGCATACTTGACGGTTTTGAGGCCCAGGGCGCTGGCGGCGAGCATTTCGCGATTGCCATCGGGGACGGCGGCGGAGCGAACGACCAGATCGACGTCGCGGCCCAATAATTCCCCGATCTGATCCCGCGAAATTTTTGCACCTCTGCGGATCAGTTCGAAGGATTGGGGGCCTGGACGAGGCTCGGAACCGGTGACGATCGCCCCGGCATCGAGCAGCATTCGCGCCAGCCCGCTCATGCCGCTGCCGCCCACTCCGATAAAATGCACCTTTTTCCCGCGGAATTGACTTGCGGCGAGCGAATCCGTCCGCTTGAGTGTGGAAACAGCATCCATGCTATTACATATCGTACATCCGCCGCGATTGACTTGCCAGAAGATATACTGGCGGACATGCAAATTGAACCATGGCTGATTTACGCGTTGCTCGGCGCGGTGATGGCGGCGTTGGCGGGAAATTTTTGCCAAAATCGGCACGGAAGGAATCGATTCCACGTTCGCGACGGCGATTCGAGCGGTGGTGGGGACGGTTTACGTGTTGCTGGTGACGACGCTACTGGGAAAGTGGCCGCATGGCAGGTTGCCGGGAATGCGGAGCGTGATCTTCATGATGCTGACGGGGATCGCGGGAGTTTCATCGTGGCTGTTTGAATATCATGCGCTGACTCTTCCGGGCGGGATGATCTCGAAGGTTTCGGCACTGGATAAGCTGAGCGTGCCGCTGACCGTGGTCATCGCGGTTTTGCTTTTGAAGGGTGAAAAGCTTTTGGCGCTGAATTGGGCGGGTGTGGTGCTGATCGTGGCGGGGGCGTATCTGGTGGCGTATAAGCCGATTCATGGATGAATACGGCGGGCAAGGATCACCGGCTACACGGGGAACTGCTAACGCTTGCCCTTGGAGCCGGTGGAACCGCCGAGCTTGGCGGCTTTGGGCAGGGGGGATTGCTTGGAGAATTTGCCGCCGTGATGGCGGGCGATGAGGGCCTGCTCCTTGGCCGCGGGGGTTCCGGCGATAACGCGGCGGCCGAGGACTGCGCGGGCGCGGGCCATGTCCTCGGAGGACCGATAAATCTGGGCGACGCGTTTGAGGATGGCCGCTTCGGGATTCGGCTCTTCGCCGCAGGAGTCGCAAAAGACCGCGTTGGGGTCATACACCTCGCCGCAATGAAGGCAGACGCCTTGGGCGCGTCTGTAGGCGATCAGCCGATTGCGCTCGCGTTGCTTGAGCAGCGCCTCGGCGATGCGATAGATGATCGCGGCCATCCCCACAATGAGCACGATCGGATGAATGGTGCAGAGAAACAGGACCAGGACGATCCACGCGGCGCCTGCGCCGAGGAAGAAGGCATAGACCTGAAACGGCGGGATTCCCTGTCCGTTGCGGTCGGCCGCCTCGTTGATGATGGTGAGGATTCCGAACGCCAGGACCAGCGGCCAGACCGTCCAGCCGTGGGCGAACAGGAGATTTACCAGCGCCCCGACGACGATCATGGCGCCGAGAATCAGGTGAGAGGGGCGCAGATCTTGCCGCACGAATTCATGCAGCGCGATGGCGAGGCGGGATTGGGACATTGTCATTGGTCATTAGTCATTTGTCACTGGTCATTGGTCATTTGCAAGAAAACTCGGGATCGGCGATGCAAATGACAAATGACAAATGACCAATGACAGATTAGCACAAAGGGGCAGTCCATTGTACAATACAATATTGTATACAGCGCAAGGGTTATGACGGAGTCGAGGGTTAAATTTATCGGGATCATCGCGTCGCTTGGATTCGCGGCCTGGGCCGCGATGGCCGGCGCGGCCACGGCGGGTCCGGCCACGCGGCCGGCCAACGTTCTGTCGCGGCAATGGATGCCCAAGGGATTCCACGCGATTCGAGACGTTGCATACGTTCCACATGGGCGTCGATCACAGATGCTGGACGTATATGTTCCGGATATCCCGACGTCGCCGCGGCCGCTGATGGTCTGGATCCATGGCGGCGGGTGGTATAGCGGGGACAAGTCCGTGCCGCCGGGGCTGGGTCTGTTGCCTCGTGGGTACGTGGTGGCGAGCATCAACTACCGGCTGAGCGGCGAGGCGGTGTTTCCCGCGCAGATCTTTGATTGCAAGGCGGCGATTCGCTTTCTGCGGGCTCACGCCCGGGAGTATGACATCGACCCGACGCGGATCGGGGTATGGGGGGATTCCGCCGGCGGGCAGCTTGCGGCACTGTTGGGGACGACCAACGGCCGCAAGGAATACGAGGGGACCGAAGGCGTGCTGGTCCCGTCCAGCAGCGTGCAGGCGGTGTGCGATTGGTATGGTCCGTCGGATTTTCTTCAGGCGGCGGATTGGGATGGCACCAGCACCGGCGCCAGCGCCGGCGCGGTGAGGCTGTTGTTTGGCGGCGTGGTTTCGGCGCATGCCCAGGCTGCGGCGCTGGCCAGTCCCGCCGAGCAAGCGGGGCGCGCGCCTCTGGCGCCGTTTTTGATCATGCACGGCGACCAGGATCAGTTGGTCCCGCTTCATCAGAGCCAGGTCCTTTTCCAGAGGCTGCAAAAGGCCGGGGGGGCCGCGAGGCTGGTGATCGTGCACGGCGGACATGGCAACGGCTGGTTCAAGAGCCGGGACGATCTGACAACGGTGTACGACTTTTTTGACCGCTGTCTCGTCAAATCACAGGTTCGGGCGTCTCCCCCGGCAACTCGGCCCTCCACCTGAGCAAATCCGGAGCGGCTCGTAAATCATCAAATTGCTTGCGGGGCAGAGAATACGGCGGGCAAGAATCGCCGGCCACACGGCAAGGCCCAATAATGCGACACACCGCACGTTCCCTCATGGCAAATCGGGAAGCGGCCGATAGAACAGATCATGGCTGATACCAATGGCACAAAACCGGTCGTTCCAGGGGGAGCTATCGACAAAGCGCAACTTCGTAAGACCAGGAGACGCCTGGTCGAGCATTTTTTCAAGCAGGCGCAGCCGACGGGCGACGCCGCCGCCGATGCCGCCGGCAAGCGAAAGATCGAGCAGGACTTTCCGCAAATGCTCAGAGCCGCGGATGCGACGTTGCCCGACGACGTGCGCGCCGAGTTGCTGAGCGAGGTGATCAACGAGCTTTACGGCTTCGGTCCGATTCAGCCGCTGCTGGACGATCCGACGATTACCGAGGTGATGGTGAATCGCGCCGACCGAGTGTACGTCGAGCGGAACGGCAAGCCGGTGAGAACGGAAGTGGTGTTCGACGACGAGGATCACCTGAGGGCGGTGATCGACCGGATCATCAAGCCGCTGGGAAAGACTTTGGACGCGAGCAATCCGCTGGTGGATGCGAGGCTTCCGGATGGGTCGCGCGTGAACGTGGTGATTCCCCCGATCGCGATCGCCGGGGCATGCCTCACGATCCGCAAATTCAGCCGCAAGCGGCTGACCATGGACGACCTCATAAGCTACGGGTCGCTGACGGCGCCGATTGCGGGATTTCTCAAGGCGTGCGTGCAGGGCCGGCTGAACATCGTGGTCTGCGGAGGCACGGGTTCGGGCAAGACCACGCTGCTGAACATATTGTCGGGGTGCATCAGCGCGGACGAACGGATCGTGACGATCGAGGACGCCGCCGAATTGCAATTGAATCAGGACCACGTCATCACGCTGGAGGCGAAGCGCGCCGGCCAGGACAGCGGGGCACAGGTGACGATTCGCGACCTGGTGCGCAACGCGCTGCGGATGCGTCCGGAACGGATCGTGGTTGGCGAGTGCCGCGGCGCGGAGGCGCTGGACATGCTCCAGGCGATGAACACCGGCCACGACGGCTCGCTCACGACGCTGCACGCCAACAGCCCGCGCGACGCGATCTCGCGAATCGAAACCATGTCGCTGATGGCGGGGATCGATTTCCCCATCCGGGTCATTCGCGAACAGATCGGATCGGCGATTCAACTGATCGTCCAGCAGTCGCGAATGCGCGATGGGTCAAGAAAAGTCACCAGCGTGACGGAAGTCTCCGGCATGGAAGGGGACAGGGTGCTGATGCAGGAACTGTTCCGGTTCAAGGAAGCGCCCAACGGCACGATGGGGGGCAAAGTGGAGGGCTGCCTGATGCCCTGCGGATTGCGCCCGCAATTCATGTACAAGCTGGAGTGCGTCGGGGTGCAGTTGCCGCCGGAAACGTTTGCCCCTGGCGCGGTGGGGCGAATTCGCAACGCGGCGTGAAATTCTTGTAATGCAAATAATGCCCCACGGCAGCGCCGTGGGCGTTCTCCATTTCCATTACAATTTACGGCTTGGCGTCTAACTTCAAGACGCTCACGGAATACGCGGGAATTTCGCGGATGAACGATGCGGCGGCATCGTGAAAGTCGGCTTCCGTCGGGAATATCTTTCGCGGCTCGTCGAGCGTGTTCACGTCCGCAGGCTGGCCGGTCAGCGTGATGGCCCGCGCGTCCGCCTTCACATCCGTTGTCCCTTGCAGGTTGATCTGAAGGGCCTGCGGAGTTGAGGAGACGTTGACGACTTTCAAAATGACCTGCCCCGTCGCGCTGACCCGGCTGGCCGAGGCGTAAATCGCCGGCAGCGGGGCGGGGGAAACGTCGGTTGCCTCCGTGATCAGCTTGTCGTCAAGATAGCACTTGACGTCGGTTCCTTTCAGTTCCACGCGGACGTCGTACCAGCGATTGTCTTCAACGGTGACCGGAGCGGACGGTCCGAGATCGGTGCGCTCGCCATCGACCGTCTTTTGCAGCGCCGACCGCGTATTGCGCCATCCGCCGACGTTCCACCAGATGAAATCGTTGGGGCCGCGGACATGGAACATGACGAGGAAGCCTTCGTTGCCGCTGATTTTGCGGGCTTTGAGACTGTAAGTGTAATCCGTCCAGGCGGGATCGCCCGCGGTCATCCGGCAATCGGAGGCATCGGACGTCTGAGTGAGCGCCCCATCCACGGCATCCCATTGCCCGCCGCGGGGACGCCAGCCATCGGCGCTCTTGGAAAAGTCGGATTGGTAATTGACCTGGTTGTCGGCGGTGACCTTGATGTCCTTGAACTGCGCTTCGGTGTGGAATGTGGCCACGCCGATTCCACCGGCTGGGGCCGGCAGGGTGGTGGGACGGGTTTGCGGCGGCTCGGCGAGGTCGACGGGGAGCACCGTATCGCCCATGTTCTCGTTGAACATTTTCTGCGCGTAATAGGAGGCGGATCCGAAGCTGCTCAGCGCGTTGTATCCGATCAGATCGGTTCCCCATTGGTTGGCGCCACGGTTTACATTGATGAAAAGCGGCGCGTAAGAGTTCATCACGACGATGTCCGAGTTGCGCTCCAGGCCCGTGAGCCAGGCGGCATCGGCCATGGCGGCGTTGAAATTGGGCGTGGGATTTCCTTCCCGCGTCGCCCACTCACCGACGAAAATCCTGGGGCCCTTGCGGTCGGTGTTGTCGTAGTGATGGACGTCGCGCTCCATGGCGCGCGCCGAGCGGTAATAGTGGTCGTCGATCACGTCGGGCGTTCGGGTTCGAACGGGGGCCGTGGCGATGAGCTGGAGATCGGGATATTTAGCCTTGATGGCATCATGGAATTGCGCGAACCGACCGTCGTATCCGGCGCGATCGAACCAGTCCTCGTTGCCGATTTCGACGTATTGGATTTTGAACGGCTCGGGATGTCCGTCCTTGGCGCGCTCCTGTCCCCATTTGGTCGAGGCGTCGCCGGTGCAATATTCGATTTCGTCCAGGGCTTCCTGGACAAACGGCTGCAACTGCGGTCCCGGGTCGACGTGCTGATGGGTCAGCGCATATCCGGCGAAGACCGCCAAGACCGGTTGCATGTGCAAATCTTCGCACCAGTCGAGGAACTCGAGCAGGCCGAGCCCGTCGGAAGACCGATATTTCCAGGGGCTGAGATGCCCCGGGCGCTGGGCGATATCGTCGAGGGTGGTTTTCCAGGCGAAGCGCTGGTCGAGGGTGTCGCCTTCGAGATAGTTTCCGCCGGGGAAACGCAGGAATGCCGGATGGAGATCACCGAGCATCTGCATCAGGTCGACGCGGTTGCCGTTGGGGCGGTTGTCGAAAGTCGGTGGAAAGAGCGAAACCAGATTGAACCAGACCGTGCCCATTCCGGTTGTGGAAATCACAAACCGCGCGTCGGCCGTCGGATTTACTTTCGCCGTCGTCAAGATCACGTCGTACTTCTTCCATTTGGGTCCGATCTTTGGGATGGAAGCCGTCGCGTACTTGGTCGCGCCGTCCGCGCTTTCGATGCTGGCAGTCAAATCGAATTCAAGGCTGGCTTTTGCGTAAAATGAAGCTCGGTATTGCGTGTTGGCATAAACTGGAATGCCCCAGAACCCGTCATTGGCAACGCCCGCGCTAAAGCCCGGACCGATCGCCGTGAACGTGAGCTTCAGACTGGTCGTCAGCGCCGTCGCATTGATCGGGTCCGAGCGATCCAATTCGATCGTGCCATCGGCG
Source organism: Tepidisphaeraceae bacterium (assembly GCA_050010915.1). Taxonomy (GTDB): domain Bacteria; phylum Planctomycetota; class Phycisphaerae; order Tepidisphaerales; family Tepidisphaeraceae; genus PALSA-1353. The sequence goes on along the minus strand of JBEKKC010000003.1, from coordinate 50,297 downwards.
CCGCCGGTTTTAACCACGGACCAATGATCGGGCTGGTCGTCATTGTCTTTGAAGGCGCGGTTTTGAATCAGCTCGGCATACAGCCCGCCGTCGTAGGAGTGGTTGATCTCCTCGGTCATCAGTCCATAGAAGGTGGGACTGATCTTGGCGCCGGGATGCTGCACGTCCACGGTCAATAGCCCGGAATCCGCATGGGCCTGGGCCAAAAAAAGTCCGAGGCAAGCTGTTAAGGCCGCGAAAATGGTTGGTTTCATGGGTTAATAACTAGCTTTGCCAATGGGCGGCGGAAAAGCAAGTGCGGCCCTGCCCTTGAAATCTGAATTCGCCGAATGACAAATCCCCGATCACCGATAACAATGTCCCCCATGAAATATCGTCGGCTTGGAAAGAGCAATCTGCGCGTTTCGGTGATCGGAATGGGAACCTGGCAGTTCGGCGGCGAATGGGGCAAGGATTTCGTGCAGGATGAAGTCGATCGGATTTTCGACGCGGCTCGGGAGACGGGCATCAACCTGATCGACACGGCCGAATGTTATGGCGACCACTTATCGGAGGCTTTCATCGGCAACGCGATCCAGCGCGATCGGGAGAACTGGATCGTCGCGACCAAGTTTGGGCACAAATTTCATTCCCACTTGAATCGCACGGATGAACGGACGGCGCCGCAGATGTTGCGGCAAGTTGAGGATTCGCTCCAGGCGCTGAAAACCGACTACATCGATCTGCTGCAATATCACAGCATTCGATTCGAGGAATTCGACAACGACGAGTTGACGGCGGCGCTACAGAAGCTGATGAAAGCGGGGAAGGTCCGGCACCTGGGTAATTCCATCTCCGGGCAAACGCGGAAAAATATCGATCAGGTGGAGAATTCAACCCGCCGGCACGCCGAGGCGATTCAGGTCATCTATAACCGATTGGACCGAACGCCGGAGGAGCGGGTGTTTTCGCTTTGCCAGCAGCAGAATTTGGGAGTGCTGGCGCGGGTTCCGCTGGCGAGCGGGTTTTTGAGCGGAAAATATAAGCTGGGGACCTCGTTTGGAGCCAACGACGTTCGCGCGGGGCAGGATAAGGCGGTCATCGAGCGGCGGCTGCGCGAGGTGGAAGAAATTCGCCGCAAGGAGGTCCCGGCCGGAATCGACATGGCGCAGTGGGCGCTGGCGTGGTGTTTGCAGCACCCGGCCGTCACGGCAGTCATCCCGGGCTGCAAGGATGACCGGCAACTTCGCGCGAACGCCGCGGCGGCGGAATCGGCAATGGTCAGCGAGGATCATCCGCAGGCGTGGAAATAGATTCCATCCAGATCGGGCCGGTCCCTGTCGAGGAGATTGTGGATCTTCGACATGCGGTCCTGCGCGCGGGAATGGCCAGGGAGACGGCGTATTTTCCGGGTGATCGTGATTCGCGGACGGTCCACCTCGCGGCCAAGCATGGCCCGGCGATCGTGGCCTGCGCGACGGTGCTGGTGAATCAATGGGAAGGCCGGCCGGCTTGCCAGTTGCGAGGGATGGCGGTTGATCCGGGGTATCAAAGGCGCGGAGTGGGGGGACGATTACTGGCGGAAATCGAACGAGTTGCGCTGGAGAATGGCGTCGGTCTGATCTGGGCGAACGCCCGAGCGCCGGCGGCGGAGTTCTATCGGAAGTACGGATGGGAAATTGTTTCCGAACAATTCGAGATTGCTACGGCCGGGCCGCATTTCAAGATGCTGCGGGAACTGGGATAGAAGATATTTCGCGCGGAGGCGCGGAGACGAGAAATTAGCTGGATTTTCTCCGCGCCTCCGCGCCTCCGCGCGAGAAATTGAATTCCATACATGGGCGGGACGCCCGTGCCACATTTGGTTAGAATTCAAACCATGGCAACGGATAAATCCTGGGAAGCTCGAAAAAGCGAAGGGACCGATGCGCTGGCCCAATCGTTCGTCGAATCAATCAGCTACGACTGGCGGCTGTACAAGCACGACATCGCCGGTTCGATTGCACATGCCACGATGCTGGCCAAGGTGGGGCTTGTCACGGATGCCGAACGGGATGCGATCATCGAAGGCTTGAAGGGGATCGAGCGCGATATTGAAGCGGGGAAATTCAAGTTCGATGAAAGCCTGGAAGATATTCACATGGTCATTGAGGCGGCGCTGATTGAGCGGATCGGCGAGCCGGGGAAGAAGCTGCATACGGGACGGAGCCGGAATGATCAGGTGGCATTGGACCTGCTGCTATGGATTTGCGGTTCCGCCGTTGAGGTCGGGCTGAAGTTGAATGCGTTATGTAAGACTTTCGTGAAGCTCGCCGAACGAAGTGCGCAGGTCGTCATGCCGTCCTACACGCATCTTCAACGTGCCCAGCCGATTTCGGCGGGCGCCGAGGCAATGGCTTGGTGCGCCATGTTTGGACGCGACGGCAAGCGGGTCATGGCCGCCGTTGACGGGGCTGAAATTGACGACAGCCCGCTGGGGAGCGGCGCCATCGCCGGAACCTCTTTACCTATTGATTCGACGGTGACGGCAAAGCTGTTGCGATTCGCCAGCCCTCCCGGTAGCAGCATTGAATTGACCGCCTCACGGGATCGTGCCCTGGATTTTCTCTATGGCCTGGCCATGATCTCCATGCACCTCTCCCGCTGGGCGGAGCAGTGGATCATTTACATGACCACGGAGTTTTCGTTTTTGAAAATCGCGGAGAAGTTCACGACCGGGTCGTCGATGATGCCGCAGAAGCGGAATCCGGACATGCTGGAACTAATCCGCGGGCGGTGCGGGAACGTGTACGGGGATTTGTTCGCGCTGATGACCATCCTGAAAGGATTGCCGATCGGGTACAACCGGGATTTGCAGGAGGACAAGCGGATTGTATTCCGGGCTTACGATTCCGTGAGCAGTTGTTTGACGATGGCGGCGGCCATCGTGAACTCGGCGAATTTCGTCAAGGAGAACATCGAGCCGACGCTGGAACGCGGATTTTTGGATGCGACGAGCCTGGCGGAGTATCTGGTGACGAAGGGCGTGCCGTTTCGGACGGCTCATCAGATTGTGGGAACGCTGGTGGCGCGATGTGAGAAGGAGGGGAAGACGGCGCTGGGGCAGCTTTCGGTGGAGGATTTTGATGATGCCCTCAAAGCCCACGGATGGCCATCCGTGGGCTTGGACAAGGGAGTGTACGACGCGCTGGGGGCGCGGAACGTGGTGAAGCGCTACCAGAGCGCCGGCGCGGCCGGCGGCAAGCCGTTCGAGGAGCAGTTGGCGGCGTGGAAAAAGCGGCTGGGGATGTGAATCCCAGATGCCATCCATCATTGATTACCAAATCGTATTGGATCGGCTCACGGCCCAGGGGATGGAATGTCATTATTATAATGGCGGGTCGTTTGGTTTCGGCGCCGCGGCGGAGGTTCGAGGGTGGATCGGTCCGCCGGATGGGACGATCAGGCCGGAATTGGGCAAATTCACGCGGAGCGTGCCGGAGCCGTTCGCGGCGACGTTGGCGGCGCTTGCGGCGCGGGCTTGGCGACAGGTCTTGGCCGGAAATGTCTGGGTGATGCCGGGGAGTCATTGGTCTTACGAATTGAACTTTGGCAGCAGGCAATGGCTGCCGGGATTGCTCGGGGGCTGCGGGATTGATTTCAGCCAATTGATTGGGCGGACCAACGCGGCGGCGATCGAATTCTTGCCGGGTGAAGAGGCGGGGTTTGAGGATTTTGTGAGGGGGCTGCTGGCGGGGCTGACGATGAGCGATTTCGCAATGGCATTTCCCGGGCGGGCTGCGGCATGCACGATCCACCATCACCAGCAGTTGTGGTGGGTTACGAATAATCAGCAATTGGCAACGCAACTGGACGAAATTGCCTGAATTATCGGCCGTCGATCCCTCGTCCCGGCATTCATCCGCATTGAATCTTGAAATGCCGCCAGGGTTGCATAAAATGTGAGTGATTCGTTTGGTTGGCATTGGGGGGATATTTCCTCAAGCCAATCACGGACGACGCGCCGTAGCGGATGGTGCGTCGTTAGGTTCTTGATTCGACGTATCGACATGAACGTGGTCATTTTGGGAATACTGACGAAGACGGCGATCACCGCGTTAGGCGTGATGGGGCTATTGCTCGCCCTGTGCCGGCGTGGGACGGGTGGCTTGCCGCGGCGGTTTTTGCCGTTGGCGGCCCTGGCGCCTTCGTATTTCACATCGCCGGCGCCGATCAACACGCGCCGGCGGATCAATTGCCCTTCGCGAGCACCTCCCGGAATGACATTCATTCGGCAATGCAGGTTCACCGGTTCCGGCTTTTGTTGAACCGAAGTTCGGCATTGCATTCCCCCGTCGAAGCAGGGCCATCCCAAGGCATCCGCGTTGTGAGTTCATCCATCTCGAATGGATGAGGTCGGACGGGATTCATGGAAATCACATGGTATCTCCTGGCCGGGCTGGTTCTGGGCGCCGGCGGTGTGGCTGTAGCGGCCAAGGTCATGGCACGCAGTGCCCTGAACCGGAGCCGGGCCGAAGCCGAGCAAATCAAGAATAACGCGCTGATGGAGGCCCAGAACAGGGCCAAGGAAATCGAGCTTGCCGCCCGGCAGGAACAGCTCAAGCGCAAGGAACAATACGAGCGCGAAACCGAACAGAAGCGAAACGAACTCAAGGCCCAGGAAGGCCGGCTGACAAAGCGGGAAGACACCCTGGACCGAAAGCTGGATACGCTGTCGGTAAAGGAAAAGAACCTGGATGACCTGGAATCCCGGCTTTCGCAGCGGGACAAATCCCTGTCGGGCAAGGAAGAGCATCTGAACCAGGTGCTTCACGAGCAGCGGGACAAGCTGCTGCAATTGACGAATCTTTCGCCCGAGCAGGCCAAGGAAATGCTGCTGAAGCGCCTGGAGGACGATTGCAAGCTGGAGGCGGGGGCGCTCATTCAGCGAATTACCGAGCGCGCCCAGGACGAGGCGAAGGACAAGAGCCGGCAGATTATTCTCCAGGCGATCCAGCGTTACGCGGCGGAGCAGACGGCCGACCACACGGTCAGCACGGTGACCATTCCCAGCGACGACATGAAGGGCCGGGTCATCGGCCGCGAAGGCCGGAACATCCGAAGCTTCGAGAAGGCGACGGGGGTGGACGTCATCATTGACGATACGCCGGGCGTCGTGGTGGTGAGTTGTTTCGATCCGGTGCGGCGTGAAATCGCGCGGATGTCGCTGGACCGACTGGTGCAGGATGGGCGAATCCATCCGGCGCGCATCGAGGAAGTCGTGGCGGTGACCACCAAGGAAATGGACGAGGAGTTGATCCGCCTGGGCAAAGAAGCGGCCCAGGAGGCGAACCTGCAATTGGCCAAGCCGATCATTCCCATGCTCGGCCGGTTATCGTTTCGCACCAGCTATGGGCAGAACGTGCTGAAGCATTCGATGGAGGTGGCATATCTGTCCCAGGTGATCGCCGATGAGTTGGGTCTGGATGGGAAGCTGGCGCGGCGCGCGGGGCTGCTGCACGACATCGGCAAGGCGATGGACCACGAGCAGGAGGGCGGGCATCCGCAACTGGGCAAGGAATTTTTGCGCCGGTTCGACGAGCCGGAGGCCGTGCTGAATGCGGCCGAGGCCCACCACGGCGACGTGCCGGCGACGACGCCGTACACGGTGATCGTGATGGCGGCGGATGCGATCAGCGCCAGCCGGCCCGGGGCACGCCGCGAAAGCCTCGAACGATACGTGAAACGCTTGCAGGAGTTGGAAGATTTGGCGATGACGTTCGAAGGCGTGCGCCAGGCGTACGCGATCCAGGCGGGCCGCGAGGTGCGCGTGATCGTGGACGCCAAGCTGATCGACGACCGCGTCAGCGCCAAGATCGCCCGGGACATCGCCCAGAAGATCGAGCAGGAGTTGAATTATCCTGGGGAAATCAAGGTAACGCTGATCCGCGAGACACGGGCGGTGGAGTATGCGAGGTGATTGTTACGCTTACGGCTTGGTGGTATGGTTCGGTTTATGGTAGCAATTCGCAAGAAAATCGTCGTGGATGAGCGAGGGCGGCCGCGTGAGGTCATCATTTCTTGGGCACAATTCTGTGAGTTGAACGAAGCGCTGGGCTTTGATCTCGACGAGAAAGCGAAGGAGGATTTGAGAGCCACTCGCCGTGATTTGAAGCGTCGTAACGGTTCCGCATTCAAGCCACTTAGGGCATTCTGATTCCGATGCCGAAGCTCGTGGTTCACAGTCGCGCGGGCCGTTACATTGAAAAGTTGGATGCGCGAATCAAGTCGCAGTTGATCGGCAAGCTCGGCGAATTAGCAAATGATCCGAACGCGATGCCCGGTGTAAAACCAATGGCGGGGGAATGGGCGGGGTTCTACCGGCTGCGCCATGGCAATTTGCGAATCATATATCTTTACGATCGGGCTAACGACACGATTGTCATCGCGCATGTGGGACCGCGCGGAGATGTTTACAAATAATGGACCTCGCCTCATCGTCTTTCAGGCGGGCCGAGCAGATGTTGGTGCTATGCCGATTGCTTCCTGGAATGCGGAAGGAATACCCATGTCCCCAATCACCCGCTGCCCGTGGGCGACAACGGAACTGATGACTGCTTATCACGATCGGGAATGGGGCGTGCCGATTCACGAGGATCGGAAACTGTTCGAGTTTTTGATTCTGGAAGGGGCGCAGGCGGGGCTGAGCTGGAACACGATTCTCAATCGGCGGGAAGGATATCGAAAAGCGTTTCATCGGTTCGATCCGGTGAAGGTGGCGGCGTATGGCCGTCATGATGTCGCGCGGCTGCTGAAGGATGCCGGGATCATTCGCAATCGGCTGAAGATTGAATCGGCCGCGCGAAACGCCAGGTCGTTTCTCGAAGTTCAGCGGGAATTTGGGAGTTTCGACGCATATATCTGGCAGTTCGTCGGCGGGCAGCCGCGCGTGAACGGTTGGCGAAACATGCGCGACTTGCCGGCCCGCACGCCGGAATCCGACGCGATGAGCAAAGACCTGAAGCGGCGCGGCTTCAACTTCGTCGGCTCGACGATCTGTTATGCGTTCATGCAGGCCGTCGGCATGGTGAACGATCATCTCGTCGGTTGTTTTCGATATCCGGGCAGATAGATTGGCGGTCTTTGACCTGGCGCGAAGAATCGCCGAAAATCCGTTGGAGGATGTTCTGATCGCCGACGAGGAGTTTTGAATGCCGAAATTGACGGTGGAAGGCGTGGGGACGTTTGAGGTTCCGGCCGGGAAGCGGCTGGTGCTGGCGCTGCTGGATGAGGCCAAGATCGACCAGATGCACGCCTGCGGAGGCAACTCCAGGTGTACAACGTGCCGGGTGAGGTTCATTTCCGGCGAGCCGGATAAGGTGACGCACGCGGAACGGACGGTCTTGTCGGCCCGGGGGCTGGGGGCGATTCACGGGTTGCGGCTCAGTTGCCAGATCACCTGCGATCACGACATGCACGTCGTGGCCGAGAGCCGGCTATCGACCAGCGGAAAGAGCGATCCCGGCCCGCGCCCGGCGGACCAGATCACCCCGCCGCCCGTGTGGACGTGAATGATATGGAGGGTGGGGCGAGAAAAGCGCCGGAAGTTGGGTTTCCCGGCTTGATATTCGGACGGGGCAAGTCCACAATGGCGCGGTTGACTTGGCGGTCAGACCGATAACGGGTCTGGCCTCCAAGGGCAATATTGATATTGATTGTCGGCCAATGGACTGGCCGATAGACCGAACGGTTTTTCCGGTGTTTTTTAGCCGGGACGTTTCGGGCTTGGGGACATGCCGCTGCGGAAGGCTACGCCTCCGCTCTCGGCGGCTTTTCCAGCCCAAGGACGGGCAGACATGGACAGCTTTCTCATCCACGGTGGGCATCGGCTTAAGGGGACAATCGAAATCAGCGGCAGCAAGAACTCCGCGCTTCCCATTCTGGCGGCGTGCCTGATGGCCGAGGGGAAAAGCACCCTCAAGGGCGTTCCCCGGCTATTGGACATCGATTCGATGTCCAAGCTGCTGGGGGAGTTGGGGTGCCACGTTTATCGGCACGAGCCGGCCGACCCCGATATCTTGGTGGGTCCGGCGCTCAATGGGCCGCTGGATATCCAAGTGCAGGACGAGTCGCAATGCGAGGCGCGGTATGAAATCGTCAAGACGATGCGCGCCAGCATCTGCGTGCTGGGTCCGCTGCTGGGCAAGCGCGGCAAGGCGATCGTCAGCATGCCCGGCGGATGCGCCATCGGCGACCGGCCGGTGGATTTGCACGTGCGCGGCTTGCAGAAGCTGGGGGCGCATTTCCGGATGGAAAACGGCAACATCGTGGGGGAGGTGCGCGGCCGGCTCAAAGGATGCCGGATGTATCTCGGCGGAGCACTGGGGCCGACGGTCCTGGGGACCATCAACGTCATGTGTGCCGCGACGCTTGCCGATGGGGAAACGATCCTGGTGGGGGCGGCATGCGAGCCGGAGGTTTCGGACTGTGCCGAGATGCTCATCAAGATGGGGGCGAGGATCAAAGGACACGGGACGCCCGAGATTCGCATCGAGGGCGTCGAGAAGCTGGTCGGCGCCGAGCATCGGGTGATCCCCGACCGGATCGAGTGCGGCACGTTCATGATCGCGGCGGCGATCACCAATGGGGAATTGGCGCTGAAGAATTGCAGCCTGGATCATCTGATCGCGGTGACGGATCGGCTGGACGAGGTGGGCGTGCAAACGGAACGGGAAAACGGAACGGTTTACGTCACGGCGGCGCGGCGAATCAATCCGGTGGAGATGACGACCCAGCCCTACCCGGGATTCCCCACGGATTTGCAGGCACAGCTCATGGCGCTGCTGTGCCTGTCGGATGGAATCAGCGTGGTGACGGAGCGGATTTTCCCCGACCGGTTCCTGCACGTCGGCGAATTGAACCGCATGGGCGCCCGGATTCGCAAGGAAGGTCCGACGGCCATCATCCAGGGCGTGCGCGAACTGCAAGGCGCCAACGTCATGGCGAGCGATCTGCGCGCCAGCGCCGCGCTGGTGTTGGCGGCATTGGTCGCCAAGGGGTCCACGCGCGTCGATCGGGTTTATCACATCGATCGCGGATACGAAAAGATCGAGCAAAAGCTCGCGGCCGTGGGGGCGCATATCGAGCGAATCAAAGAAGGGAAAGCATCGCTGTCAATGACCGCCGCGGTGGCATAGAGAACCGCTCTAAACGGCGGTGATGAATTCGAGTTGGGGGATAGGTGGGACTAACCCGGCGTCGGCGCCGCGTTGCAGGAGCGTCGAGATCGCTTCGCGGCCGCGGGGACCGTAATCGAGCGTCCAATCGTTCACGTACATGCCGACGAATTGGTCGGCCAGCTTGTTGGTCAAATCGCGGCCGAATTGCAGGGAATATTCAACCGCTTCCTGGCGATGATCGAGACTGAACTGAATTGACTTTTTGAGAATGTTCGTGACTTCTTGGCAGACGGTCTTGCCCAAATCTTTCCGAATGCAGTTGGCGCCCAGGGGAAGGGGCAAGCCGGTTTGCTGGTGCCACCAAACGCCGAGATCGACCACCAGATGCAAGCCTGATTGCTGATAGGTGAGTTGTCCCTCGTGGATAATGAGGCCCGCATCGGCCTTGCCGTCTTTGACATAGCGGGGAATTTGATCGAAGTGAACGGGGACGGCGCGAAACGCCTCGCCGGCTTTGCCGAGGCAAAGCTGGAGGGCGAGGAACGCGGTTGTCAGTTCGCCGGGGATGGCGATGGTCTTGCCTTTGAGATCGGCGATTTTCGTGGGCTGGCGAGTGATGACCATCGGTCCGTATTGATCGCCCATGCTGCTGCCGCAACTTGTGAGGGCATAACGGTCTGCCACGTAGGGATAGGCGTGGACCGAGATCGCGGTAATCTCCAGCTCGCCGCGGCGAGCCCGCTGGTTGAGAGTTTGGATGTCCTGAAGGACGTGCTCGAACCGGTATGGGCCGGTGTCCAACAGGTTCTTGGCAAGCCCGTAGAACATGAAGGCGTCATCGGGGTCTGGGGAATGGCCGAGGCGGAGGAGCTTTTTTTGCATAAAATTGCATCAGGCAATCAGGAGGGCGAAGTATAACATGAACGCTTGGGTGGGGCTTGGAGACCGATAATGGGGTGGTAGCTGCGAATCAATACGGCGAGCAAGCTCGCCGGCTACACAACCGATGAGAGAATTTAGTCGGAAAAGCCTACAATAACGTCCGTCTGGCGTCGTTCTAATGGTTGTCGATTCGGCACAAGGAGCCGGGATGGCAAGCATTCATCCTTTGTTATCGCCCTATGTTCCCTCAGAATCCGAGCCTTTTGACGATGTGAGGGCGGCACACCTGATGAACCGGGCGGGGTTTGGCGGTACGCCCGAAGAAATCGAGCACGTCCGCAAGTTGGGGCCGCAGAATGCCGTGGAATGGCTGATGGATTTCCCCGATGCCCCGGCGGAGGAAGAGGATGAGGGGGACTCGCCAAATTTGCATTCAATCGCCGGGTCGCCATCCAATTTCCGGGAATATGCCAGGCAACTGGTCGGGAAAAGCCTGGACGAGAAGAAACAACTGATTCAGCAATTCATGCAGGCCAATCGGCAGGCCGTGCAGGCGACGATCGACTGGTGGCTGGAGCGGATGGCGTTCGGCAAATATCCGATGCAGGAGAAGCTGACGTTCTTCTGGCACGGACATTTCACCACCAGCGCCAAGGACGAGCGGTCGGCGCTTTTGATGTGGCGGCAGAACGAGCTATGGCGGCGTTACGCGGCGGGGAATTTCGAGCAGTTTGTGCGGGCGGTGTCGCGCGATCCGGCGATGCTGGATTACCTCAACAACAACGAGAACCGAAAGGCGCATCCCAACGAGAACTATGCCCGTGAGTTGATGGAGCTTTTCACGCTGGGGATCGGGAACTACACCGAGTACGACATCAAGCAGGCGGCGCGCGCCTTCACCGGCTGGGGACATGACGGCGTCGATTTCGTCTACCGCGCCAATCAGCACGATGACGGCATCAAGACATTCTTCGGCCGCAGCGGAAACTTCGACGGGGATGACATTGTGACGCTGATCTTGCAGCATCCGGCCTGTCCCCGGTTCATTTCCGGGGAGCTGTTCAAATATCTGGCGTATGACGATATCGATCCCGGGATGGCGGCGGCGTTGGGGCAGTATTTTTATGCGAACCATTACGAGCTTAGGCCGCTGTTGCGGACGATCCTGACCAGCCGGGCGTTTTACAGCCCGCAGGCGGTGGGGGTGCAGATCAAGAGTCCGGTTCAGTTGGTGGTGGGGACGATCCGGATGCTGGGCCTGCGAATGCCGCCGGGCCAGGCGCTGGAAGCGGCGTTGAATCAGATGGGCCAGTTGCCGATGATGCCGCCGAACGTTCGGGGTTGGCCGGGCGGGCGGATGTGGATCAACACCAGCACGCTGTTCATCCGGTACAACACGGGTGTTTGGCTGGCCGGCGGGGCGGTCCCGGCACTGGCCCGCGTAAGTCCCAAGGGGGTTGACCGCGGGCTTCTGGGACCCGGGTTGGCAAGATCGACGGATTTCGATCCGGATGACGCCGGGTCGCCGGACGAGGTCGCCAACGCCTGGATCAAGCGGCTGATCCAGCGCCCGGTCGACGCGGAGAAAAAGCAGGTCCTGGCCGACGTGCTGACCGATGGGGTGAATACGGATTCGGTGCGGAAGATCGTGCAATTAATCGTGTCGATGCCCGAATATCAGTTGTGTTAACGCGGAGAAGTCATGGAAAAGGACGTTTCCACTCGCCGGATCTTTTTGCAAAGGGGTTTGACGCTCCTGGCGGTGGCGCCGACGATCCCGACGTTTTTGGATCAGACGGTGATGGCGCTGAGCGATCCGTTTGACAGCAAGCTGACGCAGCAGACGACGGGCAAGGACGGGAAGATTCTGGTGGTGGTGCAATTGTCCGGCGGCAACGACGGGCTGAGCATGGTCATTCCCTACGGCGACGACGTGTATTACCAGGCCCGCGCCAGGATTTCACATCCGGCCAAGGATATTCTGAAAATCAACGACTATCTTGGCCTGCATCCAAATCTGACCGGGCTGAAGAACCTGTATGACAACGGCGATCTGGCGATCGTTCAAGGGGTTGGATATCCAAACCCGAACCGGTCGCACTTCCGATCGATGGATATTTGGCAAAGCGCCGAGCCGGAGCGGCAGCAGCCGAGCACCGGCTGGATTGGGCGTTACTTCGACAACACCTGCCCGGGTTGCGATCCGCACGTGGGGGTGGCCATCGGCGACGCGCTGCCGCTGGCGATGCAGGGGGAGAAGGTGTTGCCGCTGAGTTTCGAGCGTCCGGACAGTTATCGGTACAACGGGCGGGACAAGGCGGATTACGTCAAGCTCAATCAGGCGGATTTGCAGGGATCGGCGATATTGCCCCCGAAGACGGTCACCGCCCAGAATCAACTGGATTTCCTGCACCGGACGGCGATGGATGCGCAGTTGAGCAGCGAAGAGATTCTGCGTTTGACGCGGAACCACTCGTCCCCGGCGGCGTATCCGGCCAACGAATTCGGAAATGGCCTGAAGACGATCGCGGCGATGATCGCCGGCGGACTGCCGACGAGGGTCTATTACGTGGCCCTTGGCGGGTTTGACACGCACGTGGGTCAGTTGGCGCGGCATGATGCGCTGATGAAGCAATTGTCGGACGGACTCAGTGCGTTCTGGCAGGATTTGAAACAGCAGGGGAACCAGGATCGGGTGCTGGCGATGACGTTCAGCGAGTTTGGCCGCCGGGTGCAGGAGAATGCCAGCAACGGCACGGACCACGGGGCGGCGGCGCCCATGTTCGTCATGGGTACAAGCATCAAGCAAGGGATCGTGAGCCCGCATCCGTCCCTGACGGACCTGGACCAGGGGGACCTGAAATACTTGGTGGATTTCCGGTCGGTTTACGCCAGCATGTTGCAGAACTGGCTGAACACGCCAAGCAAGCCGATCCTGGGCGATCAGTATCCGCTTTTGCCGCTGGTGAAAGACGTGTGAAAGCCATTGCGTGTTGAACTACCCGTGGGCCTTTGCGATACATGGGGACGGTTGAGTCCTGCGGGAGTGCCCCGAGGCCATCAAACCTCGGGGTTTTTTCGTTTTTGCGGATTTATAACGGCTGTAGGGGAAACCGGATAGCTCATTTCGTCGTAGACACTTTTGGTGGTGCAGGGTAAGCTGTTGTATCGGGATCGTTCTTGAATCAACGGGCGCCAACCCCATGCCGGAAATTTCATTCCGGCGCCGCTCTTTTGCAACGAATTGGATGCAATCCGGTCGAAGATATTTGCGGCGATCGGCGTTGCAACTCCGTTCCTGGAATGGAATGGTAAACTTGTCGCAAGCCGTTGAGGGCTTGTATGGAGCGAGCACGCTTTGACGGACCAAGCACGCTTAGATGGAGTACGCAAACCATGGCTTCAAAATCCAATGCATTGGTGTCGCTGATCGACAAGAAACTGGACGTCTCGAACTTCCGGGAACAACACTGGGAAGGTTCCCTCTGGGAGTATCTGGACCTGGTGAGCGAAAATCCGGTGGTGGCGCGGAACGCGTTTCAACGGGTGTATGACATGATCCTGTCGTACGGCGTGGAGTCCTACACGCAGTTCAAGCAGGAATACAACCGGTACAAGTTCTTTGCCGATCCGATCGATCACGGCGCCGACGCGATTTACGGGCTGGAAAGGCCGCTGATGCAGCTGGTGGATTTCTTCAAATCCGCGGCGCAGGGCTACGGCACGGAAAAGCGCATCTTGCTGCTGCATGGTCCGGTGGGATCGAGCAAATCGACGATGGCCCGGCTGCTCAAGAAGGGGCTGGAGCACTACAGCCGGACGGAAGCGGGGCGATGCTATACGTACATGTGGCGGGTGCATCATAAGGGTCCGGCGGGGGACGAGGCGGAGCAATTCGTCGAGTGCCCGATGCACGAAGAGCCGTTGCTGCTGATTCCGCGCGAGGCCCGCAACGACGTGCTGGAGGCGATCAACGAGAAACTGCCCGATGGACGCAAGATCCGCCTGTTCGGCGACGTCTGCCCGTTCTGCCGGAAAATTTACGGCGATCTGCTGGAGGACTACGGCGGCGACTGGAAGAAGGTCATGGAGCACGTCAAGGTCAAACGGCTGATCCTGTCGGAAAAGGATCGCCGCGGCATCGGCACCTTCCAGCCCAAGGACGAGAAGAACCAGGACAGCACCGAACTGACCGGCGACATCAACTACCGCAAGATCGCCGAGTTCGGCTCGGATTCCGATCCCCGCGCGTTCAACTTCGACGGCGAATTGAACATCGCCAATCGCGGGATCGTCGAGTTCATCGAAGTGCTGAAGCTGGACGTGGCGTTCCTGTACGACCTGCTGGGCGCCAGCCAGGAGCATCTGATCAAGCCCAAGAAATTCGCCCAGACGTACATCGACGAGGTCATTCTCGGTCACACCAACGAGCCGGAATACAAACGGCTCCAGGGCAACGAGATGATGGAGGCGTTCCGCGACCGGACCATCAAGATCGACGTGCCGTACAACATCCGGCTGGACGACGAGGTGAAGATTTACCTCAAGGATTTCGGTCCGGACAAAATCAAGGGGCTTCACATCGCGCCGCACACGATCGAGGTGGCGGCCATGTGGGCCGTCCTGACGCGCCTGTCCGAGCCGAAAAAGGCCGGCATCACCAAGTTGCAGAAGATGAAGCTTTACAACGGCAAGAACATCCCCGGCTTCACCGAGGACAGCATCAAGGAACTGAAGGAAGAGGCGCCCCGGGAAGGAATGCAGGGGATCAGCCCCCGCTACATTCAGGACAAGGTCAGCAATTCGCTGGTCAGCCACCAGGCGCAGCTCGACAAGTCCATCAATCCGTTCATGGTGATGAACGAATTGGAAGGCGGGCTCGTCCATCATTCGCTCATCACGGATGAAGAGCTGAAGAAGGAATACAAGGAACTGCTGGCGGTGGTGCGCGAGGAATATGAGGACATTCTCAAGGCCGAGGTGCAGCGGGCGATCAGCGCCGACGAGGACGCGATCAAGCGCCTGGCGACGAATTACATCGAGAGCGTCCGGGCGTACACGCAACACGAGCGCGTGCGCAACCGTTACACCGGCCGCGACGAGGACCCGGACGAGCGGCTGATGCGGTCGATCGAGGAGAAGATCGACATCCCCGAGGCGCGAAAGGACGATTTCCGGCAGGAAATCATGAACTACATCGGCGCCCTGGCGCTGGACGGCAAGAAGTTCGAGTACAACACCAACGCCCGATTGCTCAAAGCGTTGGAGCTGAAGCTGTTCGAGGACCAGCGCGACACGATCAAGCTGAAGAACCTGGTGAGCAGCGTCGTCGACGACGAGACGCAGCAGAAGATCGACGTGGTGAAACAGCGTCTGATCAAATACTTCGGCTACAACGAAACGAGCGCGACGGACGTGCTGAATTACGTCGCGAGCATCTTCGCGCGCGGGGATTCGAAACAGGATGAATGATGCGGAGATTTAACCGCCGTTCGGGATATTCGCTGGTCGTGGTGGGTTTGCTGGGGATGGCATTTTTCTGGATCACCGATCCGCGCTACGGGCTGGCGCTGCGATGGAGCCGCGGCGAAAATCCGGTCGATCTGGCCAACTGGCATCTTCCGGGCACGATCCTGGGATTGGCCGGATCGCTGTTGGTTTTTCTGATCGGGTTATATCTTCTGTCGAGGAAGGTGACATAAGGAGACTCTTGCCGTGGTGAATAAACTCAAGGAGCTTCTGGATCGCGAGCCGTTCGCGGCGTTTCGCATCGTTCTAACGAGTGGAAGCAGTTATGAGGTGACCAGCCCGTATCAGATCGCGATCGGGCAGACGCAGTTGGACTATTATTTTCCTCGGTCCGACCGCGCCGCGGTCCTGAGAATGAATCAGATCGCCGCTTTCGAGGATTGCGAGCCGGCGAAATCATGATCCTGAAAATCGAAAAAGATCACCAGCGGTTCCCGGCAAGGAGATCGTTAGACGCGAACAATTATGTGACCAGTAAGGCACGGCGAGGTACCTAGAAAGACCGCGATTTCGTGATGCGTCAGGCCACGTTCGAATGCCAGAACAGTTCGACATTCTCTCGCCCATCCGCAGTATTGAAATTATTGCAGTCGGGCGGGGCGTGCGCAACCGGTGGAGATTGAATCGGGCGTTTGGAACTGGACGCTGGAGAAAGATGAAAGGCGCCGCAATTATCAGGCTCTACGATGGACGGCATTGTGAGGCCGAGATCCACTGGTATGAAGCCCATGGCGTTGGCCGCGTTTTGTTCAAGCGAAAAAGGACTCTGAGATGGCTATGAAGCGAATTTCCAGAAGACATACTCACGCGATTTACGTCGGCGGTGATCCGAAGAACGTCGATTTGATTTTCGGCAAAGTATATCGGGTCCTGACGCCGCTGAAACTTGATCCCGAGCGTGACTTGAGGATCGTTGATGAATCAGGCGAGGATTACCTTTATCCGGCCGATTGGTTTGCGGCAATCGAGGTTCCACTTAAGGTCCGGCGTGCGTTGGCCGCCGCAAATTGATTTCATGATCCTGAAGATCGAAAAAGATCACCAGCGGTTCCGGCAGATCGTCAAGGGCCGGATTCGCGACGACCTGCGCAAGTTTCTGACCAAGGGGGAATTGATCGGCAAGGAGGGGAAGCATCTGATCAGCATTCCGCTGCGCGGGATCGAGTTGCCGCATTTCCGGTATGGGGACAATTCCGCGGGCGTCGGGGCGGGGGAGGGCAAGGAGGGCGACGTCGTCGGCAAGGGGGAGGGCAAAACCCAGGGCGGCACCGAGTCCGGACAGCACATCATGGAGGTGGACCTTACCCTGCAGGAGTTGGCGGAGATTTTGGCCGAGGAGTTGAAGCTTCCGCGGATCGAGCCCAAGGGAAAGCATCGGATTACCACGATCCGCGACAAGTACAGCGGCATTCGCCGCGTGGGGCCGGCATCCTTGCTGCATTTCAAGCGATCGTTCAAGGAAGCGCTCAAGCGCCAGATCATGATCGGCGATTACGATCCCGACCGGCCGATCATCATTCCCCAGCGGAAGGACATCCGCTATCGAAGCTGGAAAGAGGTCAAGAACCCGCAGTCCAACGCGGTGATCGTTTTCATGATGGACGTCTCCGGTTCAATGGGCGAAGAGCAAAAGGAACTGGTGCGCGTCGAAAGCTTCTGGATCGACACCTGGCTGCGGACGAATTACGAGGGGATCGAATCGCGCTACATCGTGCACGACGTTCAGGCCAAGGAAGTCGACAAGCATACGTTCTATCATCTTCGGGAAGACGGCGGCACGAAGATCAGCAGCGCATTCCGCTGCGCCAAGGCGATGTTGGATTCGCACTACTCAGCCGAGGAATGGAACATTTACCTTTTCCACTTCAGCGACGGCGACAACAGTTCGGAGGCCGACAGCCGCGACTGCGTGAAGCTGCTGAAGGAGCAACTTCTGCCGATTTGCAACATGTTCGGCTATTGCCAGGTGGCCAGCGCCTACGGTTCGGGGAATTTCATCAACGTTCTGCACGAGCATCTGCGGAATCATGAGAAAGTGATGACGAGCCGGGTGAATTCCAAGGACGACATTTACGATTCGATCAAGACGTTTTTCGGGAAGGGGCATTGACGTTTGCCTCGGCCGCTTTTCGAGATTCTTGGCCCGATTCGAAACGAACGTGTAATTGCCGCCGGACGAAGGTTGCGCATTCGGAAATACTTGCGGGCGCAGTTTGGCGGACGAGAATGGCGTAAAATGAAGGGCGATGCATTGGTGCGTGACATAAAAGGTGAGATATATGAGGCGGAAATTCATTGGTTCGAATCGCACGGCCTCGGACGCAGGCTCGAAAGGATCAAACGCCCGCTCAACCGCTCCTGATCGCGGCAAACGATCTCATCCTTTTTTCGCGATGTGCATTGAGCGCGGGGAGTATAAGGCTTCATTGCAGCTCGGAATGGCCTACAAGGTTATCCGGCCAGAGGCGAATGACCCGGCATATTTCTTTCGCGTTGTCGACGAAGAAGGAGAGGATTATCTCTATCCAGCGGACTGGTTCGTTCCTCTCGATCTTCCGCCAAGGGCAAAGAAGGCGCTCGTCGCGGCCGGCGCATAGCCATCGCATCTGCTATTGATCGTTCTTATGACAACAACATCCACCAAACCGATGACGGCTGACGAATTGCTCAAGATGGGCGATATCGGCCGATGCGAACTCATTTATGGGGAGCTGGTCATGATGAGTCCGGCGGGCTTTGGACACGGCGAGATTGCGTTGCGAATCGGAAGGTTTTTAGGGAATTTTGTTGAGGAGCACGATCTGGGTGTGGTGCTTGCGGCAGAAACGGGCTTCCTTGTTGAACAGAGTCCTGATCTCGTCCGCGCGCCGGATGCCTGTTTTGTTCGCAAGGATCGGGTACCGAAAACCGCGTGGAGCAAGTTCTTTCCGGGCGTTCCCGATCTTGCCGTCGAAGTGATTTCACCGGATGACACAAAGCGGAAAATCGCGGAGAAGGTGAACATGTGGCTGGCGCACGGCACCACATCTTGTTGGATTGCGGATCCGGCGACAATGACGTTGACGATCCACCGGATGGGGCAAAAGCCGGTTCGCTTGACGGTGCGGGACAAGATCAGCGATGAACCGGCAATTCCGGGATTCGTTTTGCCGGTGTCTAAAATCTTCAAGCGGGCATGATTTTGTCGGTCCGCCAGTCCCTGGCGTATAATGCCCGCTCATGACGATTTCCTTACTCGCCGAAGCTACCGGCAACACAAACCTATATTGGCTGCTCGTACCCCTCGGAGGCTTCCTGGTCCTGCTTTTGGCGGTGGCGATGATCGAGCGGCGCTACTCTCTGCCGTATGTTCGCGTGCCGATGGAATCGGTGCAGGTCCTTTCGCCTTACGTTAGGCGGATGAGCGACGACCTCAACGCCGAGGGGTTTATCTTTGGTGATTACGTCGCGCACGCCAAGCCGTCCATTAAATTATGCGGTACGGTCTGGCTCTCACCCGACCGGCGAACGCTCGTGGTTACGTCGTCGGGCACCGTATCCGGGCTGCGGTCCAAGCAGACGTTTCTTTTTTCACCGCTCAACGATGGAACCTATCTGTGCACGACGGACAACATCGGCGAGAGCGATCCGTCCAGGCTGCTTCGGTTCAAACGCCATTGGAACGGATTATTCGCCAATTTATGGAAACTTCATCAGAAACGCCTGAGCAACGCGGCGTTTGCCGTTGCGGAATTCCGTCAGTCGGTTCCATTCGACATACTTACCGACGTTTATGGTCGCCGAACCCAATCGATGATTGAAAAAGGTCTGGCACGATACGCGGATGCCGACCAAGCATGCTGGCGACATACCCTTCTCGGCGCGCTGCACATTTGCGGGGGATTTTTTGTGCAACTCGGCCAAGCCGTCCCGCAGTTCTGGCGAAAGTATTCGCCGGGCGCAGGATCGGCCGTGTAATTCGCGCTCCCAACAGGCGCGATGCCCGGTATAGTGCTGCCAAACCGGAAGGGAGTTTCCGATGAAGGCGGTCGCCGTATTTCCATCGAGCAAGCAGGTCAAAATCATCGATCATCCGGAACCGTCTATTTCCTCTGCGACCGACGTGAAATTACGCATGATCGACGTCGGCGTGTGCGGGACGGACAAGGAGATCGTTTCGTTTCAATACGGCACGCCGCCCCAGGGGTCGGAGTATCTGGTGATCGGCCACGAATCACTGGGGGAAGTGGTGCAAACCGGGCCGGGGGTCAAGACGCTCAAGAAGGGTGATCTGGTGGTGATGATGGTTCGGCGGCCGTGCGATCATCCGCAGTGCGTGGCTTGCCGGGTCGGTCGGCAGGATTTCTGCTACACCGGTGATTTCACCGAGCGCGGGATCAAGGGCCGGCATGGATTCATGACCGAATACGTCGTCGATGACGAGAAGTACATGAACCTCGTTCCCGGCAATTTGCGCGACGTGGCGGTGTTGGTTGAGCCGCTGACGATCGCGCAGAAGGCGATCGAGCAATTGTGGCAGGTTCAGGCAAGGTTGCCGTGGGCGTGTCCGGCGGAGGCGGGTAAGCCGGCGCAGTTTTGCCACAACGCCGTCGTGCTGGGGGCGGGGCCGGTGGGTTTGCTCGGGGCGATGGCGCTGGGGGTGCAGGGGTTTAAGACGTACGTTTATTCCAGGACTCCGCCGCCCAACCCGCGGGCCGATCTTTGCTCGGCCATCGGCGCTCAATACATTTCATCCGACGAGACGTCCGTGGATGAAATGGCGAGGAAGGTTGGCCGGATCGACCTGGTGTACGAAGCCGTCGGGGCGTCGTCTCTGGCGTTCGACGTTATGCGCGTGCTGGGAACCAACGGCGTATTCATTTTCACGGGCGTCCCCGGCAGAAAAGCGCCGATCGAAGTGGACACCGACCTGCTGATGCGTGATTTCGTGCTGAAAAACCAGGTGATTTACGGCACGGTGAACGCCGGCAAGCAGGCGTTTCTGGAGGCGATTTCCGATCTGGAGGAGTATCGCAGGCGTTGGCCGGATGCGGTGAAACGGTTGATTACCGGCCGGTTCAGGATCGATCAGGCGATCGATCTGTTGACGGGGCGGGTGGGGGGGATCAAGAACGTGGTGAGCTTGCAATGAGCAACGGAGCCGAGCATGCGCGGCTGCAAGAGGATGCGGCGCGCAAGGCCAACTGGAAGCGATGGGGGCCGTATCTATCGGAGCGGCAATGGGGGACGGTGCGGGAGGATTATTCCGCGAACGGGGATTGCTGGAATTATCTTCCGCACGATCACGCGCGGAGCCGGGCGTATCGCTGGGGAGAGGACGGCTTGCTGGGGATCACCGACCGCGAATGCCGGCTCTGTTTCGCGCTGGCGTTGTGGAACGGACTGGACCCGATTTTGAAGGAGCGGCTGTTTGGTCTGACCGGGCCGGAGGGGAATCACGGCGAGGACGTGAAGGAGCAGTATTTCTATCTCGATTCCACGCCGACGCATTCGTACATGAAGGGGTTGTACAAATATCCGCAGGGTTTGTTTCCCTACCAGCAGCTTGTGGAAGAGAACCGCCGGCGGACGCGCCTCGATCCGGAATATGAGATTCTGGACACGGGCGTTTTCGATCAGAACAAATACTTCGACGTGTTCGTTGAATATGCCAAGAACGCGCCGGACGACATTTTGATTCGAATCACCGTGAACAACCGCGGGTCGGAGCCGGCGACGATTCATTTGTTGCCGACGCTATGGGCGCGGAATTCGTGGATTTGGGGCTGCCTGCACGAGGGATGCGAGATCAAGCCGTATATCGCCAAATCGGGGCCGGCCTCGGTGGACGTGGATCACGAGTCGCTGGGGAAATTCCGGCTGGTCGCCGAGCCGCGGGGCGATCAGCCCCAGATGCTGTTCACGGAAAACGAGACCAACGTTCAGAGATTGTTCAATGCGGCGAATGCCACGCGTTTCGTGAAGGACGCATTTCACCGTTACGTGGTCAATGGCGAGACGGATGCCGTGAATCCGGCGGGAGTAGGGACGAAGGCGGCGATGCGATATACCATCGACATGGCGGCCGGGGGCGAGGCGGTGGTGCGGTTGCGGCTGTTTCCGCGGAGCGCGGCGCCGGCAGAGATATTCGGGGCCGATTTCGACCGCATTTTCAATCAGCGAATTGCCGAGGCGGACGAGTTTTACGACGGCCGGCTTTCCAAGTCGCTGCCGGCCCAAACGCGGGGGATCGGCCGGCAATGCTTCGCGGGGCTGCTCTGGTCCAAGCAGTTTTATCTTTACATCGTCAAGGATTGGCTGAAGGGCGATCCCGAGCAGCCGGCCCCGCCGGATTCGCGGTGGAACGGGCGGAACCGGGACTGGCTGCATTTGTACAACCGCGACGTCATTTCGATGCCCGATAAGTGGGAATTTCCGTGGTATGCCGCGTGGGACCTGGCGTTTCACGCCATCACGTTCTCCAAGATCGATCCGGAATTCGCCAAGGAACAACTCGTGCTGATGTTGCGGGAATGGTACATGCATCCGAACGGGCAGCTACCGGCGTATGAGTTCGAGTTCTGCGACGTGAACCCGCCGGTGCATGCCTGGGCGTGCTGGCGCGTCTACAAGATGACGGCGCCGCGCGGCCAGCGCGACCGGACTTTTCTCGAGCGCACGTTCCAAAAACTGCTCCTGAATTTCACCTGGTGGGTGAACCGCAAGGACGTCAGCGGGAGAAACATTTTCGGAGGCGGATTCCTGGGGCTGGACAATATCGGCGTGTTCGACCGCTCCAAGCCGTTGCCCACCGGCGGCGTGCTGGAACAGGCCGACGGCACGGCCCACATGGCGTTCTACTGCTCGACCATGCTTTCGATGGCCATCGAACTGGCTCGCGAAAATGCGGTTTACGAGGACATCGCCTCGAAATTCTTCGAGCATTTTGTCGCCATCGTCGATGCGATGAACACCCTCGGCGGCACCGGATTGTGGGATGAACAGGACGGATTCTATTACGACCAGCTCTACATGGGCGGCGGGGCGATTCCCCTGCGCGTGCGCTCCATGGTGGGAATGATCCCGCTGTTTGCCGTCGAAGTCCTGGAAGGGGGAGTAATCGACAAACTCAAGGGTTTCCGCAAACGCATGGATTGGTTCCTGAGCAACCGCAAAGACCTGGCCCGGCACATTTCCTACATGAAGCGGTCCGAAAGCAATCACTCGCATTATCTTCTGGCGATTCCGTCGCAGCAGCGGCTGGAGCGAGTGCTGAAATATCTGCTCAATGAATCGGAGTTTCTATCGCCGTATGGAATTCGCTCGCTGTCGCGATTCCATCTCGACCATCCCTACGTGTTCCATACCGACGGCAAGGAATATGGCGTGAAATATAGTCCGGGCGAAGGGGAAACCGGCCTGTTCGGCGGGAACAGCAATTGGCGCGGGCCGGTCTGGTTTCCGCTGAATTTCATCCTCCTGGAAGCGCTGGAAAAATATCACCACTTTTACGGCGAGGGGTTTAAGGTCGAATGCCCGGTCGGGTCGAGGAAGATGCTGACTCTCCAGCAAGTCGCCGACGAGTTGGGCAGCCGGCTGATGAACACGTTCATCTCGGACAAGAGCGGCCGGCGGCCGTGCCATGGGGACGATCCGCGGTTTGCCGAGGACCCGAATTGGAAGGATTTGCTGCTGTTCCACGAATATTTTGACGGCGAGACCGGCCGCGGATGCGGCGCGAGCCATCAGACGGGGTGGACGTCGCTGGTGGCCCGGCTGATCGTGGGAAGGGGGAGGAAACTGGATCGGGAGATGCGGCGCGACACGCCGACGAGATCTTTTTCGTAAGCCATTATTCCTTGTCACCTTTTCCCCCGCTCGACGACTTGGTTGGCGAGCTGGAGAATGTCCATGATGACCGAAACCGAGGCTGGCGATGATGCGGAATTGGTCGATCGTTGCCTTGGCGGCGACCGCGAAGCCTTCGGGCGGGTTGTGGAACGATATCAGGGGCTGATTTGCGCGATTGCCTACAGCGCCTGCGGCGACGCGGGACGAAGCGAGGATATGGCGCAGGAAACATTCCTGGCCGCTTGGCGCAATCTGGAGAGCCTGAAGGATCGAAGCCGGGTGAAACAGTGGCTGTGCGGCATCGCGCGGCACGTCATCCAGGAATCTTGTCGCCGGGCCACGCGCGATCCGATGGCCGCGTCCACGCCGCTGGCCCAAAACGTGGCGGATGGAGAGGAATCATTCCAACCGAGCGAGCAGACGATCAGCAAGGAGGAGCAGGCGATCTTGTGGCACGTGCTCGGGGGATTGCCGGAACTCTACCGCGAGCCGTTGGTCCTGTTCTATCGCCAGAGCCAGTCCGTGGCCGAGGTGGCCCAGACACTGGAACTGTCCGCGGATGCCGTCAAGCAACGCCTGTCGCGCGGGCGGGTCATGCTTGGTGAGCGGGTGGCGAAGTTTGTCGAGACGGCGCTGCACAATACCGGGCCGACCAAGGCGTTCACGCTCGGCGTGCTGGCGGCGTTGCCCCTGATGACCGGGTCCACGAAGGCGGCGGCTGTGGGCGCGATGTCGGCGAAAGGCAGCGCGGCGGCAAAGGCGGCCGGTCTGATGGGGCTTGTCAGTGCGGTTCTCGGTCCGGTCATCACGTTCTTTAGCTTTTATGTCGGTTACACGTTGGATCGTGATAGCGCGCGGTCTCCGCAGCGGCGCGCGTACATCATCAAGAGCTATCGCATCCTGGTCGTATGCATAGTGGCGTTCATGTTGGCCGTGCTGATGCTCACGTTGTGGGGGATGCCGATGGCCGCGTCGCGTCCAGCGCTTTTCGCCGGGCTTTTCATCGGACTGGGGGCGGCTTACGTACTGGTCATCATCGCCGTCAATGTGTGGATGATGCGTCGGCGGCGAAGTCTCCGCGAGCAGGAATTCGCTGATGGTCGTCCGGCGCCGCTTCTGGTGCCGGTGTTTGAGTATCGCAGCAACCTCGCTTTGTTGGGTTTGCCGCTGGTTCACATCCGGTTTCGCAGCGGTCTGGAACGCGGGCCGGTCAAGGCTTGGATTGCGGCGGGCGATGCGGCCATCGGCGTGATTTTCGCATTCGGCGGTATGGCCATCGCACCGATCAGCTTCGGTGGGTTGGCCGTCGGCCTTTTGACGTTGGGCGGCTTGGCCGTTGGTCTGGTGCCATTCGGTGGCTTCAGCTTTGGCCCGTGGGCGATGGGCGGATTTGCGGTTGGATGGCAGGCTTTCGGCGGCTGCGCCGTCGGCTGGTTGGCTGCCCAAGGTGGCGTGGCCGTCGCTCATGGGTTCGCCGAGGGCGGCGTGGCACTGGCGCGGCACGCAAACGATACGGCTGCCCAGACCTTCTTTCAGAACAGCGCGTTCTTTCAGCACGCGCTGGCAATGACGGGCCACGCTTACTGGGTAAACTTGGTGGCGATACTGCCGCTGGCGTTGTGGTGGCAGCATAGAAAAAAACGGAAGCAAATTCGCCCCGGCAACTGATTTCCTGTAATTTGCTCGGATCGAGTCCGTCATATTCCTATCGCGAAAAGGAGCAACCGATGTTTGCGCGAATTTTCTGCCTGATGTGCGCGTTTTTCTTGGCAGTTTCACTCGCTTACGCGGAGCCGACGACCAAGCCGGCGGCCAAACCGGTGATCGCGGTTTTCGATCTCGCGGGAAAGATGGGCGAGACGCCGGTGGATGATTCGCTGGCGATCTTCGGTCCGCCGCCCTTGTCGCTCAGGGACGTGGTCATGCGGATTGAGAAGGCGGCGAATGACCCGGACGTGAAGGCGGTGATGATCTTGGCGGACGGATCGGCGTTCGGGCTGGCGCAGGCGGAGGAATTGCGCCAGGCAATGCAGGTTGCTCGGGCGGCGGGGAAAGACGTATACGGCCATGCCGATGGGTTGGAGATGGGACAATACGTGCTGCTCAGCGGAGCTTCGCGAGTAAGCGTTGCCCCGACGGGCGACATTTGGGCGATGGGGTTGTACGGGGATGCGCTGTACCTGCACGGCTTGCTGCTGAAGCTGGGGATTGAGCCGGACTTTTTGCATTGCGGGGCGTACAAGAGCGCCTCGGAGATTTTCATGCGCGACGGGCCAAGCCCCGAGGCCGACCAGATGGAGAATTGGCTGTTCGATTCAGAGTACGTCACGGCCATACAGCAGATCGCCTCGGGTCGAAACGTTTCTCAAGATGCGGCGCAAAGCTGGATCGACGGCGGTCCTTACACGGCGGAAAAGGCCAAGGCCGCCGGGATGATCGATGCGGTGGAGGATCGGGCGGCATTGGAGGCGATGCTGAAGGAGAAATACGGCAAGGACGTGGTGTTTGAGAAGCGGTACGGCGCGGAAAAGCAGCCGGAGATCAATTTCTCAAATCCATTCGCGATGATGGGAGTGCTGGCGCAATTGCTGAATCCGCCGAATGCGGGGATGGGCAAGGCGGCCGTCGGCGTGGTGTACGTGGACGGGTTGATCGTGACGGGGAAAAACGATTCGGGCCTGATGGAGAGCGAGATGGCCGCCAGCACGGACATCGCCCGGGCGCTGGACGATGCGGCGGCGGACGATGCGATCAAGGCGGTGGTGTTGCGGATCGATTCCCCGGGCGGCTCGGCCACGGCCAGCGAAATCATCCTGAGGGCGACCGAGCGGGTGAAGGCAAAGAAGCCGCTGGTGGTGTCGATGGGAGACGTCGCGGGGAGCGGGGGCTATTACGTTTCGTGCGCGGCCGGCACCGTTTTCGCCGACGATGCCACGCTCACGGCTTCCATCGGGGTCGTCGGCGGGAAGCTGGTGACCACGGAAATGTGGAACAAGATCGGCGTGACGTTCAAGGCGTACAGCCGGGGCGCCAACGCCGGATTGCTTTCATCGGACACGGATTTCAGCCCGGACGAACGGCAGCGCATGCAATCCTGGATGGACGACCTTTACGGGGTGTTCAAGAATCACGTGACGGCGATCCGCGGAAACAAGTTGAAAAAGTCGATCGACGAGTTGGCGGCCGGCCGAGTGTTCACGGGCCGCCAGGCCGTGGAATTGGGATTGGTGGATCGGATCGGCACGCTGCACGATGCGATCGCCTTCGCGGCCGATCAGGCGAACGTGAAGGATTACGACGTGAGAACGGTACCGGCGCCGAAGAATTTCCTGCAAAAGCTGATGGAGCAGTCAGCCGGCGATGACGAGACCGGGCACGTGGCCATGGGCGCGGAATGGCTGGAGAAACTGGCGGAGCCGTATCTGGCGGGATTGGACCCGGAGCACGTGGGTTTGGTTCGGACGGCGCTCTGGCAGCTTGAATTGGTGCAGCGGGAACAGGTGATATTGATGATGCCGGCGCCATTTTGCGTGAAGCCCGCGGTTTTTCGCGCTCGCTAGGGTTGCGTCGCGGCGGAATCGGTCGCGAATTCCGCGTGGACTGGAACGTCATCGGTCAATTTCAGCCAGCCGACGGCAAACGGCTGGCCAGGGGGAAGCGTGGCATCGTGCAGCGACGGTTGAGGTTGGAAGCGAAGGCTTCGGCGGCCGGTTTCGATCTCGTCGAATTGGGAAAGGCCCTTGGCATCGACGAGATCGGCGTCGGGCCAGGTGACGTCCACCGCCACGGCAAGGGGGCCGGGGGCGTTGCCGGTGTTAGTGAGGTCGATTTCCGTCAGCTTGGCCTCGGGGTGCCGCAGATTGATATGGATGTCCGGTTTTCCCCGGCCGATGGAGCCGTGGTGTTGGCGTTGATAGACCACCCAGAAGACGATCGCGGCACAGAAGAGGGTATCAACGACGACAAAGGGGATCACGAACGTTTTGACGCGGGGATTCACGGATGAATCATCTCGTGAAGAATTTTTTGACGAGGTGAACGGTCGCCTGGCGTCCGACGGTGGCGATGCTCTCAAGCAATGGGATTTCCTTGGGGCAGACCTGGACGCAATTGCCGGCCTTGGAACAGTCGCCGATGCCGCCTTCTTTCATCAATGCGTTGAGGCGATCTTCCTTCAGCTCCGCGCCGGTGGGATGATCGTTGAAGAGGCGGACCTGGCTGATCACCGCCGCGCCGATGAACTGATTGACCGGGGTATATTGCGGGCAGGCGTCGAGGCAACAGCCGCAACTGATGCACCGCGAGAGGGGATAGCGTTCTTCCTGAAGCCGGCGGGAGATTTGCGGGCCTTTGCCCAGATCGTAAGTTCCATCGACCGGCACCCAGGCCTTGACGCGTTTCAAATCGCCGAACAGACGTGAACGATCGACGAAGAGGTCGCGGACTAGGGGAAACTTGCCCATGGGTTCGAGGGTGATGGGACGTCCGGCGGCAAGCCTATCGACGAGGGCGGAGCAACTTTGGCGTGCTCTGCCATTGATGACCATGGTGCAGGCGCCGCAGACTTCTTCGAGGCAGCCGCTGTCGTATACGACCGGGGTGGTGGATTTGCCGTCGGTGGTGGTGGGGTGGGCGGCAATGTATTGCAGGCAGGAGATAACGTTCATATTTGGCCGGCGTGGGACGGCAAATTCCTCCCATCGGGAGGGCTGGCCGGGTCCATCCTGCCGGCGAATCCGCAACGTCACGGTGCTATCGGACGACGCCGGGGGGCGCGGTTCGGTCGTGGTGGGGTTCATTTACCATGCACTTTAGAAGGCAAAGCCCTTTGGCACAAGGTGATGGGCTGCGGATTTGGATTTGGAATGTCGCGTGTGGAAAGGGAGCGCCAACGGAGAGATGGATTGCCGATGGGAT
The DNA here is from genome assembly GCA_050010915.1 of Tepidisphaeraceae bacterium. GTDB lineage: Bacteria > Planctomycetota > Phycisphaerae > Tepidisphaerales > Tepidisphaeraceae > PALSA-1353. The sequence continues at coordinate 22,002 of JBEKKC010000003.1, read as the reverse complement.
ACGTCCGCGGGCTGCCGGATATTGTGCGCGAGCGGTTGCGACCGATAATAAATACGCATAGATTCTAGGATTAAGCGAAGAATGATGAACCCGGAAACAGCGATCAAACCGTCGCCGCGACCACCGCCGCCGAACGAGGCGTCACTCCCGATCAAGGGGAGCAAATCGCGCTCGCTTTGGATTTTGTGGCTGGTGATCCTTTGCGTGTTGAGCGGGATCGCCGCGCTGGTGGTTTATCGGCAACACACAAGCCAGGCCAATGCATCCAGCCGGAATAACGCGAGCCCCCGGGGCATTCCGGTGGACGTGGCGACGGCGGAGCGCGGCAATCTGCCCGTCTATCAGGACGGCTTGCTGGGCACGGTGACGCCGATCCAAACCGTAACGATCCACACTCGCGTGGACGGCCAGTTAATCAAGGTCGCGTTTGTCGAGGGGCAGATCGTCAAAAAGGGCGATTTGTTGGCGCAGATCGATCCCAATCCGTTCAAGGCGCAATTGCTACAAGCGCAGGGCCAGCTTGCCAAGGATCAGGCGTCGCTGAAGGATGCGCAATTGGATTTAGCGCGTTACAAGCAAGCGCCGGATGCGTACACGGCTCAGCAGATCGACACGCAGCAAGCACTGGTCGATCAGGATGCCGGAGCCGTCAAGAGCGATCAGGGTGCGATTAACAGCGCCCAGGTGCAGTTGGACTACTGCACGATTAGCGCGCCGGTGACGGGTTTGGTGGGACTTCGCCTGGTGGATGAGGGGAACATCGTTCATGCCTCCGATACGACCGGGCTGGTGGTGATTACCCAGTTGCAGCCGATCACGGTGATATTTCCGATCGAGCAGGAATACATTTCAGCCGTGCTGACGCGATCGGGCCGGGTTCCGCCGCTGGAGGCGACGGCGCTGGACGACGATCGGGAGATTGCCAAGGGAAAGCTGGCGGCCGTCGACAGCCAGGTGGATACGACGACCGGCACGGTGAAGCTGAGAGCGCAGTTCGATAACGAGAAGCTGGAGCTGTTTCCGAATCAGCTTTTGACGGTCAGGCTGTTGGTGAACACATTGAAGCACGTGGTGCTGATTCCAACGGAAGCGGTGCAGACCGGGCCGGATTTTTCGTTTGTCTACGTGGTGAAATCGGACAACACGGTTGAGGTCCGCACGATCAAGCCTGGGCAGAGCGAGATCGTTGACGGTCAGGACATGACCGCGATCGACAACGGACTTTCGGCGGGTGAAACGGTGGTCACCAACGGAGTGGACAAGCTTCAGGCGGGTTCAAAGGTGGATCCGACGCGCGGGGGCACGACGAGGCCGACGACGCGATCCGGCACGACGCGCCCCGGCGTCCACGTCCGCCGCTCGCTGACCAACGATTCAGTTCAGCCGGCTACACCTCCGAGGAACGGCGAATGAGCCCGTCCAGGCCATTTATTCTGCGGCCTGTAGCGACCTCACTACTAATGACCGGCATCCTGCTGGTCGGCGTTGTCGCCTACCGCCAATTGCCGGTATCGGCACTGCCGGAGGTCGATTATCCCACCATCCAGGTTGTGACGTTTTATCCGGGGGCAAGCCCGGACGTGATGGCGTCGTCGGTGACGGCGCCGCTCGAACGGCAGTTCGGGCAGGTCCCCGGACTCAACCAGATGACCTCCACCAGCAGCCAGGGAAGCTCGCTGATCACGCTTCAGTTCACGCTGGAACTGAGCATCGACGTGGCCGAGCAGGAGGTTCAGGCGGCCATCAACGCGGCGGCGACTTATCTGCCGAAGGGTTTGCCCAATCCCCCGATCTACAGCAAGGTCAACCCGGCGGATACGCCGATCCTGACGCTGGCGCTGACCAGCGACACGGTGCCTTTGTCCAAGGTGGAGGATTTGGCCGACAGCCGGCTGGCGGAGAAGATTTCCCAATTGCCGGGCGTGGGGCTGGTGAGCATCAGCGGCGGGCAAAAGCCGGCCGTCCGGATTCAGGCCAATCCCACGCTTCTGTCCGCGATGGGTTTGACGCTGGAAGATCTGCGAACGATCGTTCCCGAGCACAACGTCGATCAGGCCAAGGGCAGCTTCGACGGCCCGCATCAGGCGTACACCATCGGCGCCAACGACCAGATTAGTTCCGCCAAGGATTACAAGCCGATCATCGTGGCTTACCGGAACGGCGCGCCGATTCGCCTGTCGGACGTGGCCGACGTCGTGGACGGTGTCCAGGACGTGCGGGAAGCGGCGTGGATGAACCGCCAGCCCGCAGTGATTCTCAATATCCAGCGCCAGCCGGGGGCCAACATCATCTCCGTCGTCGATGGGATCAAAAAGCTGCTGCCGCAATTGAGCGCTTCCATGCCGGCGTCCATCCAGATCACCAACCTCACCGACCGCACGGTGACGATCCGCGCCTCGGTGGCCGACGTGGAATTCGAGTTGGGGCTGACCATCGTCCTGGTCGTGCTGGTGATCTTCGCATTCCTGCGCAACCTGCGGGCGACGATCATTCCCAGCGTCGCGGTTCCGCTCTCCCTGGTGGGCACGTTCGGAGTGATGTACCTGCTCGGATACAGCGTGAACAACCTGACGCTGATGGCGCTGACCATCTCCACGGGGTTCGTCGTGGATGACGCCATCGTCATGATCGAAAACATCATCCGCTACATCGAAGAGGGCGATTCACCGCTCCAGGCCGCGCTCAAAGGCTCCGAGCAGATCGGGTTCACCATCATCTCGCTGAGCGTGTCGCTGATCGCGGCGCTGATCCCGCTGCTGTTCATGGGAGACATCGTCGGACGGCTGTTCCGAGAATTCGCGGTGACGCTCAGCGTGACCATCGTCGTCTCGGCGATCGTTTCCCTGACGCTGACGCCGATGATGTGCGGCCTGCTCCTGCGGCATACGCCCGAGAGCGAGCAGGGATGGCTCTTCCGCAAATCCGAAAGCATTTACAACGGCGTGATCGAATTCTACGGATTCACCCTGCAATGGGTGCTGCGGCATCAGTTCGCGACCCTCCTGATCGCCGCGGCGACGCTCGGCGTCACTGTCTGGCTTTACATCCTCATCCCCAAGGGCTTTTTCCCCGTGCAGGACACCGGCGTGATTCTCGGCGTATCCGAAGCGGCGCAAACCGTTTCCTTCCCCGCCATGGCCGAGGCTCAACAGCGGATGGCCGACCTGATCCTTCAGGACCCGGCGGTCGATAGCTTGTCGTCGTTCATCGGGATCGACGGAACCAACACGACCATCAACTCCGGCCGGATTCAGATCAACCTCAAGCCCATCGAAGAGCGGAAAATCAGCGCCAGCGACGTCATCCGCCGATTGCAACCACTGCTGGATCGCGTGACGGGGATCACGCTGTACATGCAACCGGTGCAGGATTTGACCGTCGAGGACCGGGTCAGCCGCACCCAATATCAGTACACGCTGGAAGACCCCAACCCCGATGAATTGGCCCTGTGGGTTCCGCGGTTCGTGGACGCGATGCGGCAGATTCCCGAGCTGCGCGACATCGCCACCGACCAGCAGAACCTGGGCCTGTCCACGATGCTGGCGATCGACCGCGACGCCGCCTCCCGTCTGGGAATCACCGCCCAGGACCTGGATAACACGCTGTACGATGCGTTCGGCCAACGGCAGATTTCCACGATTTTCACGGAGTTGAACCAGTATTACGTGGTGCTGGAAGTCAATCCGAAATATCAGCGGAACCCGCGGGATTTGCAGAACATTTACGTGCACGCGGCCAACGGAAACATGGTTCCGCTTGCGCAGTTCACGCATATGGAAAAGCTGGCGTCGCCGCTGGCCGTGAATCACCAGGGGCAGTTCGCGGCGGTGACCATCTCGTTCAACCTGGCGCCGGACGCGTCGCTGGGAGCGGCGGTGAGCGCCATCAACGCGCTACAGAAGAAACTGAACGCGCCGCTGAGCGTTCAGACCGCCTTCCAGGGCACGGCGGCGGCGTTCGAGGCGTCGCTGACCAACGAGCCGCTGCTGATCCTGGCCGCACTGGTCACGGTGTACATCGTGCTGGGCGTGCTGTACGAAAGCTACATCCATCCGATCACGATTCTTTCGACGCTTCCCTCGGCGGGGGTGGGGGCGCTTTTGGCGCTGCTGCTCTGCGGGACGGATTTCACGGTCATCGCGCTGATTGGACTCATTCTGCTGATCGGCATCGTCAAGAAAAATGCGATCATGATGATCGACTTCGCGCTGGAGGCCGAACGCAAGGAAGGGAAATCGCCGGTGGATGCCATCTTCCAGGCGTGCCTGCTGCGGTTCAGGCCGATCATGATGACGACGGCGGCGGCGTTGTTCGCCGGATTGCCGCTGGCGCTGGGGACAGGCATGGGCGCGGAGCTGCGCAGGCCGTTGGGCATCGCCATCGTCGGCGGGCTCATCTTCAGCCAGATTCTGACGCTCTACACGACACCGGTGATCTATCTGGCGTTTGACCGATTGGCCAAGCGGCTGGGCGGCGCGGTGGTGCGCGAGCCAATCCCGCAATCGCTGGCGCCGGAGGAACTGTCGTGAGCATCTCCACGCCGTTCATCCAACGTCCGGTGGGGACGACGCTGCTGACGATCGCGATAGCGTTGTCGGGGACGTTGGCGTACCAGTTTCTGCCGGTGTCGCCGTTGCCGCAGGTGGATTTCCCCACGATATCGGTGGGCGCGAGTTTGCCCGGAGCAAGCCCGGAAACGATGGCGACGAGCGTCGCCACGCCGCTGGAGCGGCAATTCGGGCGCATCGCCTCCGTGACCGAGATGACGTCGACCAGCTCGCTGGGTTCGACGGGGATTACCCTCCAGTTTGACCTGAACCGGAACATTGACGCAGCGGCCCGCGACGTTCAGGCGGCGATCAACGCGGCCCGGAGCAATCTGCCGACCGATCTTCCTTCGCAGCCGACCTATCGCAAGGTGAATCCCGCCGACGCCCCAATCCTCATCATCGCGATGACCTCCGACATTTACACCAAGGCGCGGATGTACGATGCGGCCGATTCGATCCTGGCTCAAAAGCTCTCGCAGGTGGCGGGGGTGGGTCAGGTTTTCGTCGGAGGGGGGGCCTCACCGGCCGTGCGCGTCGAGGTGAACCCGGCGGCGCTGAACAACCGGGGCATTTCGCTTAGCACCGTGGCCGGCGTTTTGCAGACCGCCAACGCCAATCTGGCCAAGGGAGAGCTGTCCGACGATCTGCGCTGCACGTCGCTGAGCACGACCGATCAACTCTTCAAGGCCGACGACTACAAAAAGCAACTGGTGGCATACTCCAACGGCGCGCCGGTTCGCCTGGAAGACGTGGCGGACGTGGAGGATTCGGTCGCGGATATTCGCACGGAGGGGATCGCCGACGGCAAGCCGGCCGTGGTCATCATCATTTTCCGTCAGCCCAATGCGAACATCATTGACGCCGTGGACCGGGTGCGGGCGATCATTCCGGAATTGCAAGCCGAAGTTCCGGCCGGAATGAAGCTGAAGGTCGTGATGGACCGCACCACCACGATCCGAGCATCGGTCCACGACACCCAGATCACCCTCATGACATCGGTCAGCTTGGTGGTGCTGGTGGTCTACCTGTTCCTGCGGGATTGGCGGACGACGTTCATTCCCAGCATCGCCGTGCCGGTTTCGCTGGTGGGGACGTTCGGCGTGATGTACCTGGCGGGGTACACCGTGGACAACCTATCGCTGATGGCGCTGACGATCGCGACGGGATTCGTGGTGGACGATGCCATCGTCGTCATCGAGAACATCACGCGATACCTGGAACAGGGAATGCGCCCGATGCAGGCGGCGCTGGTGGGGGCCAAGGAAATCGGATTTACCGTCATTTCGATCAGCGCGTCGCTGGTGGCGGTGTTCATTCCGATCTTGCTGATGGGGGGAATCGTGGGCCGGCTGTTCCGGGAATTCGCGGTCGTGCTTTCGACCGCCATCGCGATTTCGCTAGTGGTTTCCCTCACCACGACGCCGATGTTGTGCGCGCTGCTGCTGCGACCCGAGGCAGAACGTGGGCACGGATGGTTTTACCGGATAAGCGAGGGGACTTTTCAGCGGATCTTGGCTGGCTATCGCAGGACGCTGACGGCGGCGCTGGCGCATCCGCTGGTGATGCTGTTCGTCACGCTAATCACGCTGTTTTTGACCGCCGCGCTTTACGTGTTCGTACCCAAGGGATTTTTCCCGCAGCAGGATGCCGGGCGCCTGGGCGGCTCGATTCTCGCGGACCAGGCCACCAGCTTCCAGGCCATGCGGGGCATGGTCGTCCAACTGGCCGGGATTGTCGCCCAGGACCCGGGCGTCAGCGACGTGATCGCCTCCGCCGGCGGTGGAAGAGGAAGCACCAATACGGCAAACATGTTCATCAGCCTCAAAGACCTGTCTCAGCGCAAAGTGAGCGCCGACCAGATCGTCAACCGGCTTCGGGCGAAGCTGTCGCACGTGCCGGGCGTCACTCTGTATTTGCAAGCCTTTCAGGATGTCCGCATCGGAGGACGGGCCAGTAACGCGCAATGGCAATACACGCTCCAGGGTGACGATCTGAAGGAATTGCTCAACTGGGCGCCGCGCGTGCTTGACCGGCTCAAGACCCTGCGCAACCTGGCGGACGTCAACACCGACCAGCAGGTCCAGGGGCTGGAGGCGATGGTGACGATCGACCGCGCCGCCGCCAGCCGGCTGGGGATCACCCCTCAACAAGTCGATCAAGTTTTAGGCGACGCCTTCGGCCAGAGCCAGGTTTCCATCATGTACACCCAGCTCAACCAATATCACGTCATCATGGAGGTTGCGCCGTCGTTCTGGCAGAACCCGCACGGATTGGACTATATCTATCTCACCGGCTCGGGCGGCAAGCAGGTACCCCTGAGCCAGATCGCCAAATTCTCCCGCGACACGACTTCCCTGTCCGTCAATCACCAGGGTCAATACCCGGCGGTGACGATCTCCTTCAACCTCTTGCCCGGCGTCTCGCTCGGCGATGCGGTTAGCGAAATCAACGAGGCCGAAGGCCGCATGGGACTCCCCAACTCCATCCACGGCAGCTTCCAGGGCACGGCCCAGGCGTTCCAGGATTCCCTGTCCAACGAATTGTTCCTCATCATCGCGGCGGTGGTGACGGTCTACATCGTGCTGGGAATGCTCTACGAGAGCCTCATCCATCCCATCACGATTCTTTCCACGCTTCCCTCGGCCGGGGTCGGCGCGCTCCTGGCGCTGCTCTTGTTCGGAGCCGATCTGGACGTCATGGGAATGATCGGGATCATTCTGCTGATCGGAATCGTGAAGAAAAACGCGATTATCATGATCGACTTCGCGATCGCGGCCGAACGACGCGACGGCATTCCACCGAAGGAGGCGATTTTCCAGGCCTGCATGCTCCGTTTCCGCCCGATCATGATGACGACGATGGCCGCACTGCTGGGGGGATTGCCCCTGGCCTTGGGACACGGAACCGGCTCCGAACTCCGCAAGCCGCTCGGCATCGCCATCGTCGGCGGATTGATCTTCAGCCAGATGCTCACCCTCTACACGACGCCGGTGGTGTACCTCTACATGGACCGACTGCGGCTATGGCTGAAGCAGGCGATGCATCGCCGACCGATCGAGGACGCGAAGATCGCCGCGTTGCCGGCATAGCCGGTCAGATAGCTGATTTTGACGCCGCGATAATCGCCTTGGCATTCACCGGCCCGTCATATCGACGGCCGTTCATAAAAAGGGTGGGAGTTGCCTTCACTCCGCTGCGACGCCCGCTTTCAAAGTCGGTGCGGATTCGCAGACGATGCTTCTCCTGATTCCAACTGGTTTCAAATTTGTAAATCTCCAAGCCCAAGGTCAAAGCGAGATGGCTCAAATCAACGTCCGCAAGCTCTTTTTGGTGCTGGAATAGCGCTTGGTGCATTTCCCAGAACTTTCCCTGCTCGGCGGCGGCTTCCGCGGCTTGGGCCGCGGCGCTGGCGTGCGGATGAATCGAACTCTGCGGGAAGTGCCGGAACACGAAACGCAAACGGTCTCCGAGGTTTTTCCGCACCTCCTCGATGACCGGAACGGCGTTCAGACAATCCGGGCATTCATAATCGCCGTATTCCACTATCGTAAAGGGAGCACTCGCCGGTCCGATCGCATGGTCCCGTTCCGTGACCGGCTCGGCTAATAGATGGTCCTGGTTGATCGATTCAGCGTCCATCGAGTTGCCACATTATAGCCCCCATCGTCGCTCAGTATTTGATATTGGAAGTGCTGGAGGAGACGGGCAAGTCGGTGGAACTCGCGTATGGGGATCAGGGTTTTGCTTGCGAATCCGACGTCAGGATTGAGCGGAAGTCTGCAACAGGCACCAACCGTTCAGTGCGCCTACATGACCGCTCGCCGCATTCGCCGCAGGAGGCCAATCGAGCCCAGCCCGGCCAGACCCACAAGCGCAATGGCTGCGGAATTTGGCAGCGGCACCGCACTGGTGCCGCCCGAGCCGCTGCCCAACGTGGCGGTGAAGCTGACGTTGTCCCAACTGTTGACCGACAAGTTTCCCCCTGAGGTGGACATGTTTAGCCAGTTGCCGATAAATGGATCGGAGCCGGTTTCGGTAATCGGACCAACCGATGTTTTCATGTCATAGGTCGCAAACACCGAGTTGTCGATTTCTATCACGGCGATTTGGTCATTCACCGGCGCTACCCACCCCCAGGCCACGAATTGCTCAGAAGGGAAATTGTAAAGACCCAGCAACCCGGTCGAAACGCTGGTCGATCCGATACCGGCGATGTTGATGGTGAAGGGCATGGCGGGAAAGAGAATCTCTTCGCCGTATGCAGGAACATCGGACGTATCTGTTACCGCCGTCGCGCTTAATTCGACATTCGAAAAAGTTTGGCTGCCGAGTGTACCGCTGGCAGTCCCATCGAAGACATACTTAATCGCTTCCGCATCGGCAACCGAGAAATGCACCAACGCAGTTACACCCGAAGCCAGCACAAGCGCGCGCAATTTCATATAACCCACCTTCTTAAATGCCCGGAGTCAGGGATAGGCCATAGCATATCGTTGCGTCCGTCATCAGGGCAAGAAAAATATCTCGACTTTTTGCCCCAAACACGCGATTTCCGCACTCAAAGTCTTATAACTCGCCGCCGGAGAATTCGGGCATACAATCCGGCTATGGCCGACACCTCAGCAACATTATCTAATTCCATCGCCTTCCCGACTCTGGACGCGGGCGAACTGGCATCGCTGGCGCCGTTGGCAACCTCGTGCTCATTCGAGGACGGCCAAACGGTCTTCCGCGCGGGGGAGGCTGATTTGGATTTGTTCGTGGTCGAGTCCGGAGGCATCGAGATATTGAACCCTTCCGACGACAATCGGCACATCGTGACGCATGGGCCGGGACATTTCGCCGGCGACATCGACTTGCTGACCCGGCGGCCCGTGATCGTGACCGGAATCGCCCGGGGTCCAACGCGGTTGATGCGGATTCCCGGGGCGCGATTGCGCGAGGTGCTGAACAAGTTGCCGCAGGTCAGTGAAAAAATGCTGATCGCCGCCCAGGAGCGGCGCCGGCTCCTTGTCCAGACGGGTGTGCTGGGACTTAAAGTGGTCGGCCCGGGCAAATGCCGCGATACCATGCTCGTCCGCGAATTCCTTTTCAAGAATTTCGTTCCGTTCACCTGGTACGACTCGACATCCGAGCAGGGTCGAAAATTGATGACGAGCTGGGGATCGCCGCAAAAATCGCCCGTCATTGAATTCGGCGATGGCCACCGGCTCATCAATCCCAATTTGCGCGAATTGGCGCACGGTGCGGGCGTGTGGCGTCATTGTCCGAGCGACGTGGTGGACTTGGCGATTGTCGGCGCCGGACCGGCGGGAATGACCGCCGCCGTTTACGCAGCCTCCGAGGGCGTCTCCACCGTCGTGCTCGACCGGCTGGGGCCGGGCGGCCAGGCCGCGGGATCGTCCAAGATCGAGAATTTCATCGGGTTTCCCAGCGGGCTGACGGGCGCGGAGTTGGCGACGCGCAGCGTTCTGCAAATGCTGAAATTCGGAGCGAAAATGGTCGCCCCGGTGACCGTCGAGCGCATCGTGCCCGGCGCGGCGGCGGGCGATCTTCATGCCTTGCAACTGGACTGCGGAGCGACGATTCACGCTCGCACGGTGCTGATTGCCGCCGGCGTGCGATGGCGAAAACTGGAAGCCGAGGGCGCGGAGCGATTTGAATCGGCCGGAATTCACTACGCCTGCACATCCGTCGAGGCGATTCTCTACGACACGCAGGACGTTGCGGTGGTGGGCGCGGGAAATTCCGCGGGACAGGCGGCGATGTTCCTGGCCGATTGCTGCCGCGATCGGACCGTTCACCTGCTGGTTCGCAAACGCCTGGGACCGGGAATGTCCGAATATCTCGTCGGTCGGATTCGCGCCGCCGCCAATATTTCGCTGCACGAAGGCGTCGAGGTCGCGGCCGTCCATGGCCAGCGGCGATTGGAGAGCGTCACCCTGCGAGCGTTCAATGGCAATGGCGCATCGGGGAACGCGGAAAAATTATCCGAAACCCTGCCCGTCTCGGCCGCTTTCGTTTTCATCGGCGCCGAGCCGGGATGTTCCTGGCTGCCGGAAGCGATCGCGCGGGATGGACTGGGTTATATCCTGACGGGCGTGGATGCGCTGAAATCGGGGCGTTGGCCGCTGAAGGATCGCGAGCCGTGCCCGCTGGAAACCACGATTCCCGGAATTCTAGCGGCGGGCGATATCCGCGCGGGTTCGACCAAGCGCGTCGGTTTCGCCGTGGGAGACGGCTCGCTGGCGGTCACCTGCGTTCACAAATTGACGGCCATTCGCGGTTAATTTGCCGGCGGCGCGTCGGATCGAGTGGTTCCGACGGGACGCGGTTCACCGTACGTCGCCGCGCCGCTCCTTTCCGGGGCCGTGATTCTGAAATGCGTGTTGCGGATCAGGCGGATCATTTCCGACCCGGCAAGCAAGACGGGTCCGTAACCGTGGATGTCGTCGCGATCGGGGCGGGTATAGTAAAAAATGTAATCATCGCCGTATCCCGTGCCAATGCAGGTTCCCGTGACATGGCCTTCGGCATCGATGCGGGTGGTCAAGCCATCCCAACCGGCCTGGGCGACCGGGCCATAGGCGCCGCCGTCGAGCCAGCCGCGGTTGACTCCATGCGCCAGCGCATAAACGAACATCGCCGAGCAGCTGGTTTCGGTGTAGCTGTCGGTGCGGTCGAGCATCTGATGCCAGAGTCCGTCGCCGGCCTGGGCACTGGCCAGGGCCTGCGCGTTGGCGCGGAAGAGGCGAAGAATCCGGTCGCGCTGGGGGTGGTCTTGGGGAAGCACGTCGAGAAGGTCGGCCATCGCCAAGGTCACCCAGCCGTTGGCCCGGCCCCAGTAGTAGCGCGGCTGATCGTCGGGATTGGCGGTATTCCAGTGATGCGTGAAAAAACCGGCGTTTGGAATGAAGAGATAATGCGCGAAGTCGAGCATTTGATTCGCGGCGTCGTCGAGGTATTTCGAGTCGTCGGTCAGCGCCCCCATCTGGGATAAGAACGGGATGCTCATGTAGGCGTCGTCGGCCCAGACGGAATTATGAAACGGGCGGGGGCGCGCCAGAGTGCCGTCTTCGAGCCGAAGCTGCTTGTGGCTGATGTAGTCGGCGATTTGGTCGATGACCGGCGTGAGGTCCGGGCCGACGCCGGCGCGGCGCGCCTGGATCAGCGACGCTCCGACGGCCCCGCAATCATCCAGCGAGGTTGGTCTCAGCAGGGTGGTCACGTCGCCGCCGCGATGCTGCGCGGCGAGCGACGGGTCCACCTTGGCGACGGCGTCGGCGAACAACTGAAATCGCGCCGCGTCGAAATCCGCAAAAGAGGCATCGCCCGTCGCGTCGGCGGCCGAGAGCATGCCCGAATAAATCACGCCCATCGGATAGGAGATCAGGGCAAACCGGCGGCCGAAATCCGGATCGGTCGGATCCGTCGCCGCGTGCGTCGTGGGCCGGGTCATCGACGAACTTTCGATGCGAGCCTTGACCGCGCGCAGAACCCGCGTGATTTCACTGACCGTGGGCGTGCGATAGGGAACGGGATAGGCCGGCGTCGGCGGCGCCGAGCGCGTCGCCGCCGAGCGCCGGTCGGATGCGGACGGCTCCGCGGAAAACGCGGATGCCCCGGCGATCGAAATCAACGTCAGAACAAACCAGTAAACGGACCGAGAAAGCAAATGCGTCATGTTCATCTCCCAGCGGAACCAAATTTCCTGTCGGCAAATTCCAGAATCTTTTGCCAGTCCCATGCGGTGACTTCATGTTTGCCGGTGCGGCAATGAAAGGCGATGTCGCCCATGATCGCCGTGTCCAGCGGAGGCATCACGTCCATCCCCAGACCTTGTCCGCCCAGGAGGCGATAGATCGGACCGGCGGCGACGGCGGCGTCGAATTCACCGCGCGGATCGGAATGCAAATCAAGGCTGGCCGTCGCCAGATAAATCGGTCGCGGCGCGACCAGGCCGATCAATTCGTGCGAGTCCACCGGAAGATCGGTGACGTGACGGCCGTATTTGCGGTAGTTGGCGCAGAATTGGTAGGCGTACCTCTGGTTGAGATCGCCGACGCTTTCGCCGAAATTCCGCCGGGCCAGCGAGGCCCCGCCGCGGCCCGAGCTGCACGCGATCACCATCGCAAACCGCTGGTCGCTGGCGCCCGCCCACAAAGCCGTCTTGCCCAGCCGCGAATGGCCCATGATCGCGATGCGGGCGCGATCGACCCGCGGATCGTTTTGCAGATAGTCCATGGCCCGGCTGGCGGCCCAGGCCCAGGCGGCGATCGTGCCCCATTCATCCGGTCGGACATCGCTCAGTCCCGGCTCCAGAAACGCGGACCGCACGCCGTACTGCATTCCGCCCGCGAAATCCGGATCGATCTGCTGATAATAGATCGCGGCAAACCCGTATCCGCGATCGAGCGTTTGGTCGACTTCAAACGACGGCGATTTCTCGCGCCGTTGGCTGGCATGGCGCTGGTGGTTGCGGTCCCATTCATCCTGAAGGCGAATGCCGGGATCATCCATCACGCGCTGCAACGGGAAAAAGCTGAAACACAGAAAGAGCGGGACCGGTTTGACGGCCTTGGCCGGCAAATAGAGCAGGACGTCGAACTTCGGTGCATTGGCCCCGGCGCCCAGATGCACCGTAATCTGCTTGCGGATGGCTTTGCCGCCAAGGGCGGTTGGATCGTTGTCGAATACTTCGAACGATTCATCCTCCGGCTTGCCCGGGCTTTTGCCGTACACTTCCGTCTGGAACAAGCCGAGGATTTCCGGGCGGCGTTGCGCGAACCAGGTTTGGGCATCGCGCACGGGCCGGCCATCGGACAAAACCAGCGGATTGGGCAGAACCCAATACCAGGCTTGGCCCTCGTCGTGATTTTCGACCCGGCGCGTGGTCGGCTGGGTCGAAGGATTCGTGGCCGGCGTGGTGACGCGTTGCATCGGTGATTCGGGCCTTTGCTGGGAGCAACCCCAGCTCAATGCAAGAAGCGACAGAATTGTGATCCCAAGATAACGTCGCATCGGCTAATTGGAAATTGAACCAGAAAGATTAATCGGTTGGAAGAAAATGGGCAAACGCATTGTAAATGACCGTCATCCCTGCTGGAATTATTGCGCTGGCCGCGTATCTTGTGGGCGGATGAATTTTCTGGAGGAAACGTGACCGCATCGCAAACGGCCGAATATCACTCGCCACCGGCGCGAACCTCAGTCGGCCACGTGCGCTGGATCATCTGTGCGGTGCTCTTCGGCGCCATCGTGCTCATCTACATCCACCGCAACGTGGTTTCCGTCCTCAACGGTGACACGTTCGGCAGGGTGTACGGCTGGACGGCCATCGACTTCGGCAACATCGGAATGGCCTTCACGGCTGGATACGCTATCGGATTGGTGGGCGCCGGGCGATTTCTCGATTGGATCGGAGTTCGCAGAGGATTCCTAATCGCCGCCGTCGTCTGGACGTTCCTGGCCATGGGACACGGTCTGGTGCATTTTCTTCCGGCCACGTCCGTACTCAGGGGGTTTCTGGGCGCTCGATTTCTGCTGGGAATTTTTGAAGGGGCGTTTTTTCCGGCTTCAATCCGGGCGGTGGCCGAATGGTTTCCCAAAAAGGAACGGGCATTCGCCACGGGAATTTTCAATGCCGGCAGCGCGCTGGGCGCGCTCCTCTCGCCGCTGATTGTTCCCTTCATCGCCGCGGCATGGGGTTGGCCGATGGCGTTTTATTTGGCGGGCGGGCTGGGCGTGATCTGGATCGCCTCTTGGATCATTTTTTACCGCGAGCCGGAAAAGGATGCCCGGCTCTCCGCCGCCGAGCTTCAGTACATCCGCAGCGATCAGGAGCCGCGCGTTAGAAGTCTGCCGTGGCGGCGAATCATCGGCTATAAACAGACGTGGGCGTTTTCGCTCGGTAAATTCTTGACCGATCCGATCTGGTGGTTCTACATTTTCTGGCTGCCGCCGTTTCTGCACAGCCATTTCAATCTCGACTTGAAGCATTTCGGTCCACCGCTGGTGATCGTTTATCTGATGGCCGATGGCGGAAGCATTGCCGGCGGGTGGCTGTCTTCGAAATTGCTGAGTCTAGGCTGGAGCGTCAATGCCGGGCGAAAAACCGCCATGCTGATCTGCGCCTTGTGCATCCTGCCGATATTGTCGGTAACGTACATCGGGAACATGTGGCTGGCGATCGTGCTGATCGGCCTGGCCGCCGCCGCCCACCAGGGATGGTCGGCCAATCTGTTCACGCTCGCATCCGATTTGACCCCAAAGGCGGCGGTCAGTTCCGTCGTCGGCCTTGGCGGAATGTCGGGTGCGATCGGAGGAGTCATCTTTCAGAAGTTTACCGGCCAGGTCGTGGACAAGACGCACACCTATATCATCCCCTTCGCCATCGCCGGCCTAGCGTACGTATCGGTGCTGCTCGTCATCCACCTCATGCTCCCGCATCTGGAGCCGATGAAGCTCGAACAAGCGGAATCGCCGGCCGCCACGGTCTGAACAAGAGAGCACCAATCATGAAAACCCGAACAGTTGCCGATCAAACACGATATCAGCGTATGACTACCGCGGAACTGCGCGAAGCGTTCCTCATCGAAGACCTTTTCCAGAACGGATCGGTCGAATTGTATTACACCGACGTGGACCGCGCGGTGATCGGCTCGATCGTGCCGGCGGACAAGAAGCTGGCCCTGGGAACGAGCAAGGAACAGCTTGCGGCCGAATACTTCGCCGAGCGGCGCGAGATCGGTCTGATCAACACCGGGGCGGCCGGAAACGTGACCGTCGATGGAAAATCGTTTGTCCTGGAAAACTGCGACGGTCTTTACGTTGGCCGTGGAAGCAAGCAGATCGAATTTGAAAGTCGAAGCTCCGCCGACCCGGCCCGGTTCTTCCTGATGAGTTATCCGGCTCACACGAACTATCCGACCGTTCACGCGAAAAGGGCGAATGCCGAAGCGACGCACCTGGGCTCGGTCAAGGATGCCAACCAGCGGACGATTTACAAATATATCCATCCCAAGGGGATCGCCAGTTGCCAGCTCGTGATGGGTTTTACCCAGTTGAAGGAAGGGAGCATTTGGAACACGATGCCGCCGCACACGCATTCGCGGCGGACGGAGGTTTACCTGTATTTCAACCTCGAGGCGTCGGCGCGGGTGTTCCACATGATGGGCGCGCCAACGGAAACCCGGCATCTTTTGGTGAAAAACGGGCAGGCGGTGATCTCACCAAGCTGGTCGATTCATGCCGGCGCGGGAACGCAGAATTACAGCTTTATCTGGGCCATGGGTGGAGAGAACCAGGCGTTTGACGACATGGACCCGGCCCCGATCACGGAATTGCGGTAAACGCCCGGTATTGGGTCGAATGGCGGCTTGGTGCAATGATGAGATGCGGATTCTTATTGGGCTTGGCGCCGATGATCTTGGTTGCATGCGCGCCCAGGAGCGGCGGCGATTTGAGAATCGCACCACCCGCGCAATGGGTGGTGTCGGACAACGGCGCGGTGGTCGAGAGGGCCGATGGCTGGCTGGAACTCCAGGCCGTTTCCGACGATATCATCCGCGTCGCATTTTCCAGGGACCGGCATTTCTTTGAGCATCCGAGCCTGGCCGTGTTGCCGCAGTCGGTTCAGCCGGTTCGGGTCCGGGCTGATTCATCGCAATTGACCCTTTCCACCAGCCGGCTCAAAGCCCGTCTTGATTTTGCGACGGGCAACATCACTTTCCTCGATGCGCAGTCGAAAATTCTGCTGACTGAAAAATGGCGCAGCCTCGTCCCCGCCTCGGTTCAGGGACAAAATACCTTTCACGTGCAACAGCAATGGAATGCGGATGCGGATGAATCGCTTTACGGGCTGGGTGAAAATCAGTTGGGATTGACTGACATCAAGGGTTACGACCTCGATCTTTGGCAGCATAACGGCACGATCGTCATCCCGCTGCTGGTCTCAAGCCGTGGCTACGGCCTGTTCTGGGACAACCCCTCCTTCACCCGATTCGGCGACCTTCGGCCGTTTGAAGCAATTCCAACCGGGAATCTGGTTGACGCGGACGGCAAGCCGGGAGGATTGACGGCTTGCTATTTCTCCGATCCGCAATTCCATGAATTGCGCACCCGGCGAACGGAAAAGCAGATTTACATTGAACGCCGCCGCCGTTCGGAGATGGCCACCACGTATCCGGATTTGGCGACGCAATTGCTCCTGTCGGGGCAAGGCAGCGCCCGCTGGGAAGGAAGCATCCTGGCGCCCGCCACCGGCGATTATCAGTTTCAGGCCTACTCTGACGGGCAGATCAACGTCTGGATCGACGGCAAAATGGTCATGGACTATTGGCGGCAAAGTTGGCTGCCATGGAAAGAATTGACCCGGGTTCATTTCGAGGCGAATCGGAGATATCCGATCAAGGTGGAATGGTCGCGTCAGGGGGGTTCAACCATACAGTTGCAGTGGAAGACGCCCGGCGCGCAGCCTGAGTCGCCCATCTCGCTCTGGTCGGAAGTGGCGGAGGGAGTCGATTATTATTTCATCAACGGCCCGAGGATCGACGACGTGATCGCCGGCTATCGC
Organism: Tepidisphaeraceae bacterium; assembly: GCA_050010915.1. Taxonomy (GTDB): domain Bacteria; phylum Planctomycetota; class Phycisphaerae; order Tepidisphaerales; family Tepidisphaeraceae; genus PALSA-1353. The sequence continues at coordinate 4,878 of JBEKKC010000003.1, read as the reverse complement.
CGGCTCACCGGACGCGCGCCCATGATGCCGCAATGGGCGTTTGGTCTGTGGCAATCGCGGCAGCGATATGAAACGCAGGACGAAAGCCTCGAGGTGGTCGCCGGATTCCGCAACCGCGGAATTCCGTTTGACAACATCGTTCAGGATTGGCGTTACTGGCCCGAAGGAGAATGGGGATCGCACAAATTCGATCCGGACCGATTTCCCGATCCGAAGGCATGGATCGACGAAATCCATCGTAACCACGCCCGGCTGATGATCTCGGTCTGGGGAAAATTCTATCCGGGAACGGGAAATTTCCGGCAGATGGAAAAGGGCGGTTTTATCTATCCGGGCAACCTCCAAGAGGGCGTGCGGGATTGGCTGGGGTATAAATATGCCTTCTTCGACGCGTTCAATCCCGAAGCCCGCCGCCTTTTCTGGCAACAACTGTTGCCGACCCTGTTTGCCAAGGGCGTCGATGCCTGGTGGCTGGATGCGACGGAGCCGGATCTTTCGCCGCAGCCCACGCTCGATGGGCAGCGCAGCCACATGAATCCCACCGCCCTGGGTCCCGGCGCGCGTGTGCTCAATGCATATCCCCTCATGGAATGCAGCGCCGTGTTCGAGGGCCAGCGAAAGGCCGCGCCCAATCAGCGGGTTTTCATTCTCTCGCGGTCCGGGTATGCCGGCCAACAGCGTTTTGCCGCCGCCAGTTGGTCCGGCGACACGTCATCCACCTGGCAGGCCATGCGGGCACAGATCGCAGCGGGAATCGGATTCTGCATGTCGGGCGTGCCGTATTGGACGATGGACATCGGCGGATTCTCCGTTCCCGACCGTTTCAACGGCGATTCCACAACGCCGGAGGATTTTGAGGAATGGTGCGAGCTGAACACCCGGTGGTTCGAGTTCGGCGCGTTCTGTCCGGTTCTTCGCGTTCACGGCGAATTTCCCTATCGCGAGATGTGGGAATTCGGCGGAGATTCCAGCCCAGCCTACAAGGCCCAGCTCCGGTTCGACCGCCTGCGATATCGGCTCCTGCCCTACATCAATTCGCTGGCGGGCTGGGTAACGCTGAACGATTACACCATGATGCGCGGATTGGCCATGGATTTTCCAGCCGACTCGGTGGCCCGGGAAATCAAGGATCAGTACATGTTCGGCCCGGCGTTTCTGGTGAATCCGGTCACCGCATATCGCGCCCGCAGCCGCGACGTGTATCTTCCCGCAGGCGCAACATGGTACGATTTCTGGACGGACGACTCTTTCAGCGGTGGTCAGGTGGTTACCGCCGCGGCGCCTTATGATGCCATTCCAATATTCGTGCGAGCCGGATCGATCGTTCCACTTGGTCCGGAATTGCAATATACCGCGGAAAAGCCCGCCGACCCGATTTCACTTTATGTCCACCAGGGCGCCGACGGCGACTTCAGCCTTTACGAAGACGATGGCCTGACCAATGCCTGGCAGAAAGGCGAATTCTCGCTGATCAAACTCCATTGGAACGACCAATCGAAGGTCCTTACCATTGGCAGGCGGCAAGGAACGTTTGCCTCGATGTTGCCGGCGCGCGTGTTCAACGTTTTCCTTGTCTCTGAGAAAACACGTTCCAATGCCGGCGAAGCTTCCCCGAAGATCGTGCGATATGTCGGCGAGGCGATCGACATTCCTTTGCGTTAATTATTTTCGTGTCGTGAGCGTCAGATGCAGATTACCGCGAAGGAGCGAAGAAGCGAAGTTGCGCGAAAAAATCAAATTGAATTTCTTCGCGTAACTTCGCGCCTTCGCTGCTTCGCGGTGATCTTTTGGGAAAAGCTCTCGAGGCTCATTCACCCTCGATGCGCGCTTCGATCATTGCGCCGTCGGTCAGTTCGGAGATGGGGAGCAAATTGCCCTGAATGAATTTGCCGTTGATCTTGAGATTGCGGATGCCTTTGCACTTGCCCGAAGGGTTGGCAATCCTGATGGTGATTTTCCTACCGCGGAAATCACGCCGCATCTCGAAGCCCGGCCAGCTTTTTGGAATGCACGGATCGATGCGAAGTCCGTCGATTTCCGGGCGGATTCCCAGGATGTATTGAACGGCGGAAAAGTAGCTCCAGGCCACGGTGCCCGTGAGCCAGGGGACGCGGGCCTTGCCGGCGTTGGGGTTGCAAGTGGCGTAGGTGGTTTGCGCGTGGGCGTAGGGCTCGATCTGGCGGATTTCAGCCCGCGTGTTGTAGGCGGCCGGCATGAAGGCGCGGTAATACTCGTACGCCTGATCCCCGTTGCCCAGGATGCACTCGGCCATGACGGCCCAGCTTTGGGGATGGTTGAAAATGCCCGCGTTTTCCTTGATCCCCTTGTTGTAGACCACGCCGCCCATCACGCTCTTGGGCGTTTTTTCAAACGGCGGAGCGCTCAGCATCAGGCCATAGGGCGTGAACAAATATTCCTTCATCGACTTCATCGCCAGCGCCGCCTGCGCCGGGGTGGCGGCGCCGCTGATCACCGCCCACGCCTGCGTGTTGACGTACACCTTGCCCTCTTCCATATTTTTCGTGCCGTAAATCGTCCCGTCCTTGCCGGTGGCCCAGATGAACCACCGGCCGTCCCAGCAGATTCCCTGAATCGCCTTGTCGAGTTTTTCCCGCTGATCGACGGCCCATTTTTCCTCCTGGGGCAATTTTAGATGCGCGGCAATGTCGGCGTAAACGCCCAGGCCGTAGCGCACCTGGAACGCGACCATGACGCTCTCGCCGGTGTAGCCGAGGTTACAGCAATCATTCCAATCCGCCGCCAGCCCACAGGGCAAACCGTTGCGGCCGACGCGCTCGAGATTGAATTCCAGCGCCCGCCGGAGATGCCCCAGCACGGTCGCCTGACCGTGATCGGCGTAGGGAAGAACCTTGTTGTAAAAGTCGCTTTGGCCGGTTTCCGCGACGTACGCCGGCACGGCGTTGAAGAACCACAGCGCATCGTCGCTGCGAAAATGCTCCTTGGCAGGCGTGGGCTCGTGTCCCGGTTTATGGCTGAACGGTTTCAAAAGCGGGATCGCGCCGCCGCTTTCGACCTGCCCGGTCAGCATCAACTCCAGGCGGTCGCGCATGTTTTCCTTGAGCGAAGCGGTGACGCCGAGGAAATCCTGAACGGTGTCGCGGAAGCCCAATCCATCGCGCTCGCCGTTGTAAATCAGCGAAGCCGACCGCGACCAGGCATAGGTAATCAGCGCGTTGTATGCGTTCCAAACGTTCACCATGCTGTCGAATTCCGCGTCGGGGGTTTTCACCCGCACGGATTCCAGCAGCGAATGCCAGGACTGCTTGAGCTTGTCCAATTCGATCTGGCAGCGACGCGGATTGCCGAATTGGCCGACCACGGCTTTTCCGTGCGAATCTGGCGTGCCCAGGCCGAGGAGAATCAGCAGCTCCCGCGTTTCGCCGGGCTGAAGATCGAGATCGGCCTGCTGCACGCCAACCACGTTTTCCCCGGCGGTCTGGAAATTCGTCAGCTTTCCGCTGGCCAGGGCTTCGGGGTTGGCAAAGGTGCCGTAGTTGCCGAGGAAATGATCGCGGAGGGTTTCGAACGCGGCGACCGGAGCGCCGATCAGCTTCATCCAATATCGGCCGGGAGAGGCCGGATTTGCCGGGTCCATCGGCTCGTATGGGTGCGACGCGATCGCCAGCATTCCGTCGATCATGTCCGCCTTGTTCACGAACATGGAATACTGAAGGTTGACCAAATCGTTGTAGAGACTGCCGACGCTGGCGAATTCGCAGTAGGTATAAACGGAGATCGCCCGGGCCTTTTGCGAGCGGTTGGTGACGCGGAGCCGCCAGTATTCGAAGGTCTGACCCAGCGGCACGAAATACGTGGCTTCCGTTTCGATCGAGTCGTATTGCGAGGTGATGACGGTGTAAGCGGTGCCGTGGCGGCAGACGGATTTGTATCGGTCCAGCGGTTTCCCGACCGGTTGCCAACTTGCGCTCCAGAACTCTCCGCTTTGGCGGTCCCGCAGATAGAAATATCGCCCCGGCTGGTCCAGCGGCACAGAATTGCTTCGCAATCGAAGGAATCGTCCGTTGGCGGCGCTGCGATAGAAACTGTAGCCGCCGGCGTTGTTGGTGATGATCGCGCCGTATTCGGTGCTGCCGAGATAATTGGACCATGGCCGCGGCGTATCGGGCCGCGTCACGACGTACTCTTTCGCCTCGTCATCGAAATGTCCATATTGCATAGCCCTATAGGATGGTCGATTAAGGCGATGATTTCAAATCTGAGCGCCCGCCCATGGCGCAAAACTCGCATAAAGTTATCGCGCCAGCGGGCAAAAACCGCGGAATTCGCGCCGGACAGCATCTTGACGTGAAGATCTCGGATTCATAGCGCCGGCGGGCAATGTCGTAGACCTGGGCAATCCTGCATTCGTTACATCTTGCCCCGCCGCTCAGCCGCCGGGAGCCGAACCAGGGACACACCGCCCCGCGACGACGCCGATCGCGTTGAAAAATTGAATAATGAGTTGGCGGCCACGGAATGTCAGTCTACAATTGTGAGACTACAATCGTAGCGAATATGCCGCACGCAATGGAATAGAAGGAGGAATCCCGGATGAGCTTTGCCGTTGTATCCATGGCCACCGATGCGATCCGCGAATTGCGCGACGTCAGCTTTCCCAACAAGCAGGCGTATTGCCGGCGGCACGGGTACAAATGGATCGGTGAGACGAAAGCGCGGGACGCGTCGAGGCCGCCGGCCTGGTCGAAGATTCTGATCCTCGCCGACTTATGCATGAATCGATCGGTGGATTGGGCATTCTGGACCGACGCGGATTCCGTGATCGTGCGGCCGGATTGGAAGATGGAGACGCTGGCGGACGAGTCGGCCGATCTCGTCGTCGCACGCGATGTCAACGGA
>JBEKKC010000002.1:0-111816 GCA_050010915.1 Tepidisphaeraceae bacterium | reverse complement strand
TTTTTGACGGCGGCGTCGGTTTTGGCGCGGCATCAGGCGGACGACGGCCCGCATTTGATTTACGTGCCGGAATCGCCGCTGAGCGAGGAGAAATTCATTTCGGACGTGGATCGGGTGTATTCGAAGCTGGGGCGATGCCTGATCGCGGTGAGCGAGGGGATTTCGCGGCCGGAGGGCATGACATGGACGGAGGCGATGGCGGAGAATCTCGAACGGGACGGGCATGGAAACGTTCAGCTTTCGGGATCGGGGGCGCTGGGGGATTTGCTGGCGGATTTGATCAAGCGAAGGCTGGGAACGAGCGGCGGGAAGAAGCTGCGGGTGCGGGCGGATACGTTCGGATACTTGCAGCGAAGTTTTCCGGGATTCGTCAGTTCGGTCGATGCGACGGAGGCGCGGCGGGTTGGGCGGATGGCGGTGAAATACAGCTCGCAAGGCGAATTGGAAGGAAGCGTGGCGATGAAACGAATGCCGGGTCATTCGTACAGCGTGGATACGTTTCTCACTCCGCTGGCGTCGGTGGCGAAGGAAACCAAGCATCTCGATCCGGCGTTCATGGCCGACGGGAATAACGTGACGGAGGCGTTCGTGCAGTACGTGAAGCCGCTGGTGGGCGAGTTGCCGAAGGTGGGATCGCTGGATGAGATAAAGTGAAAAGGCGGAGGCGATGCCGGCCGGCGGGATATGCCCTCAATGTCGCAAGAACGTATCTCCGGCGGCGAGGTTTTGCGCGCAGTGCGGGCTGGAGTTGGTGGCCGGGGAGGTAAGGGCCGCTTGGAACTTCACGAAATTTTGGGGATTTTTCATTGGGATCGTTTTGACGCTATTGATCGCAGGCGGCGCGATTCTTTACTTTGTCGTATCGATACATACTTCAGTGGTACGATCGCAGGCGGATGAACAGAGCGGTGTGGCGGCAGCGGCCACGGAAGTCCAGCGAGAAATAATTCGGCATGCGAATGACCCGTGGTGGGACCCGGCGCAGCCGGATGCGCTGAAGCCTTTCTATTTCGGCAGGGAATATCTCGTTTCGCCGAGCGCGTGGACCGTGATCGACGTGCGGCCTCCATTGGGATCGGAGCGATTCAAATATGTGGTGGTTTTCGAGGGAATCGACCGGTTCACGGCACGGCCGGACGGCATGGCGGGCCGGGAATTTGCTTATCCGGACAGGTGGAATCGTCAGCCATATCAGATGAGCGGAACGTGCCAGACGCTGTGGGTGCGGTCGGCGGACGGAGGGGCGCATCAGGTGAAGGTGAAGTACGTGAGGATGCCGAGAAATTAGCCGGCCTGGGCGTACGGAACAAACCGCCAACTATTCAAACCAGCGTTTTAGTTTGAGGAAATGCTTTTCGTAGAGGTGATAGCTGGCCAGGGCGATCAGGGCGGTGGCGCCGAAGCAGAGAACGTAGTGTGGGAGGACCGCGGTCCAGATATAGCGGTGATAGGCGAGCCGGCGCATGGAGAACCAGGTGGTCAGGGTGTTGAGGATCAGGCGGTGGTAGATGTACATGCCATAGCTGTATACGCCGAAGAAGCGGAGCCAGCGCTGGGACATGAGTCGATTGAGGCGCCGGCCGGCGCTGAGGGCCAGGAGGATGAACGCGGCCCAGGCGAAGGCGATGAAAGAATAACTGATGACGGCGATGGGTTTGGCGAGATGGAAGGAGCCGATGGCGCGGCCGTCGAGGGCGAAGCATGCGATCGAGGCGGCGGCGCAGAAGAGGCCGATCCATTTGAATCGGGCGAAGAGTTGGTCGGGGGTGGTGTGCTGGATGACTACAGCCAGGAGCGCGCCCAGGGCGAGGCAATCCATGCGGCATTGGGTGGCGACGTAAGGGACGAGGGGGTTTTGGCCGGAGATTACGGCGTAGGCGCGGCAGAGGGGAGCGATGACGATCAGGGCGATGCAGAGCCGAAACAGGGCGCGGTCGGAGCAGAGCCATACCATCAGGGGCCAGAAGAGATAAAAATGTTCCTCGACGGCCAGGGACCAGAAATGGCCGAGGGAAACCTGGGCATGATCGAGAAGGACGAAGCCGGATCGGCAGATGAGATAATTGGTGCCGTAGAACCAATACCAGGGCCAGGCGTCGCGGAGGGTGGTGAGATTTCGCCAGGAGGGGATGACGCGCAGGCCGACGGCCAGGAGAATGAGGACGAAATAGTAGAGGGGGAAAATGCGCAGGGCGCGGCGGGTGTAGAAATTCCGGAAATATTTGGCGGAGCCTCGGGAGCGCAGGAGGATGCCGGTGATGAGGAACCCGGAAAGGACGAAGAAGAGATCGACGCCGATGGTCATGTTATTGGTGATCGGCTGGAAGATTTTGGCCAGGGTATTGTCGTAGGCCCCTTCGGGGGAGAAGTGGTTGAAGAGGACGAGGAGGATAGCGACGCCGCGGACACCGTCGAGGGCGGGGATGTGTCCGAGGCGGGAACGGTTGACCTCGTCGCCTTGAGGGGAGAGAGGTCCGTGGGCGTGGGGGGCTGGGGGTTGGTCCTGGATGGCGGTCATGGGTGGTCTGAGAAAAGAATAGAGCAGGAGAACAGTGGAGCAGTAGACCGCGGGAGAGCGGCGTTCGGCTGGCTAGGACCAAGTCCCTGGCGAGGCATTTTTCTGCTTCTACTGTTCCACTGGTCTACCGCTCTCCCGCTCGATTGCGGCCGGAGGCCGCAATAGGCCGAGGTCGGATTCGAACCGACGAATAACGGATTTGCAATCCGTCCCCTTAGTCCGCTTGGGTACTCGGCCGGGTTTGCAGAAGAATATCGGCATTCTCCTCGCTCATCAACTGCGGCGGTGCGGGGGCGCGCACCGGAATGGAAGCACACCGTTTTCCCCTGGATGATCTGCTGCTTTCGAAGCCCGCAACACGATTTTCGCGAAGCGCATCGCCGTGCAGCAGATTGCGCTAAGACGCGCTGCTTCAGTGGTGCCAGCGCACCCCGATTCGGCCACGGCCTGGCCGAAAATCTGGGCGGGCCGGCGACAATTGCCGATGCGGGCGTTTATTTTTTGTCGGAATAGGTGTTTTCCCCTATGGATTGCGGCCTGGAAATCGCCGACGTGAGCGATTTGCGAGGTCCAAATTGAGTACCAATCAAGGTCCGATAAGAGTACTGGTGGCCGACGACGACGCGGCCAGCCTTATGATTCTGGAATCGCTGGCACGTTCGCTGAACTTGGAGACGTTCGCGGCTATGGATGTCACCCGCGCGCGGTGGTTGCTGAGGCAGGCCGTTCCGCACATCGCGATTCTGGACGTCATGTTTCCGGACGGGGACGGCGTTGACCTTCTCCTTGACATTCGCAGGGCTCAAATGCCAACGGCCGTCGCACTCATTTCGGCGTCCCTCGCGGAGTTTCCCTTCCATAAGTGTGGAGAGAACAAGCCAGACATCATTTTCAACAAGCCGCTCGATACTGAGGCGGTCCGTGCGTGGGTTGAAAAGCAGATCGCGAGTCTGGAGGGGTGCACCGATCCGTCGGAAAGACTGCATATTTGATAGTGAACACTGCAAGGGCGGGGCGCGATGCGGCAATGCACCAGGAACAAGCGCGATTGAACCGCCAAGCACGCCATGACGCCAAGGTCGGAAAAAGGCCGAGCCGCGATGGCGCAGCTCATGTCAGCCCAAGTTCTTTGCGCAATTCGGAGTACGGGCGGGCGGACTCATTGCGGCGTCGATGTGCTTCCGCGATGTCACCGCGGTCCTGTGCGGTCAGTCGGCGTGACCGCCTCGGGGCGTCCTTTCGGGCGGCTTTCGCCTTTAACTGGCGGTAGTCCTTCTCCCTGAGCAGGACGAATCGTTCACGGCCAAGTTTTACCGTTTGTACGGTCATGAGTTTCACCTGTGCGGGATTATACCGCGTTGTTCCGCCGCAACCATTCATGCCTAGGCGCGGAAGATTTATTTTTTTGCCGGCGTGCGCGAAGTGTCCACCAATAGCTTGAACGGCGCCAAGTGCTCCGGCTCGTCGATGAGGCGTTCGGGATGCCATTGAACGGCGGCGAAAAGGGGAAACGTGGGGTCCTCGAAACCTTCGATGACACCGTCCGGGGCGGTGGCGATGACGCGCAGGCCGCGGCCGAGACGGTCGGCGGCTTGCTTGTGATACGTGTTCACGGAAATTTCGGGCTTGCCGATAGCCTGGCCTAGATGCGACGCGAGATCGAGGGTGACGTTGTGGCGGGGAAGGTGATCGCCGATCTTGCGATGTTCCAGCGGATTGGGGCGCACTAATTCGGGGAGGAATTGGTGCATGCTTCCGCCGCGGTGGACGTTCATCAATTGTGAGCCGAGGCAGACGCCGAGAGCGGGAATCCGGCGGCGTTCGACCTCGGCGAGGAGGGCCAACTCGAATTCCTGTCGGGCGGGGTCGATTTGGACGGCCTTGGGGTGCCAGGATTGGCCGTAGAGGGCGGGGTCGAGATCGTTTCCGCCGGTGAAGAGGAAGCCGTCGCACGCGTCGACGAACTGGGGGACGAGGGCAAGGTCGGATTGATAGGGAAGCAGCAGCGGCAGGCCGCCGGCTCGTTCGATGGATTTGGCGTAGGAGAAAGGCGATTCGTATTTGTCGCCGTCGTCGTGGGTGTCGAGGGTGATGCCGATGAGGGGTCGGGTCATGGGGTTGAAGAATATGCTATAATGAAGGCGAGGCCAATATGGCGCAATTGCAGACGAGTCGAGCGGTTCGGGGAGAGGTGGATGAGCTGCGTTCGGGAGACCGGATGACGCGAGAGGAATTTCACCGCATTTACGAGCGAATGCCGGAGCATTTTCAGGCGGAACTCGTGGGAGGAATTGTATACGTGTCACCACCGTTGAGACTTGAGCATGGACAACATCACATTCCTCTGGGTACCGTTTTTTTTGCGTACGAGGCAAGCACGCCTGGCGTGCAAAGTGGGGACAACACGACGGTGCTCCTCAGCAACGATTCGGAGCCGCAGCCCGATTTATTCCTGAGAATCCTGCCGGAATACGGAGGCCAATCGAAAACCACGAAGGACGGGTACCTGGAGGGCGCGCCGGAATTGGTGGCCGAAATTGCCCATAGCACGCACGCCATTGACCTGCACGCCAAGCGAGACATTTATGCGCGCTACGGCGTTTTGGAGTATCTGGTTCTTTCGCTGAAAGAACGGGAGCTGAAATGGTTCGATTTGCGGGCGAACAAAGAACTAGTCGCTGATCGCGACGGGGTTTGCCGCGTTCGAGCGTTTCCCGGCCTTCGGATTCACGTTGAAGCGCTGTTGCAACGGAATTACCAGCAGTTGATGGCGACGCTCAAGGTTGGGTTGGAAACATCGGAACACTCGGCTTTTATCAGGCAGTTGGAAGCCTCCCACAAAAAGTAAATCACCTCTCAACAGGCGCGGCTTGTTCGCGACTGGAATGCTATTCTGGAATAGACCATGAGCTTGCGTATGCACAATCCCCCGCATCCGGGCGAAGTCATTCGAGAGCTTTGCCTGGTTCCGCTGGGACTTTCCGTTACCGGGGCCGCCAAGGCATTGGGCGTATCTCGCAAGAGCCTTTCGGAACTGCTCAACGGCAGGTCCGGCGTCAGTCCCGAAATGGCGATCCGGCTGTCCATCGCCTTCAAAACGACGGCTGAGTCCTGGCTGAGCCAGCAAATGCAATATGATCTTTGGAAAGCTCGAGCAAAGCTCAAGAAATTGAGGGTTTTAACGGTGGCGGCATAGGAGCCAACGCACTCAAGCTTCCACCACAGTGGCTTGCTTGCGGTTGGCGCGTTTGCGGGCGTTTTCGTCGAGCAAATCCTTGCGTAGACGAATGCTGCCGGGGGTGACTTCCACCAGTTCGTCCTCCTCGATGTATTCCAGGGCTTGTTCGAGAGTCATTTTGCGCGCGGGCTTGAGGATGATGTTTTCGTCGCTGCTGGTGGTGCGCATGTTGGAAAGTTTTTTGGCCTTGGTGGGGTTGACGACGATGTCGTCTTCGCGGCAATGCTCGCCGACGACCTGGCCTTCGTAAACGGGTTCGCCGGGCTCGACGAACATGACGCCGCGGTCCTGGAGGGTGTTGAGGGCGTAGGCGTTGACGTTGGCGGCGACGTTGGAAATCATGACGCCGTTGGAGCGGGCGGGGACATCGCCGCGGAGCGCGGCATATTCGTGGAAATTGTGGTGCATGATGGCCTGGCCCTGGGTGGCGTTGAGCATGCGGGTGCGGAGGCCGATCAGGCCGCGGGCGGGAATGGTGAATTCCAGGTGGACCTGTCCGGAGCGGTTGTCCATGCGGACGAGTTCACCGCGGCGATTTCCGACCAATTCCATCGCCCCGCCGAGGTTTTTCTCCGGCACGTCGATGACGAGATATTCGATGGGCTCGAGGGTATTGCCGTCGTCGTCTTTTTTGAGGATGACGTGGGGCTTGCTGATGGAAAGTTCGTAACCCTCGCGGCGCATGTTCTCGATGAGGATGCCGAGATGGAGCAGTCCGCGGCCGGAGACTTTGAAGGCGTCCTTGACGGCGGTTTCCTCGAGCTTGAGGGCGACGTTGCTTTCCAGTTCCTTGAAAAGGCGTTCGCGGAGGTTTCGGCTGGTGACGTATTTGCCCTCCTTGCCGACGAAGGGGGAATCGTTGACGCTGAACATCATGGTGAGCGTCGGCGGTTCGATTTCGGTGGCGACCAGCGGCTGGGGGTCGATCGGATCGCAGATGGAATCGGCGATGTCGACGGTCTCCAGGCCGACCAGGGCGACGATGTCACCGGCGTCGGCTTCCTCGACGTCCCTTCGGCCCAGGCCGTCGAAAACCTGGACCTGCTGAACCTTGGTCTTGATGCGTTCGCCGTCGCGCCGGACGACGGTCACCTGTTGGCCGGTGCGGATTCGGCCGTTGAAGATCCGGCCGACGCCGATGCGCCCGACGTAATCGTTGTACAGGATGCTGCTGATCTGGATTTGGAGGGATTTGTCGGGATCGCCATGCGGAGCGGGGATGAACTTCAAGAGTGCTTCGAAGACGGGAAGGATGTCGGTCCCCGGCTGCTCGAGATGCCAGGAGGCGGTGCCGGCGCGGCCGCTGGCGTAGAGGACGGGGAAATCGAGGGTTTCGTCATCGGCGCCGAGTTCGACAAACAGGTCGAAGACCTCGTCGAGAACCTGGTGGGCGCGGGCGTCCTGGCGGTCAATCTTGTTGATGACCACGATGGGGCGCAGCTCGTGCTGGAAAGCCTTTTTCAGGACGAAGCGGGTCTGGGGCATCGGTCCCTCGGCGGCATCGACGAGGAGGAATACGCCGTCGGCCATTCCGAGGACGCGCTCGACCTCGCCGCCGAAGTCAGCGTGGCCGGGGGTGTCGATCAGGTTGATCTTAGTGGTTATACCGTCGGGACCGGTGTAATTGATGGCGACGTTCTTGGCCAGGATGGTGATCCCCCGCTCGCGCTCCAGGGGATTGGAATCGAGCAGGGTGTCCTGCTTGACCTGGCTGTCGCGGAAATTGCCGCTTTGGCGAAGCAAGGCATCGACAAGCGTGGTCTTGCCATGATCGACGTGGGCGATGATGGCGACGTTGCGAATGTTGTTACGCACCTGATTCATTCTATGACTTTCAATCCAAAAATGGATCGTCCTGGACCTCGAACAGCGTCAAAAACGCGCTCCCCTGGGGGCCGTGGCTTAGAACGTTGCGGGGAAGGTAGGATACTGTCGCGGTTATGACTACACAATCTCTTTAACCCTTTGGGAGGCTTTTATGAAGAAAACAGCGGCCATACTAGCGCCAATCGCATTGGCGGCGGGTATTTGCGGAATGTTGAAGGCGGACGACTCTTCGCCGCCCCCGGCCCCATCGCAGGGGACGGATGCCATGCAGATCAAGGATGAGTACGTCTGGTGCGTCGAGCACCAGGCGGCGATCGACAACGATGCCGGGATGAGCGGGGTGCAAGCGGTGATCGAGGCCAAGGAGATGCTTGGAAAAGGTCAGCCGGCGATCGATTTTTTTAACAAGGCGTTGTACGACGCCAAGAGCCGAACGGTTCAGCGGCAGATTCGCCTGACGCTGTTCGATCTGTATAAGGAACAGGGCCAAACGGACAAGGCGCTGGATCAGTTGCGGTTGTTGATACTGGATCAGTGACCGCGGGAATTGTTGCGGTCCCGCGTGCGCAATCATCCTCCTGCCCAGAATTTTCTCCGCGCCTCCGCGCCTCCGCGCGAGATAAGTCTTTCTGAATGAAAATGACTCGCGCGGAGGCGCGGAGGCGCGGAGAAGAGAAGATCATTTTCAATGCCGTCAAATGGGCTGGGGCGTGATGCGGGAGAGGCCGCGGAGGGAGGCTTCGGTTTCGGATTTGAAGCGCCAATGGCCGGGCCAGTCGCGATAGAGAACCTGGTGGAGAGCGCCGGCCGCGCCGCCGCTGACGAAAACGGTGGGCCGGATTCTTACGCCGCGGGATTTCAAGAGCGCCAGGCGGGCGCCGCTGGCCTTGGCGAGGGCGTCGATGATCGACAGCAGCATGTCTTGTCGCGTTGTGGCAAGCGTGAGGTTGGAGAAGGAGGCTTGCTTTTGCTCGATGCTGGTGCGCTCGCCGGCGAGGTACGGTTCGAAAACAACCGTGGGATCGGGTTTTTGTTTTTGTTTTTGTTTTTGTTTTGATTTTCGGTCGAGATTTGCCAGCAGACGGTAATAGTCCTCGGTGGAAAGATCGCGGAAGAATTGGTCGCGGGCCCAGGTGATGGCGGAGCCGGCGGCGGCCAAGGTGCCGACGGACAGCCAGAGCCGACCGATTCCCAGGGCGCGGGTGAGAAGATGTTCGTGCGGGCGCGGGTGGCGGGTGCAGAGGCATAGAACGTCGGTGGAGCCGCTGACGTTGAGGAGTTGTCCGGGGCGCGGGCCGAAGAGCATGAACGCGGCGCCGGTGTCGATCATGCCGGTCATGACGGGCGTGCCTTGGGTGAGACCGAAGCGGCGGGCGGCCGGGGGCGTGATGGAGCCGGGGATTCGATCGGCTGAAACGATCTGCGGAAGTTTTGCCAGAGGGACGCCGGCGGCTTGGCAGAGTTCCTTGCTCCAGGAGCCGAGCTTGAGGGTTTCGTAAAGTCCGGTGAACGAGGCGTTGGACGGATCGATCACGCGCTGGCCGGTGAATTGGCGATGGAGGAAAGTGTTGAGATGGCCGATGAGATCGGCGTAGCGGATGATTTGCGGATGGTGCTTGGCATACCAAGCGAGGGTGGTGATGCTGATACCGCCGGGGAAGGGGCGGTTGCCGGCGATGTTGAGGAATCGTTGTTTGCCGACGCGGGCTTCGAGGTCGCGGGCGATTTGGACGCTGCGGCGATCCTGATGGGTCACGATGGGAGTGAGGGGTTTGCCGGCGCGGTCCATGGCAATCCAGGCGGGGGCCATGACGGACAGGCCGATGGCATCAACCCGGCGCGCCGCGGGGCCGAGATCGGCAATGGCTTGGGCGATGGCCTTCAAGACTTTGGCGGGATGGACCTCGACCTTCGGGCCATCGAAATGCGTGGGATAGGCGGCCCGGGCGAGGGAGCCGATGATTCGGCCATCGCGAACGATGCCCGCTTTGACGGAAGAGGAACCGAGGTCGAGGCCAAGGATATTCATCGAGGAGCATTGGTTATACTTCGCGGGCCGCGCGTCGCAAGCGACGCGGCGAATCCATGAATTCCGATCGACGGCTGAAATACGTTGAAGGTTTGCGCGGGATCGCGGTGCTGCTGGTGGTGCTGGATCACGTGTTCCGCTCGACGCTGGTGTTTTGGCCGTATGCCGGTTGGAAGGCGATGGTTCGGGATGGGCTGAATTGGGTGAGCAATGGTCGGGCGAGCCTGGCGTTCTTCATCGTGTTGTCGGGATATCTGCTGATGCGGCCAGTGCTGGAAAACGGTGGGAAGGTGCGCGGGGGTTTTTGGGGGTTTTTGGGCCGGCGAGCCGGGCGGCTATTGCCGGGGTATTTCGCGGCGTTTGCCGGGTCAATTCTGGTGATTCTTTGGTTGCCGGTAATGCAGCGGCGGCTGAGCGTGGAGTGGCAGGATGCATTGCCGGTGGTCGGGCCGGGAGCGGGGAAGATGATCGTTGCGCATCTTTTGCTGGTGCATAATTTTTCGTATCACTGGGCGTTCAAGGGCAATCCGCCGATCTGGACCGTGGCGACGCAAGGGCAGATTTACCTGCTGATGCCGCTGCTGCTGCTTCCCATCTGGCGAAGGATCGGGATGGCGGGAACGGTCGCCGTGGCGCTAGTGCTGGGGCTGGGAACGTTTCTGGCGACCGGGAAGGGCCACACGGCGGCGCCGTGGTTTTTGGGCCTGTTCGCCTTCGGAATGGCCGCGGCACAGCGCGAACGCACGCATCGCGGATACGAGCGGCGGTTCTACGGATGGCTGGCGGCGATTCTCTTCGCGGCATACGCGGGAGTCACGCTGGCGTTTTCATTCGGATATTACCGGTTCATCACCGTCGACGGATGGGAAGGGGTCGGCGCACATTGGTTTTTCGATTGCTGGATCGGATTGGCGACGGCGTGCCTGCTCGTCTTCGCGTCATCGGCCCAGGAACATTGGCTGATGCGATTGCTTTGCCGGCCATGGCTGGTGGGAATCGGGGCGATCTCGTATAGCGTGTATCTCATTCACGACCCGATCCTGGCGATGATGAAAATCGGGCTGGACCGCGGCGGACTGGGCCAATTCGAGCAGTTTGGCTGCTACCTGGCCGTGGGCTTGCCGATATTGCTGGGGGCCGGCTGGGTGTTCCATCAGTTGTTTGAAAAACCGTTTGGGGAACGTACATTGGCTGGTTGAGCACCCGTAGCTCAGTTGGACAGAGCAGTGGATTTCTAATCCACCGGTCGCAGGTTCGAATCCTGCCGGGTGCGATAGCGGGCGGCGGCGGACAGAGAACAGCGCAGGATCACTTCACTCCATAATTCATGGCCATTTGGACGACGTCCAGCATAGTCGATTGGATGTTCGCCAAATCCCGCTTCTGTTCATCCGAAATCTTTTCGTGGTATTGAGACAGGGATTGGATGGATCTGGGAGCCGACAGTCCATGGTTTGCAACAAATGCTGCGGCAGCGCTCAAGACTTCCTCGGCTTGACCCGTCCTGTCCATGTGTAGGTGTGCGCGCATGGCATCTTCGGCAGCCACGAAACGCAATACCGCCATCCGGAAATCGGTCGGGCATTTCGAAGTGTCAATTCGGACCTCCTGAGCTACCAATTCGTCGAAGGCCGCCAGGGGTTTGATTGTTCTCGACTGCTTTTCATCTATGAGGATTTGCTGGATCATGACTATCTGGCTCAAGACGGATTGGCAGGCTTGAGTTGTTTCGGCGGGCACGACGTTCGATTGCGGTGGCGGGGCAGCCGCTTGGGCTGTCTGCGGCATTGACCGTCGGCCACCGAATACCGTTAGCGCGACCGTAATCACACAGACCGACAAGATGATCCAACCAATAGATTTCCGTGTCATCGTTCATCCTCCATCGCCCCGCCTGGAGTGCTGAAAGTCAGGCGGCCTTCCGTCCCGGGAAATCCTTCTTGAATTCGTCGAGCGCTGGCCTTAGTCCTTCGGCCATCCGGGAAACTGTGGTGGCGAGCTCTTCAAAATGCTCGATGAAATCCCAAATGGTGTTGACCGCGGCCGGCTCTTCACGGCCGGCAATGAGTTGCTCGGCGTAGCCGGCGGCATTCCTCATGTCCTGAACCGATCTGGTGATTGCGATTTCACGGGCGAGCGCGGCCTTAACCGTGGCCACGGCGTTGCAGACGCTACGTTTTGGTGTGCTTGCCATCGTTCATCCTTCCGGTAAGAACCCCGTCCCTCCATCGGCCCTTCACCAGGTCCACTTTAGTCCGGATAATTCAGTTGAACCGCGGAGCACGCAGAGAACGCCGAGAAAATGCGGAGAATGCCCTGGGATTGCCGCGCGCGGTTTGCGCCAAGGAAATTTCGTGAAAGATGTAGATAAATCCCTCAGCCGCCTCAATCTTTGCGTTCTCCGCGTGCTCTGCGGTGAATAATTCGACCTACGCGGCCTGGGCGGCTTGCAGGGGCGCGATGGGGAAACCGCGGGATTGGTCGCGGGGGATCAGCTTCATCAAATTGCGCATGGCGTCGATCTCTTCTTCGCTGGCGAAAGCGCGCTTGGGGACTATCAGGCCATTGGATTCGCTGGTGAAGAGGAGGAACAGGTTGCGGGTTTCTTCGCCTTTGACGAAAGCGGGCCATTGATAATCGTGGCGGCAGACGGTGTCGGAGAAAACGACGCCGGCGGCGGAAATGTCAACGGTCTGATGGCGATGAAGATCGGGGCGGCTGAGCCAGTGGCGCGGGAGGGATTTGGAATGGTTGTAGGCGGCCATCGAACTGACGTAGACCAGAAGCATGAGCCAGATGGAATGGGGCAGGAGGGTTTGCCAGGTGAGCGTTTGGGCGTGGGAGGTGGGATTGAATTTGCGGTTGAACCAATGCTGGAAGATGAGCGCGGCGATGAGGAGGATGAAGGTCGAGAGCGAGATTGCCTGGCGGGCGGTGAGCCAGGGGAATCGGCGGGCACGGAAGCTGGCGGGAAGGCTGATGGCCAGCCAGGTGAATCCGAAGGCGACGATGGCGATCCACATATTGACCCAGGCCATTTGGCCGTCGGCGTCGCCGGCCTTTTGCCAGAGGAATCGGGTGACGGCGTAATAGAGGCCGAAGACCAGGACGAGCACGACGATCTGCCAGGGGCTGTTGACGGGCCGGCGTGCGGCGGTGACGGCGTTGGTCAACTCGCGGTAATCGTCGAGAGTGTTCTGGTATTGGATGAGCATGGGGAGGATTGAGCCGGTGCGCGGCCCGTGAGTATGTTCGGCCAACGAATGAGGGGCCTTGAGAGGATTATTGGGCTATCGAAGCTGTGCGCCGGCGGGGATCACGGAAAGGAGATGGTTGCGCACGTAGTCGGCGTCGGCCTGATCGCCGAGGGATTCGAGCAACGCGAGATAGTGCTTGCCGACGAGGTAGTACGGCGTGGAGTAGACATAGGCCGAACGTTCGGGCAGGGGCATTTTGGGCCAGACCCGGCTGTAGACCAGAGCGAGGCGTTGAAGCTCGTGCTGGGCGCGCAGCACCTTTTCGACGCGCTGCATAGCCTGGAGAACGATCGGGCCGGCGTTCAAGTCGTTGGTCAACACGTCATCGAGTTCGGTCAACGCCTGATCGGTTTGATTGATCTTCAGGAGCAGATCGGCCTGGCGGATGCGCACTGTGGCCTTGAGATCGGGACGCCAGGGAAAGAGCAGCGCGATGCGATCGAGGGTGGCGACCTGGGCGAGATTGGGCCGGTTGGCGACGGCGCGGGTGAGCGTCTGACAGGCGAAGTCGGGATAAAGTCGAACGAGGAAGTCGCTGACGGCCTGGCTGAAGGCGTCGGTCTGGGCGGGGCTGAGCAGGTTTTTCGAGGCGAGATCGGTCAGGGCGACCCAGGCGGGGCGATTTCCGGGAGAGAGCTGGACTTCGCGCATGTAGAGGTCGAACCTGCGTGAGGGCGGAAGCAAGTCGGCGAGGGAGAGAAAGAGGGCCGAGGCCTGGCGGGTGGTGCTGTCGACGCTCTGGAGAGCGGCGAGGAGGGCGACGTCGGCATCGGTCAGGGCTTGGTGGGTTTGGGGATCAGTTATTTCGGCGGACCAGAAGAGATCTTCGGGGTATCGGCCCTGATTGAAATCCCAAACCGGTTGCCGATTGATTTGGTTGAGCAATCCGACCCAGGCGTGGGCGACGCCGCCGCCCCCCCCGCCGCGGCTGTAGCAGATGCAGGCGGGAATGCCGAGGGACTTGGCCACACCCGTGGCGAAGTAGGCCTGCTCGATGCAGACGCCGCCATATTGGAGGATGTTTTGCAGGGTGTAGGCATGAGCGGCGATTTTCTTATCTCCGCCGGAATAGAACGCGGCCTCGTCATAGTTGACGTCGAAATAGATCGAGCCGATCGAATAGTTATTGGCGTATCGGCGGGTGGCCCATAGGATTTCGTCGTCGGAGATTTGCAGATCGACGATGTAGGTTTCGAGTTGCCAACAGAGCGATCCCTGGTCGAAACGGAGGGGGCCGCGGGGATGGGTGAAGTAGGCGAATAACTGGGCGGGGCGTTGCGGATCGAGTTGGGGCGGAGCGTGATCGCCTTGCCTGGCGGGAGGTTTGTCCCAGACGACGGCCAGGGCCGTGGCGAGGTCCGGAAAGTCGTCGAGGTTGGCGGCCTGAGAGCTGCGAAGCTGTTGGAGGATTTCGATGACTCGCTGGGGCGGATCGCGGTCGCTGACGGCGGACATGAGGGTCGGCATCAGGTTTGGCTGGGCGGCCAGCCAGGCGAGGGTTTCCTTTTGATCGGGGGTCATCTGGCGGATGGCTCCGAAATAGCGGGCGAATTGGCGGCAGGCGGCAAGGGTGACGATTCGGGGCTGGTCCGCGGGCGTTGGATTGACCAGCGCGGCGGCGGCCTGGCGCTCCAGATCGGCCGCAAGGACGGAAAGGCCATCGGAATCGACGGCGGCGATGGTTTGCTGAACCGGGGAACCGGACGCCGACGGCAACGCGGCCAGGGCCGGGCGCCGGACCATCAGAGCAAGCAGCAGCAACGTCGCAATTCGGCTTGGTCGGCCCATCGTTGTTTTCTCCGGACGCGAGGTGAATCATAACGGGCAGGCGGGCGGCGCGAAAGATCGGGATTCGGGCGGGTGTGCCCAACCTTGCGGGTATCACGGACCACGGCCCGAGGACGGGCCGGCTCGGCATCGAAATTGAGCCGGCCCGGATTTTTGGGCACACCCAATTAGCCGCCTTAAGAATACACCTGTTGCCAGCGTGGCGGGGGATGGTGATAATAATGGGGGAGCGGGACTCACGGAGGATATTCGATGCATCCACCCAACATTTCCGACATGAAGTTTGAGGAGTTGATCGACCGGGAATGGGTGACGGCCAACGGGCTGGGAGGGTATGCCAGTTCGACGCTGTGCGGGCTGAACACTCGGAAATACCACGGGTTGCTGGTGGCGGCGATGTCGCCCCCGGTGCGGCGAATGGTGTTGCTGTCGCACGTGGAGGAGACGGTGTGGACGTCGCACGGGGAGTTTGCGTTGGGGAACAACGAATATCCGGGGACGATTTTTCCGCGGGGGTTTCAATATTTGCGGGCGTTCAACGTGGAGCCGTTCCCGCGCTGGGCGTATCAGGGCGAGGGGTTCACGATCGAGAAATCGCTGCGGCTGCTGCCCGGGGAAAACACGGCTTGTCTTTCGTATTCGCTGCTGACGGGGGAGAAACCGGTGACGCTGGAGATCAAGGCGCTGTTGGCGTTGCGGGGGATTCACGAGTTGATGTACCAGTGGAACAGCCGGTTGGCGGCGGAATCGAAAAATGGATTGGTTCGGATTCCGGCGAGCACGCGGACGCCGGAGGTCTTCTTCGCGCATGACGGTGAATTCCGGGCGGATGCGCACTGGCATCTGAACACGATTTATCGGAGGGAAGACGAGCGGGGATACAGCGGTCTGGAGGATTTGTGGAAGCCGGGGAGTTTTCGGTGGACGCTATCGCCGGGGCAGACGGTGCATCTGGCGTGCTCGACGGAGCCGGTGGAGTTGGCGCGGGTGAAAGGCGATCTGGACCGAGCGCGGGACGATTTCGACCGTCGAACGTCGATCGTGAGTTCGGAGGTGGACGAATCGCTGGAAACGTTGTTGCGCGCGGCCGACACGTTCGTGGTGTGCCTGCCCGGGGAAACGGCGGGCGAGCGTACGGTTCAGGTGATCACGCAATATCCGTGGTCGTCGCCGAGCGGGCGGACGGCGCTGATGGGATTCCGGGGCTTGTTCGTGGTTCCGGGGCGGTTGGAAGAGGGGCGGGCGCTGCTGCGCGGGCTGGCGGGGCAGATGAAGGACGGGCTTATCCCAACCGAATTTGACGAGACCGGGGAGGGGCCGAGTTATTGCGGCGCCGATACTTCGCTGTGGTTCATCGACGCGGTGGGCGAATATTTCCGGAGAACGGAGGATGAGAAGACGATCGGCGCGTTGTTTGCGGCAGTGGAAAGGATCATAGACGCCTACCGGCAGGGAAGGGCCCCGGGAATTTTCTGCGATTCCGACGGGCTGGTGGGGATGCGGTTGGCAGGGGTGGCCGGATCGTGGATGGATGCGCAGGTGGCGGACTGGATCGTCACGCCGCGGCAGGGCCGGACCGTGGAACTGAACGCGCTGTGGTACAACGCGCTGATGACGGCGGGGTTGCTGGCGTCAAAAGTGGGGAAGCAGGCGTTGGCGTGGCAGTGGGAGGAACTGGCGCGGCGGGTGCAGGCATCGTTCAACCGGCGGTTCTGGAACGCGAATTTGGATTGCTGCTACGACGTGGTGGAAGACGACGGGCTTGACGCGTCGGTTCGGCCGAACCAGATTTTTGCCATCAGCCTGCCGCATGCGGTGCTGGCCGTGGAACGGCACCGGGCGGTGATTCAAAAGGTGATGGAAGAGTTGTTGACGCCCATGGGGGTGCGGAGCCTTTCGGCGCGTGATCCGGCATTCCAGGGCCGTTACGGGGGGAACGTGGTTTCGCGAGATCGTGCGCAGCATCAGGGTTCGGTGTACCCGTGGCTGCTGGGGCCGCTGGCGACGGCGTACGCGAAGGCGTGGGGACGAAGCGAGGAGACGATTTTCAAAATCTCGCAGTGGGTTGCGCCGTGCCTGGACTACCTGGCGGGAGACGGCTTGGGGCAGATTTGCGAGTTGTTCGACGGGGAATCGCCGAAGGCCGGACGGGGCGCCCCGGCGTCGGCGCTTAGCGTGGCGGAGGTTCTGCGTTGTTACATGCAGGAGGTTTTGGGGATCGCTATGGCGCCGAAGAGGGCGCGGCCGGGACCGTCCGCGTCGCCGGGGGCGCCGGTGGGATCGTCGACGCTGGAATAGAAAAATCGCGGGGGCGGGGATCTCTGGACGGAGCCGGCAACTCGAGCCGGACGATGAACCAATCCCGTTGTGCGGTCTGGACCTGGATGTGTCCGTTAAGAAGCCGGCAAAGCCGTTGGCAAAGGGACAATCCCAGTCCGCAATGGACGCCGGTATCGGCCCGCGCCTGATCGCCGCGCCAAAATCGCTCGAATAACTGGTCGGCATCGCCGGGTGCGATTCGGCTGCCGGTGTTGGCCACCTCGATCAACAACCGGTCCGAGTCCAGGCGAGCGGTGACGCGCACCGTTCCGGCGTCGTTGGCGTAGCAGACGGCATTGTCGAAAAGATTCTGGAGGATAATCAGCAGTCTTTCGGGATCGGTTTCGATGAGGATCGGTCCGGCGACCTGCCATTGCAGTTGCAGGCCCCGGGCCTGGGCGCGCGGGGCGAACAAGGCCCAGCAGTCGTCGAGCAGGTCGGCGGCGTCGGCGTTCTGGAGCTTGACAGAAAGCTGGCCGGCGTCGGCGCGGGCCAGGACCAGGAGGGTTTCGACCATGGCCTGCATGCGTTGGGCAACGTTGCGGCATTTGTCGATAGCGGCGACGTAGGCGGATTCATCGCGCGGGCGGGAACGGCAAACTTCGAAGGTGGTCAGCAGCGCCGCCAGCGGGGTGCGAAGCTCGTGGGCGACGTCTGCGGTGAAGGCCTTTTCGCGGGCGAAGGCGGATTCCAGGCGGGAAAGAAGCCCGTTGAGCTTGTCGATCACGGGCGCAAGCTCGGTGGGCGCGTCGCCGGGGCGAAGGCGAACGGACAAATCATCTTCGCGGAGTTGGTCGATGTCGCCGGCGATGCGTTCGACGGGTCGAACCGCCCTACCGACGATCCAGACCAGGACCGTGCCGCAAACGACGACGGCCAAGCAACACCATCCCGCGAGCAGCCAGCGGAAATTTTCCAGGGTGCGATGCATTGAAAGCGTATCGCTGGCGACGCTGAGGAGAACGGTGCGGGAGCTGTCGGCGTTGGAGGAATTGCCGTTGGCACTCGGCTCGATAGTGGTGGCGAACGACATGGCGACCATTCGTCCGGGCCGGCCGTCGGGCAGGAGCATGTCGTGATAGGTGACGGCGTCGCCCGCGGGCGGCCTGGGAAGATCGCCATGGCCGAGGGACGGGGAGCGGATGACGACGTCGGGATCGATCCAGGCCTGGAAATAATCGGGATGATCGGCGGTGACGAATTTGGGCAATTGTTCGGGGGCATAGTCGAAGATGATTTGCGGGCCGTGCTGCTCGGCGGTGGCGGCGACGCAGCGTGCTTCGGTGAGGAGCGACTGATTATATTCGGATTCCACGGACCGCCGGACACCGAAATAGAGGGCCAAGCCGAGCAATCCCAGGACGAGGGCGGCGGCGAGGGAGGTGTGAAGGAGCAGGCGGAGGCGAAGGGAGCGGATCATGCCGGCTCCAACTCGGCCAGAAGATATCCCTGCCCGCGGCGGGTGTGGATGAGCCGGGGGCTGCCGGGGCGTTCGATTTTTTTCCGCAGAAGCCCGATGTAAACGTCGACGACGTTGCTCTCGGGGGAGGCGTTGAAGTCGTAAACGTGCTGCCAGATGTCGGCGCGGGAAACGATCCTTCCGATGTTGTGGGCGAGATATTCCAGGAGGGCATACTCGCGGCCGCTGAGGTCGACGGGTTTGCCGGCGCGGCGAACGACGCGGTGAGTGGTGTCCACCTCGAGATCGGCGATTCGGAGGACGGTGGCCTTGGTTTCATACTTGCGGCGGATCATGGCGCGGACGCGGGCGAGCAATTCGGCAAATACAAAGGGCTTGACGAGATAATCGTCGGCGCCGAGTTCCAGGCCGTCGATCTTGTCCTGCGGGGCGTCCTTGGCGGTGAGAAACAGGACCATGGAGGGACAGTTGCGTTCGCGAAGCTGGCGAAGAACGGACAGGCCGTCGACCTTGGGGAGCATGATGTCGAGGATGATGACGTCGTGCTCGCCGTTGCGGGCGTGCCAAAGGGCGGTTTGCCCGTCGGTGGCTTCATCCACGGCGAAGCCGGCCTCGCGAAGGCCCTGGACGAGCGACTCGCGTAGCGGCTGGAAATCTTCGACGACGAGAAGGCGCATGGAAGCGATATATGATACCGGCTCCAGGGGAAGTGCAAAGGGGGTGAAGAATTGAGAATGGATAATGGACAATGGACAATTGTCAATTATCCATTGTCCATTCTCAATTCGCGTGCGGCGTTTTGACATCAATGGGCTGCCCGCTACACTCCGGGAAACTGCCGCGAGCGGGGCGAGACGGCAGCAAGGCCAAAGGGAATTGGGCGGCGCGTGCAACTTCATCCTCGTGTAAGGCAGTTGTCAGTCGGTCTTTGGGTGGGGATATTGATTGCGCGGTGGATCGGCGGCTCGACGGCGCTGGCAGATGCGGCGGGAAACGGCGCCGAGCGGGACGTGTCGGCGGCGGGGCAATATGCGGGCCGGACCATCGACGCCGTGCGGATCGTGGGGAACACGCAGGTGAGCACGTCGGTGATCCTGCAACTGGTGCGGACGCGCCAGGGGGATAAATTCGATCCGGCGACGGTGGTGGGCGATTACCAGCGGATTTACGACAAGATGAAGAAATTCGCGGACGTCGAGGCCCGCGTTCAGCCGACGGTTTCGGGGGTCATCGTCACGTTCATCGTGTCGGAACAACAGCAGATCAAGGAAATCCGCTACGAGGGAAACAACAACGTCAAGACCAAAGACCTGGAAGAGACGGCGGGCCTGGCGGTGGGCGAGGCCATCGATCGGTTCCGCATCAACCTGGCGCAGCAGGCGATCGAGAAGTATTACCGCGACAAGAATTATTCGTTCGTGCACGCGCAGTGGTCCTACGAGGATTTGCAGAAGACGGGGGTGCTGGTGTTTCACATCGTCGAGGGCCCGCAGGTTCGGGTGCGGAAGATCGACTTCATCGGGAACAACAGTTTCAGCACGTGGAAGCTCAAGGACCAGATCAAGACCGGGATATATATCTTCATTTTCAGCGCGGGGAAATACGATCCGGAAGAGGTGGACGAGGACGTCCTGAGCGTGATGAAGTTTTACCGGGACAAGGGTTTTTTCGACGTGCGGGTGGGACGCAAGCTGTCGCGGTCGCCGGACATGAAGGAAATGCAGATCACGTTCGTGATCGACGAGGGCGTGCGATATTCGATCGACCAGGTGCTGTTCGACGGGAATTCTTGGGTGTCGGAGGGGGCGCTGCGGAAAGGGCTGAAGGACGTGGAAGGCGCTCCGTACGACCGCGAGGTCGTGGACAACGACGTGCGCGAGATGGTCAAGACGTACAGCAAAATGGGGGGATTCATCTACCAGGAACAACCGGGGATTCAGCCCAATCCCGAATACCTGCACATCACTCCGCAAACGTATTTTGAAAAGGAGGTGGGCAAGGTCCGGCTGGTGTACGAGATCAGCGAGGGCAAGCAGTTCCGGTCGGGCCGGATTCTGATCAAGGGCAATTCCAAGACGCAGGACAAGGTGATTTTGCGGGAGCTGCACATGAGGCCGGGGCAGCAATACGATTCGGCGGAGGTGCAGGATGCGGAGGATCGGCTGCGGGGATTGCCGGAGTTTCAGACCGTGTCGATCTCACCGGTGGGCGACGATGCGACGTCGCGCGATCTGCTGGTGGAAGTGACGGAACAGCGGACGGCGCAGATCAACGCGGGGATAGGGATCAACAGCAACGGGGGATTCGGCGGACAGCTTGGATACGAACAGACGAACTTCGACATCACGAACGTTCCAACGAGCTGGGGCGAGGCGTTCAGCGACCGGGCGTTCACGGGGGCGGGGCAGGATTTCTCCGCGCGGTTTGAGCCGGGCACCGAGGGAACCGATGCGGTGGTCAGCTTTACCGAACCGTATTTGCTGGATCAGCCTTACAGCTTTTCGGCGAGCGGATATTACGAAACGCACATTCGGCCGGTGTTTAACGACCAGCGCGTGGGCGTGTCGGTGGGGATCGGAAGGCGATTCAATTACATCTATTCGGCATCGCTTACGTTCGGGGCGGCGGACGTGGACATCAAGAGCATCGAACTTCCGTACCTGTTTCGGGCGCCGGAAATCGTCAACGGCGCCGGGCATCATACGCTGACGAGCATCGGCGCGAAGTTCGACCGCGATACGACCAATCATGGGCCTGTCACCTACGAGGGAACGGACTCCTGGATCAGCTTCACCGATGCGGGGGCGATGGGGGGAACGGTGAATTACGAGCGGATGATGTATGGGGTGTCGGGGTATCAACTTCTGAGCGACGACCTGCTGGGCCGCAAGTCGGTGCTGGACTTGCATCTTGAGGGCGGGGACGACCTGCGGAAGGCGCCGTTTTACGACCGTTTTTATGGCGGTGGGATCGGGAGCCTGCGCGGATTTGAATACTGGGGAGTCAGCCCCCGCGCGGGACCGTCCTATGACGCGGTGGGCGCGGATTTCTACATGACGGGCGGCGCGGAATACGGGTTCCCGCTGGCGGAGGACTTCCTGCGGGGCGTGCTGTTCATCGACGCGGGGGACTATGAACCGGACTGGCGGTACGGGGTGATCCGGACATCGGTGGGTTTTGGCTTCCGGCTGGTGCTGCCGATTTTTGGAAAGCAGCCTCTGGCGCTTGACTTCGGCTTCCCGATCACTCACAGTCGAGAGGATAATGAGCAGGTTTTGAGCTTCTCATTCGGCTTCAGCCGATAGGTCCGGTTGCCCTGCCGGTGGCCGATGCGGGGCTTGAAATTTCGACGGTAACAGGTTTCTATTAGAGTTCTTTCTGGAAGGAATTGACATGAACGTGCGAATTGCGGTGTTGGCGGGCATGGTGGCGGGCGCGGGGTGGGTGATGACGTTGGCGAGGCCGGCGGCGGCGGATGAAACCGGCACGCCGGCGATCAAAGTGGCGGTCTGCGATCCCATCACGGTGCTGAACAAGATCCAGGAAGGCAAAGACGTGATGGCCAAATGGAAACAGGATGGAGAGACACTTCAGAACCAGGCGACGGTGAAGAAGGGCCAATTGCAGACCGAGAGCGACGAAATCAAGCTTTTGCTGCCGACGTCGGATGAATATCAGAAGAAGATAGAAAAGTTCACGGAAGACCAGGCGGATACGCAGGCGTGGTTTCAGGCCGCGCAAGTCAACATGGCCAGAAAGCAGCGGGAGGAGGAGAAGAAGCTGTTCTCCGAAATCCTCAAGACCGTGGGTGACGTGGCCAAGGAACAGGGGATCAACCTGGTGATCAACGCCGCGCACGCGGATTTTCCGGAGCTTGACAAGCTGGACGCCAACGCGTTTGTCCAGACGATCCTTCTACACACCAGCCTGTACAGCGACGTGTCGCTGGACATCACGGACAAGGTAATCATCGCCATGGACAAGACGTACAGCGCGAGCCCGGCGCCGACGCCGGCGCCGATCCCGGCACCGAGCCATTGAGCGGATTGCCGGCCCGAGATGGACCTGAGCCGATGAAGAATAGTTCTCGAGGGATCGCGTTGCGTGACATCGCCGCGAGGTTGGGTTGCGCCGCGCCGCCGGGAGATTTGTACATCACGGGGGTTGCGAACCTGACGGAGGCCGGCCCGCAGGACATATCATTTCTGGGTTCCGAAGCGTTATTGAAGGAGTTCAAGGCGAGCGGCGCCGGGGCGGTGCTGGTGCAGAAGAGCCTTCACGTTCCGGAGTCGCCGGGGGTGATCGTGCTGAGGGTGGACGATGCGGACCTGGCGATGGCCAAGGTGCTGGAATCGTTCGCGCCGCCGCGGGCGCGTCCCGCGGCCGGGGTGGATGCCCGGGCGTGCGTCGATCCCACGGCGCGGATCGGGCAGGACGTTTCGATCGGGGCGTTTTGCGTGATCGGCCCGGGGGTGCAGATCGGACGGGGGTCGGTCATCCATCCCCAGGTGTACATCGGGCAGGACGTGGAGATCGGGCAGGACTGCGAGATTTTCCCCAACGTGACGATCCGAGAGCGAATCCGCATCGGCTCGCGGGTCGTCATCAACGCCGGCAGCGTGCTGGGAACCGACGGATTTGGATATCGGTGGGACGGGAACCGGCAGGCGAAGATTCCCCAGATCGGGAACGTGGTGGTGGAGGATGACGTGGACATCGGGTCGTGCGTCTGCATCGACCGGGCAAAATTCAGCTCCACACGGATTGGCCGCGGAACCAAGATCGACAACCTGGTGCAAATCGCGCACAACGTGACGATCGGCCCGCACAGCATCATCGCGGGCCAGGCGGGATTGGCGGGCAGCGCGTCCCTGGGAAGCAGGGTTTCGCTGGGGGGCCAGTCGGCGCTGAGGGACCACGTGCACATCGGCGACGGGGCGATGGTGGCGGCATGCGCGGCGGTGGCGAACGACATCGACGCGGGGGAGATCGTCAGCGGGATGCCCGCCCTACCGCACCGGCAGAACCTCCGGGAGTACGCCGCCCAGCGGCGACTACCGGATCTTGTGGTGCTGGTGCGGAAGCTGGAGGAGGAAGTGAAGCAGCTTCGCGCCCGGTTGTCCACGGGCGCGGATCAGCAAAAGAAGTAGGCGGGGGAAGCGGATCACGTCAATTTGGCACGGTCGAATTCCCGGCGCGCCGGTCGGTTGTGGGGAAAAATACCACTTGTCTTTTGGAAGATCTGCCAGCCTATAATCGCCCTACAACCTGCGTGACCTGGCAAGGCAGGCGTCCGTGCCGTTCTTCCGGAAAGGAGGCGATTCGACGTCAAGGTTCCCTGAAGTTGTTTGAGTCGTCACGTTTTTCGTCACCGAATCTGAATCGCGGCCGAGTGCGGATGGTTCCGCGGATAGGTCGCGGTTCCCCATCGAAAGGAAAGCGATTATGAAGCGCAGTACAACGATTTTGGGTTCGTCCACGGGATTGCTGGCGGCCGCGGCGTTTGCGGGATTGATCGGGGGCGCGTCGAACCGCGCCACGGCCGCCGCCACGATGCCGGGCATTTCCCATTCCACGGCCGCCAAGGCCGCCGTCGTGGCCAACGCCGGCACCAAAGCCCGCACTATGGACGGCGCAACGACGCAGCATGACTGTAAAGGCAACAACGACTGCAAGGGCCAGGGTGGCTGCAAGTCCGGCGACAACGGCTGCAAGGGCCAGAACAGCTGCAAAGGCAAAGGCGGCTGCAAGACCAGCGGGTCAGCGCTGGCGTTCTGAGAATGGCAAATGGGACCGCGGATGGCGCGGATACACCTTATCCGCGTCATCCGCGGTTTAGCTTTTGCATTCGTATTTCGCCGACCGATCGCGGAGATGACGGTCATGCCCGCCAATCGATTTAACGGATTCACGGAACTGGGAATCGGCATCGGACTGAGGATTCCCCATTACCGTCACATTCTGAGCAAAAAGCCGACGGTCGATTGGTTCGAGATTATTTCGGAAAACTACATGTGCGATGCCGGCAGGCCGCTGGAGGTGCTGGACGATATCCTGGAGCAATATCAGGTGGTTCAGCATGGGGTGGCGCTGTATTTCGGCTCGACGGACCCGATCGACCGGGAACAACTCAAGCGGCTGAAGGACCTGGTCAAGCGCACGAAAACGCCGTTCCTTTCGGATCACCTTTGCTGGGGCAGCGTGGATGGGACGTACACCCACGACCTGTTGCCCACGCCCTACACGTTCGCCTCGGCCAGGAACACGGCCCGGCGCATCCGCGAGGTGCGCGACTTTCTGGAAATCCCGCTGATCGTGGAAAACGTCAGCAGCTATGCGGAATTCCATGCATCGGAAATGACCGAGTGGGAATTCCTCACGGAAGTGGTCGAGCGGGCCGACTGCGGAATCCTCCTGGACGTCAACAACATATACGTTTCCAGCAAAAACCACGATTTCGATCCGTACGATTACCTCGACAACATCCCCCACGAGCGAGTCGGGCAAATGCACGTCGCGGGACATACGAAATACGAAAAGTACATCCTCGACACGCACGATCATCCGGTGCTGGACCCGGTGTGGAAGATGTACGCCCACGCGATCCGCAAATGCGGGCCGACTTCCACGCTGCTGGAATGGGATGCGAATATCCCGTCCTTCGAGGAAGTGCATCGCGAGGCGCTGAAGGCGAGGAAATTCCTGGATGCGGTGACGGAGACGGCGGTGCAACCGGCATGACCCGGACACGGACCAAGGGAAAACATCGGCAAACGCTGGCGGAATTGCGTCAATTGCAGCGGCTCGCCGGGGCGGTCATCATGCGCCCGCTGTCACGACAATGGCGCATGCAGCGGCAGTGGACCGACCATCGCGACATGCGCCAGGTGACAGCTGAATTCATCAAACCCAACAGCCGGCTCAGCAGCCTGGAACGCATCGAAATCTATAACCGGCAATATTGGTTCCGGCTGATCGACTCGCTCTACGACGATTTTCCGGGCCTGCGGGCGATCCTCGGCCGGCTGAAATTCAACCGGCTGGCCAGGGAATATCTGACCGAACACCCCTCCACTTCATACACCCTGCGCAACCTCGGTCGGTTCCTTCCCGCATTCATCGAAAAACGCCCGGAACTGGTCTCGCCGAGAATTCAACTCGCGCTCGACATGGCCAAATTCGAATGGGCACAGGTGGAAGCGTTCGACGGACCCGCCCTACCGGCGGTGACGGTCGATGATCTGCTCGGCAAGGACCCGACGAAGATTCGCCTGTCGCTTCAGCCGTACATGAGCGTATTGCAACTGGGATATCCGCTGGATGATTACCTGATCCGGCTGAAAAAACCCGGCCTTCGCGGCGAGGCGAGCAACGCGGTGGAGGAAAATTCGCCCGACGAATCCCGCCGCAAACCCCGCTCGCCGATCCCCCGCGCCCATGAAACATTCGTCGTCGTGCATCGGCTGGACAATTCGCTGTATTACAAACGAATCGACGGGCAAGCCTATCGCTTGCTGACGAGCCTGAATCGCGGGGCGACGTTGGGCAAGGCGATCAAATCCGCGTTTTCGGACCCGCCCGATCCGGAGCTGATCCGCGAATGGTTCAAAACATGGACGGAATTGGGGTGGTTCTGCAAGCCCCGAATGGGGCGACAGGCCCGGTAGCCATAGGGGAGTGAACGGACACGATTGTCGACGAAATTGTTTGGTGACGCCGATTCAAATCTTATCAGTCCGATTGCTATCCGACCCAGATTGACCAGACCGGCGTGTAGTGATGGGATGCCGAACTTTCCGCTCGCGGGAAATGTGGGTATCGTCGAGCGATGCAATCTGAAAAAGCAATTGCAGCTCTTGGCTCCCCGTCACTAAAAATTTCAGGCTTTCAGCTCTGGATACAGGGACGGCAATTCCCGAACAGCAACGACCATTGGGACGGAAATTGGCTGAATATCACTGCGCATTGCGGCGCGGCGGGTGCAAGCATCTGGGCCTCGGGTGCCATTATCACAACGATGGACTTCGAGCGTTTTTTAGCGGAATGCGAAAGCCTCTACGATCAGATGGCCGGCGAAGCAACTATTCAACCGATGGAGCCAAATCTTCGGGTGTCGCTTCGCGCAACCGATCGACTTGGTCACATCAAGATGCACGTTCAGATCACGCCAGACCATATGAGCCAGAAGCATGAGTTGGCGTTCGAGATCGACCAATCATATCTGCCGGAGATTGTTTCCCAATGTCGTATGGTGCTTCGAGATTTTCCCGTCCGTAGCTGACCGATCAAGAGTCGCGCCAGTATTATCACCGAAAACCCTGATTGCAGAGTAAGAACGCTGAAGAAGTTCGATTAGGGTCCCATCGCCCCGAATTATCATTTCAACCGCACCGCAGGCAGGCGTTTGAGGCGCTGGTTTTGCGGATCGACTTCGATGCCAACCGATTCCAGCGCGGTGACGCCCAAAATGGGTCCAATGTCATCCTGGCCAAAAATGATCGTGGCGCCGACCACTTCGCCCATGAATTCGACTTTGGCGACGCCGATATCCATGACGATTTCCGTGCCATCGGCCAACTCGTAAGTTCTTTTTCCACTTGGCTCGATGCCGATGGCGCGTAAATGTTTGGCCGGAACCATGCAGTCAATCGCCCCCGTGTCGACGAGGAACAATGCCTCCCAACGCTGCCCAGGACTGGCGGGGTTACTCACCGCGACGGTTACATGTGTTGCGCCCATTGGCGGGAGTATACTCCTTCAAGGCGCAAATGTCCTACCGAACTATCTTACTTTTCGGTCCTCCGGGCAGCGGGAAGGGAACCCAGGGCAAAATCCTCGGAGCGATGCCCCACTACTTCCATTTCGCCTGCGGCGACGTGTTCCGATCCCTGGACCCCAAGAGCGAAATGGGGATGGAGTTCGCCAAGCATGCCAATACCGGCTCGCTGGTGCCGGATGAATTGACCGTCAAACTTTGGCGAAGCTCGATCGAGCGGATGGTTGCGTCGGGACGGTACAAGCCGGCGGACCAATACCTGCTGCTCGACGGAATTCCGCGAACGGTCGGGCAGGCCAGGCTGATGGCGGACGACCTCGACGTGCGGGCGGTGGTGAATCTTTATTGCAACGACATCGCGCAGATCGTCGCGCGGCTGAGCAAGCGGGCCGCCCTGGAAAATCGGGCGGATGATGCGGACATCGAAGTGATTCGCCATCGGATCGACGTGTACGAAGAGCAAACCGAGCCGTTGCTGCATTTCTATTCGCTGGGCAAGGTCTACCGCGTGAACGCCACTCGCCCTCTGGAAGAGGTGACGGCGGATATCCTTAAGGTCATCGAAACGGTCGAACGGGATTGGTAGCCGGCTGTTGACAAGGCGTACCATTTTTGGTACATTATGAACGGCGAAGAGAGAAAACTCGATGTTCTGTTCTTCCAAACGGACAGCGGCAATGAACCCGTCAGAGAATGGTTGCTTTCGTTGCCGAAGGGTGAGCGGAAGACGATTGGTGACGATGTTTTGAAGGTTCAATATTGCTGGCCCATCGGAAAGCCGCTGGTAGGGAGTTTGGGAAACGGATTGTGGGAAGTTCGATCAAGATTGGGCGACCGAATCGCGCGCGTAATGTTTTACGTCGAGGGACAAACAATGGTGTTGCTGCACGGGTTCGTCAAGAAAACGCAGAAAACACCAAGACATGAACTTGAACTGGCGTTAAGGCGAAAGAATCAGTTGATGTAGGCGGCGTTATGAAAAAAAAACATTTGGGTTCCAGGTTCGAGGATTTTTTAGA
This sequence comes from Tepidisphaeraceae bacterium, assembly GCA_050010915.1. Taxonomy (GTDB): domain Bacteria; phylum Planctomycetota; class Phycisphaerae; order Tepidisphaerales; family Tepidisphaeraceae; genus PALSA-1353. The sequence continues at coordinate 83,625 of JBEKKC010000002.1, read as the reverse complement.
ATCAGAAGGCATTCTTGAAGAATGCCGGGCATCGGCTATCAAATTCAAACTCGCCCATGAACTTGAAAAAGCCATGAACCAACAAAAGATCAGCAAGGTCGAAATGGCCAAGCGGCTCAAGACCAGCCGAACGGGTATTGACCGCTTGCTCGACCCCGACAATACGTCAATCACGCTCAACACGATGGCCAAGGTGGCTCATTTGCTGGGAAAGCGCATTGATTTCGCTCCTGAGGTGAACGCGCTCGCCTTGATTCCTTACGGAGCCCTTTGCACCGCCTTCGATGACGTGATAGTAATCGTCCCTCATGCAAACACCGACAAACGGGGCGGCGAGGAGCAAGCGCAAACCGCGAAATGCGGCGGCGAAATTGTCGCGGCTTCATAAGCCGGACGACATGTCGCTGGAGGCCTGGCAAATCGAGCTGCGCCGGCAATTCGGGCGGGAACAAAAATTCAAGCTGAAAAAACTCGGCGAACATCCGGTGTTCTGCGATTTCCAGGTGACCAATCCGCAAAGCAAAAGCACCTACCGCGTGGCGATCCGGGGAGGTGAGTTGGGGGACAATTTCTGCTCGTGTCCGGACTTCACGACCAACACGCTGGGGACTTGCAAACACATTGAATTCACGCTGGCTAAAGTGCGCCGGCAACGCGGCGGAGCGAAGGCGCTGCGGGAGGGGTTTTCGCCTTCGCATAGCGAGGTTTACCTGAGATACGGGGCGCAGCGGCAAGTGCGATTGCGGCCGGGCGCCGACTGTCCGGCGGAGCTGGGGCGACTGGCGGAGAAATATTTCGATTCCGACGGCGTGCTGCGGCCAAATGCGTTTGGCCGGTTCGAGGAATTCCTTTCCGAATCGTCCCGGTTCGATCACGATCTGCGGTGCTTCGAGGACGTGCTGGGTTTTGTCGCGGAGGTGAGGGACCGTCAGCGCCGGACGGAGCGATTGGAAGCCGCATTCCCGCGGGGAATCCATAGTCCGGAGTTCGAAAAGCTGCTGCGGGTTCCTCTGTACGATTATCAGCGGGAGGGAGTGCTGTTCGCCGCGCGAGCGGGGAGATGTCTGATCGGCGACGAGATGGGACTGGGAAAGACGATTCAGGCCATCGGGGCCGTCGAGGTCATGGCCCGGCAGTTCGGGGTGGAGCGCGTGCTGATCGTTTGTCCGACGTCGCTCAAGCACCAATGGGAGCGTGAGATCGCGCGCTTCGCCGGGCGGTCAACCCAGGTAATCGGCGGACTGCGGGCCACGCGGGAGCGGAACTATACGGCCGACGCCTTCTACAAGATCACCAATTATGACACGGTTCACCGCGATCTGGATTTGATTCAATCCTGGTCGCCCGATCTGGTCATTCTGGACGAAGCGCAGCGGATCAAGAACTGGAACACGCGCACGGCGCGGTCGGTCAAGCGGCTGGCGTCGCCCTACGCGATCGTGCTGACGGGAACGCCGCTGGAGAATCGGCTGGAGGAGTTGGTTTCGATCGTTCAATTCGTGGATCGCCATCGGCTGGGGCCGACGTTCCGATTTTTGGCCGATCACCAGATCCATGACGAGGAATCGGGGCGGGTGATCGGGTACAAAAATTTGGATTCGATCGGCAAGACGTTGGCGCCGATCCTGATTCGGCGGCGAAAAGACCAGGTGCTGAGGCAGCTTCCCGAGCGGCTGGACAAGCATTTTTTCGTTCCCATGACGCCGGAGCAGATGACCCATCACGAAGAAAACAAGGAAATCGTGGCGAAGATCGTAGGCAAATGGCGAAAGTTCCACTTCCTGTCGGAGGCCGATCAGCGGCGATTGATGATCGCGCTGCAAAACATGCGGATGAGTTGCGACAGCACGTATCTGCTGGACCACAAGACCGATTTTGGCGTCAAAGCCGACGAGTTGGCGACGTTGCTGGGTGAAACGTTGGAGCAGCCGAATACGAAAGTGGTGATCTTCAGCCAATGGGTGCGCATGCACGAACTGTTGATGCGGAGGCTCGAGGGTCGGCGATGGGGCCACGTGATGTTCCACGGCGGGGTGCCGGGCCAGCAGCGGAAAAAGCTGATCGACCGATTCCGCGAGGATGACGGATGCCGGGCATTCCTGGCGACGGATGCGGGCGGCGTCGGTCTGAATCTCCAGCATGCCTCGGTGGTGGTGAACATGGATTTGCCGTGGAACCCGGCGGTGCTGGAACAGCGGATCGGCCGGGTTCACCGCCTGGGGCAGAGCCGGCCGGTGCGTGTGGTCAACTTCATCGCCCAGGGAACCATCGAAGAGGGGATGCTGTCGATCCTGAAGTTCAAAAAGTCGCTGTTCGCCGGCGCGCTGGACGGCGGAGAGAAGGAAGTGTTCCTGGGCGGGAGCCGGCTGAACCGGTTCATGGAAACCGTGGAGAAAACGACGGTGGCCATCCCGCAACCGGCGCCGCAAGATCCACCCCCGGAGCCGGACGGCGACGGAGAGACCGACGGCGAGGAGACCGACTCGGGCGAACGGAAGGAAACCCCAACACCCCCCTCCGAAGCGGCGGGCGATCCGTGGTCTGGCCTGCTGCAAACGGGCCTGGCGGTGCTGGAACAACTGGCCGCGGCGGCGCGTCCGGGCGCCAGTCCATCGGGCCGGGGCGCCGCGCCCGGCGTATCGTTCATTCATCGCGACGAGCGGACCGGCGAGAACTTTTTCAAAATCCCCGTTCCCGGCCCAGACGTTCTGGACCGCGTGCTGGGCGCCGTGGGCGCGTTGCTGGAGAGGTTTAGGAAGTGAAACGCAAATACCTGGCATTCGACATCGAGACGGCCAAAGACGTTCCGGGGGAGGACTTCAATTGGAAACCCCATCGTCCGCTGGGAATCTGCTGCGCGGCGGCGCTGGCCGACGGCGCCAAAGAACCCATCGTGTGGCATGGAATAAGCAACGCTCAGCCCACGCCGCGATTATCGCAGCAGGAGGCGAGACGGGTCGTCGATGATTTGGCGAGATTCGTCGATGAGGGATACACGTTGCTCACGTGGAATGGCCTCGGATTCGATTTCGACGTGCTGTCCGAAGAGGCCGATGCGCGGGAGCAGTGCAGGGCGCTAGCCGTGAAGCACGTGGACATGATGTTTCACGTCTTTTGCGATCGGGGTTTTCCAGTGGCTCTGGACAAGGCCGCCCAGGCGATGGCAATCCCCGGCAAACCGGGAGGGATGTCGGGAATTTTGGCCCCACGGCTTTGGGCGCAAGGACGTTGCCAGGAGGTCATCGATTACGTTTCCCAGGACGTGCGGACGACTTTGCAGATCGCCTTGGAATGCGAGAAGCGGCGACGGCTGGACTGGATCACACGGCGCGGAACCACGAGTTCCATCAGCCTTGCGCGTGGATGGTTCACCGTTCAAGAGGCGCTCCAGCAGCCGGAACCAGACGTCTCGTGGATGGGTCGTCCCATTTCGAGAGGCGAGTTCACGGGCTGGCTCGGGCTTGCCCCAAAAGCCGCGGCTGGATAGCGTGCTGAAAAGTGGAGGCATTGCCTCCATGTGGCAGGCTTGGCCTCGACACGAGCCCGCGTAGCTCACCCGCTGAGCGGCGTAGATTGCCATCAAACGGCTAATAGTAATTCAGAACTGGCCATGCTCATTGCGGCTTGGACGAAATTGTCTGATCCGATCTGAGCGGGGATCGCGGCGATGGTGCGGGCGATTGTGGAGAAGCGAAAACACAAACCTGCAGTTAAAGCGCCAACGACTCCCAACCCCTTCTCCGCTGCCGATATTTTCTCTATCTTACGCATGGCTTCATCTCCTTTGGCCGAGTTGCAACTCGAATGTTCTCGTCATGAGGAACCGGGATTTACCGGCATGGTCGTTAAAAGATGCGCGGTCGATAGGTCATTTGGTCGCGGTGTTTCTTGTGCCGTAGTGCGTACGGCGGCGGCGGAGCGCGATAGGGGCTGCAATCGTGATCAGTGCGAAGGAACCCGGCTCGGGAACCGCGGTAACGTCGTCTGTACCGATGGTGAAGAGGCTATTTCCAGAGTTCAGGGAATCATTGATGTCGCCGACGAATGCTGAATCCAAATCGACGGACATCTGGGTTCCGCTGTTCGCCGTAGCATAGCCATAGGACCCATACAACGGTCCAACACCAAGGGCAGAGTAGATAGTTGCAATGTCCGAGGGGTTCGGGCTGGAACTGCGCTCGGTTGCCAGGACGAAGTTCGCGTCGGTGGTCGAGTCACTAGGCCCATTGCCGTCGAGGTTGTTTACTCCACCCAGGAAATCAACTGTTTCGGTTCCCGTCGTAAAGACCGCATAGGTGTCGAGAACCAAGCTCGCACCAATCACGGGGGCCTGAAGACCGGTTGTGTTGAAGCTCAAGAAAGACCGCAGGTGGCTGCCACCGACGTTGCCGGTCACATAGCTGTCTCCGCTGGGCCCTTCTTCGGTAGTGGAGGCAAACCATCCAGAATCAGCGATAAGATTTGCACCAATGACCTGGCTATATCCTAGCGGGGCGTACTGCGTGCCGCCGGGGTAGGTCAGCGCCAAATAATCGCCGTTTGGCGGGACGGATGTTGCAACCGGAGATGATCCTCCGTAAACAAAGTTGTCGGCCTTGGCAGAAATATTCAGGCAGAGGTTCAAAGCAGCCGCCGCCAAAACCGAAAAGAGCCATTTGATATTCGAAGTTTTCATTTGATCAATCCGATCTCCGCCTGAGGCGGAAAAGCTGATTCGCTTATTAAGACTGAGAATTAGGCCGTGCGACGACGACGCGCGAGCAGACCACCGGCCGCCAGGCCGATCAAGCCGAGGCTCGCCGGCTCGGGAACCGAAGCGGGGACCATGATCTCCTCCGGGGCCGATTCTAGAGGCTGCCCGATCCCGCCATAATCCACCGATGACGAAACGCTGGTCTGGCTGGAACCTATCAACGTGGAATCAAGCGTTAACAAGGCAGTTCCGGCGCCGTACACGTCCGCACCGCTGTTGTACATCACGAAGTTAGGGCCGTTGACGAAGGGGATCGAAAACGAGGCAGCGTAGGTGTTCGCGGAAGCATCGACGAGCGTGACGCCACTGGCCAGAGGTGCGCTGCTCGTCGCATCATAAGCAGGTGTCCAGGATGTGCCGACCAAGGAACCGGTTTCGTTGCTCAGAACGGCGCTTCCGGAAATATATCCCTGGAAGTTATACAGTGCAAAGCCATCGTTCCCTGCGACGTATGCAAATGTGTCCAAGGAAATGCTATACGCAAAGACGCCGGCAGCCGGATTCGTCAAAGCGCTGTCAGTCGTGACCTGGATCGCGCCGAGCGCTCGGTCAGAACCAACCTCGGCTCCGACGCAGACCAAACCGATTGCCGCCAGAGCGGAAAAGAACTTTTGTTTGTTGGAAGTTTTCATCTGATCTTTCCAATCTTCGCCCCAAGGCGAAAAACAGAACTGCTGCAATGACTGAGACAATGGCTTAGGCCGTGCGACGACGGCGCTTCACCAGACCACCGGCCGCCAGGCCGATCAGGCTGAGGCTCGCCGGCTCGGGGACGGCAGGGGCGGGGACCATGATTTCCTCCTGGGCTGATGCAAGAGGGGCCCCGATACCGCCATGATCCACCGAGGAAGAAACGCTCGTCTGGCTGGGGCCTGTCAATGAGGAGTCAAGAGTCAATACAGCAGTTCCAGCGCCAGTGAAGTCGGCGCCGGAATTCGAAAACACTATGTTGTGGGCATTAACGAAGGGGATCGAAAGCGAGGAAGCGTAGCTGGCCGCGGAGGAATCGACGAGAGAGATGCTGTTGGTCAGAGGTGCGCTGCTCGTGGCATCATAAGCAGGGACCAAGGATGTGCCGGTGCCTACCAAAGAACCGGTGAAATTGCTTAGCACGGCGCTTCCGGGAATGTATCCCTGGACGTTGTAGAGTGCGAAGCCGTCGCCGGGTTCGACGTTTGCAGCTGGATTCAGGGAGACGTTATACGCATAGACGCCGGCGGACGGATTCGTCAAGGCGTTGTCAGAGGTGACCTGGATCACGCCGATTAACGCGGCAGAACCAACCTCGGCTGCGGCGAGGACTAAACCTGTTGCCGCCAGAGCGGAAAAGAACTTTTGTTTATTGGAAGTTTTCATCTGATTTGCCCGATCTTCGCCTGAGGCGAAAAAAAGAATTGATTCAATAACTGAATGAGTAAATTAGTTAGTGTGACGACGACGCGCGAGCAGACCACCGGCCGCGAGGCCGATCAGACTGAGACTCGTCGGTTCCGGAACACCGTTGGTTCCGAAGGTGACTGAGAAGAGCCCGGTTATGCCTCCGCCTGCAGGGCTGCCGAAGGTACCGGTCACTGTACCCGTCGCGCCGTCGGGCACTACGATGTTGGCGAACGGAACAGGCGTCGGGTAAGCGGCCACGCTGGGTCCTTCAAAGGCCTCCTGGATCTCCATCGAGGTGACGGTCCCGTCCAAGAACGCGGGGTCAACGGCACCCTGAGTGGTTTCGTAGTTGGCGTTGTTTCCACCAACCTTTACGAAGAAGATGCTAAGGTCAGTTGCGACTGTCGAATCGGTTGCGCTCTGGGGAAGTCCGACGAACGTGCCCAGTCCGTCGATGGCTGTTCCACCGAAGGTGGGTGTGGCCGTTCCAAAGGTCTTATCGGGGAAGCCGACGACATCGGCGTCTTTCTGGTCATCGCCGTCAACGTCGGCGTTCAGATCGATGAACATGGCATCGGTCGAATTAATCGTCGCGTCGACGAGAATGAGATTCGTTCCGGTGCCGTCGAGTCCATTATTCAGCACGGTGAGCACGTAATCGCTGTAGCCAGCCTTTGCCGTCGCTGTCGGACCGACAACGGACACGTCGAAATCGGCTTTGGCAGAAACACCCAGGCAGGCGCTCAAACCGGCGGCCGCCAACACATAGAAGAACTGTCTGTTATTCGAGGTTTTCATCTGATCTATCCGATCTTCGCCTGAGGCGAAAAAATGATTCAGCAATTGAAAGAATGAAATGGGTGATGCGCCGACTTCGCGTGCGTCGCGGTGGCGGCCACGGTGGCCGCAAAACCGTAAGCCAAGTCCGATGCGCGGCATCCTGACGTTTCGCATATGGATTCCTCCTAAAATTTCAGAAAACACGGGTACCACTTCCCGGATTGCGCACTCACACGAGCGCGTTCCAAGGGACAGCGGATCAAACAAAACTCGATTTCTTGAACGCAGGGGGTAAAACGGCGAGCAAAAAACGCGGCCAACTGAACCGCTGCATTATCGTTTCACGTGCCCAATTTGATATGACCAGATTTAGAATGCTGATCAGAGAATCGCAACAAAAATTTACTTGATTTCCCCGACATTTTTCGAAGATTTTATCGGACCGAACACGGCGGAACACGGGATCGTTGCGACAAATCAAATGCTCACCATCGGCGCATTGTCGGAGAACGAATCAGAATTCAAACCCGATCGCTCGCCGCAGAATGGTTATTTCGACCATAACGCTTTTCGTCAGCTCTCGCCCAATTGTGAAAATGGGGTATATGAAGAGCCAGACGGTGCTTGCCGTGGACACGATAAAGGGATGTGTTTGGAGTAACCATTTCGTTGAAGCTCTACAACGCAGATCGCTCCGCCGCCGTCGCCAGCGTTTTGGGCGCGCTCGGCGGCGGAGTTTCGAGGGGCCTTTTAAGTATAAGAAAGAGAAGCGGCCTAAACTTTGATTCTTCTGGACCGCGACGAAAACGAACTTGCCACAAAATTTCCCGGCGGACCGAATGATGCCCGTTCATCTTGGCGTCATAGCGTCATGGCGGTTTGATTTAATTCTCTGCGAAAGTTGAAACACGCTGATCGAGAATCCCGCGGTTTTGATGAAGATGACAAAGATGATATGCTTCCGAGGCGCGAGATGTACCGAGACTGATTATGACGGCGCAGATGGTCAAGATCGAAGGAAAGGAGCTTGTGATTCTGAGCCGGTCGGATTTCGACGCGCTGATGGAGAGAGCCGGCGTGATGCCGCGCTTGCCGAAGGCGGCCAAGGACGGCTCCGTGCCGGCGGTGGAGTTTGCCACGGTGGACATTGCGCGTGAAGTGGTACGGCGGCGCATCGCCGCGGGAATGACTCAACAGGAGCTTGCCAAGCGAGTTGGGGTACGGCCCGAAACAATCAGCCGGCTGGAGGCCGGCAAGCATATTCCGCAAATTGAGACGATGGAGCGCATCGATCGCGTGTTGCCATCACTGAAACGCCCGCGTAGCTCAGTTGATCAAACTGAATCGCAAAATCCTTCGGAACATCAGCAGATTTTTCAGCATGGTGGACATGTGGTGGACACGGATGAGCCTCTGAGCGGCGATGATCGCCATCGAGCGAATTTTATCCAAACTGATTTGCAGATTGTGATCGACGCCTGGGCCAAATTGCCGAAGCCAATTCGAGCCGGAGTCATCGCGATGATCAAAGCCTCAATATGACCATGTTGCAAGGCGGCGAGTTACACCCCTGGGTCAATTTCTCTCGCGTGGGGACACTGCAAGTTCACGCCGTCGTAAGATCAAGCAGCGGAGTGAAAACTTCTGTGAGGGCTCTATCCATGTTCTCAAGGCTGCCGCAAACTTTATCCCATTCGTCAGATATCTTCTCCGCCCTTTCCTCATTTTGCGCGACGGTGGCGCGCGTTAATTGGCGATCTAGCGAACGGCTCTTTAGGGTTGTGTTCAGAATTTGTTGGAGGACAGCCAAAACGCTCGGAGGAAATATAAAGGCACCCTGTTGGACATCATGCTGGAACTCACGCACCATCGTACGAACTGTTACGTCATCCGTTGCCCCGCCCGTTTCCGTGACGTTCAATAGCTGGCGAGCGGCCTGATATACCTTGTATCGCCTGTCAAACAAATCGAGTTTTAATTTGCGATGATTGGTGCGCCATTGTTGATATGCGATGTAGGCAGCAAGCAACCCAATGACAAGCGGGGTGAGAGCTTTGAGAACGTCGGTGGTGTACCAGTAGATTACGTGGGTGTTCATATAGACATTTTAGGCCATGATTGGCAAGGGTGGCTTGTGGCTATGGCGCAGCGCCGGCGTAAGCTCAAACCTCTTGATCCACTAACGCGATACGCTTTTCCGCGCACTTCCCACACATCGGCCGCAACTTCGGATTCGTTTTGCTACAGATTTGGCACACGGCGCGGCCCGGCGAATTTTCTGTGGGCTCGGTTCTATCGTGTACGGGGGCCTGCGCGTGCTCCACGTGTTCGCATACAAGCAGACAAGCTTGGTCGCCGTGTAGGCTGCACTTTACTATTGGTTTAAGCACTTGCATCGTTGATCTCCTGTGGTTGCTGATTCGAGGGCAAGGGCCGGGGATTGCGCCGCTCAGCGGCTCCGATAATAGCTGCGAACATACGTACCGTCGGCTCTGTAGTACCCGTTGACGTAGTGCGTTCTCGGCAAGCCGTTGACGGTTGAGATTTCGCCGTAATAGCTGCCGTTCTCGGCGACGGGATACCCATTTACCGTTCCTTCGGTCGTATCACCACCGACATAGTCCTGTCGTGAATCGTCCCATGCAGTCGGTGTATAATGTGGCCGTTCGCTTTGAAAGAGGATCGTACAGGAGTAGAAGTCGTTTTTGTGTTCTGGATACGCGGCTGCCACCAGATGAAGTTTCTTGTGAAGGCTGTCAATTTCCTCATCTATGTCGGTGGGGCCTACGTGTACATCTTTGTCTGCGGGATAAGCCCACCTCGACATGTTGGAGAAGTCTAAGCGTGGGGGCTTGGTCGCCGAGACGTGAAGGGTGCCTTCCCCGTCGACTACAAACCAGAAATCCCGAACACTTATTACGTCAACATCCGCCGCGCCCCAAACTGTCATCCCCTCGGTTTCTTTCGGAAACAATTCGGGATGGGCCCATTTCCGCCGTCCATTTTCTGTGGGGTCTTGCAAAAACAAAGCAACCCTACCGGCGGCAATATCTGCATCCGATGAATCGATATCAGAAACCAAAACATCGTGGAGTTTTGCCTTATCCGCATCGAAATCTCTTTGTGCCGCTGCCTGTGCCGCCGTTGTCGCGATAAGACGGGCATTGTCGGCCTGAAGTTTGCTAGCAAGAACAGCTTCTTGTTTTCGATAGTCTAGCTGAGCTGAAGGTTCGGTGGTCTGACCAAACGCTGAACCGCTGGTTAGACAAACTGCGAGCGTAACAAAGATAAGCCAACTCTTGGACATCTAACCTCCCCGTAAGCTCAACTGAATTTCACTTACTTGCCAGTAAGGGCAATCGTCCATTGCCTTTGACAACTTGATGGAGGGAGAAATATCGGACGCAGCAACCCTCAAGAAAATTCATTTGCCGAAATTGATGTGAGCTTCGTACAACGATTAGAGCCTTATTTTGATTGGCCCCCAGTGGGGACTTTGTATGGCTTCATGCATCAGCAGTGGTGATGTCTTTGCCATCTCCCCGCATCATTGGTGGTCATCTGTCCATTCTCAGTGGAGATAATCCGCCGCCTTCGCCAGCGTTTTGGGCGCGCTCGGCGGCGGGATCAATTCGGTGGGCTTTTAGTATAAGAAAAGAGAACCGTGTAACCCGTTGATTTATCTGAAACGCAACGGACAGTTTTGGGTCATCAACGGACAGTTTGTGGTCGCGGATGGCCAAAAACTGCTTGCCATTTTGGCCGAAAAGTGACAGGGTGATGGTAAATCACGACCAAAATCATGGGGGGAAAATTGGCCAAAAACGGACAGGTTTTGCTGGTGGGAAACAATCCCGTCGCCACCAAACGCGGGCTTCCGGTTTATCGCGTGAATCCCAGCATCCCGCCGTCGAACGGGCTTGCAACGCGGCAAAAGCGTTTTGAAGTGCCTGGCGGCAAGGCCGCCGTCATCCTGGACAACGGCACGGGCGAAATCAAAGGCATCGGCGGCATGGGCTTCTGGTGGCAAGAGGAAGTGGACGCGACCCGGTTCGTCAAATTATTCCTGGACGGCATCAAGCAAGCGTGCGGGCTGTCGAAATCCGGCATGGCGGTCTTTGAACTGGTCTATGGCCAAATCCGCGAAAACCCCGGCAACGACAAAATCGAATTGAGCCAATACATGGCCCAGGATCGCGGCCTGAATGAACGCACCTTCCGCCGGGGCCTGCGGGAGTTATTGGAAAAGGAATTTCTCTACCGCAGCACAAGCGACGGCGTTTTCTTCATCAACATTCGATTCATGTTCAACGGCGACCGACTCGCCTTCGTGCGGACCTACCATTTGAAGGGTGCTGGCCGGCAAGAAGAATTACCGCTCAATGAACCGGCAGCACTTGCGGCCCCGGATTTGGGAACGGCCCCAGGAAAAGTCGAATCGGGGTGAGGGCTTTGCAGAAAGAAGCCATTGGCTCAAAGCCATAACAAGCACGCCGCCTAGCTTGACAGCACCCAAGAGCGTCGGCAGGGTAGAAAACGCATGAACGACGAAATCATTTCCAGGTTTCGCAATTTCGTCGAAAGGGCTGGGATTGTGCGGGTTTCCCACGCAGAATCGCCGCCGGATTTAGAGAGAAAGTTTCTCAAATTCGTCCAACTTGCAAATCCATTGCTCAAGTCCGGGGCGGCACGGGTCGTCGCCAAGGAACCCCGCCCCAACCTCGAAGCTGCATTCGGCGAATTCATTCGAAAGTCGCTTCCGTTGGTTATTGCTGAGCTACGCGAACACCTGCCGGAGTTGGCGGCACGGGCCGCGACGGCGCGTCGATGGACGATTCGGGATGACCTGCTTGAGGTAGCTGGGCTCCGGTTCGTTGAGGATGCATACACGGAGTTAATGAGGTGGGCACTCGCCCCCAACACGCATCCTCCATCCGCAATCGACCGCCAACGCTCTTGGCTTCAATCCGCTGGATTGGAAGGGGACATTTGCGGAGTCGCACCGTGCGAGCCGCAAACCCAAATTTGGACAGAAGACGGAGTTCCCGATCTCATTCTGCGCTTTCAACGCGGTACTGTTGTGGTTGAGACGAAGACTGGATCACGCGAACACGATACACCGTCCGGGAAACCACAAACAGCCAGCTACCCTGCGGCCGTGCGGCAAACATTCAACCTGCCTCCGGAAACTCCCGTTAGGATGCTATTCGTCACGCCGGAGGGATTACCTGCTCTGAACGCCGAGGCGAAGGCGACGACGTTTGTGGAGTTCGCCTTTGCATTGATTCGCGTATTGGACAATCACGGGCTATCGCCAGAATCGGGCACCGGCGCGGCCTACGCAATGTTATTCACGCATTTTTTCAACTGTGCGACTGCGGCGAAGGCGCGGGCGCGGGAATTAGTCGAGCGCGTTATTATTTGGTCAAACGATCCGATGTGGGCCTCCGATTCTCGTATCCTTGAGCGTCGAATCGAACTTTTGGCGGCAGTCGAAATGCTCTTGCCTGAAAGGACACGTCATGAGTGAAGGATTTGAGGGATTCAGCAAGGCCGCGAAGCTTTATGCCGAATATGCCGAAGTCGTGGATGAGATGCGCGAAGAGTTCGAATCCAATATTTCGGACTTCCTAGATGCTCTGCGGGATCGGTTAAGCTTGGAGATTAAAGATGGGCGCCTCAAGGAGGAGCGAGGTTCGGGCGGCTGTAGTTGGTGGATAGAAAGCAATGCTGGCGAGGACGATGTAGCCTATGTTTGGTTCAGCATCAGCGCCGCAGATACCGTTTCGCCCGGCTCCCTCGAATTCCGCGTTTACGCGGACGAAGCTTCCGATGAGGACCGCAGACAATTGGCGGCTCTGCTGGGAGACTCGAACAGGCAGTGGCCTCAGCCGGCGGTTTCAAAGAAGGGAGGCGGCAAGTGCGCCTTTGCACTAACTGTGCGTTACGGGGATACCGATCCCATTTCGGTTGCCGCAACGCCGGTGCTTGCCCTTTTGCAAGCAGTCAAAGACTCCTATAAAAAACTGGAATCAAGAAAGCATTAATTACCGGCGGCGGTGGGTGGGTTCTACAAAACCGACGACACGTGGTATCTGGCCAACGCGTCCACCTCGTCGTATCTACGATTAATCGTGTTTACGTCTGTAACTCCTTTGGGCGGTCCGGCGGAAACCGTTCTTCCAACAATTGACGAATCACATCGGCCATAACAAGATTTTCGATGGCACACTGACTTTTGATTCGCTTGTGCAGGTCCAGCGGCACGTCAATGGTCAGCCGCTTCATGGGCTGCCTGGCATCCTTGTCCCCAATCCATTCATCCGGCGATAGCCGGGCCGTCGATCCGGCGGGTTTGGGACTAAAGCTGACTTTCTTCATGTGGCAAGCTCCAAAACTTCGTTTACGAGCGCGGTCAACTCGTCGCCGGCCTGGCTGTCGGGCGATGTCTCAAATACGCTCTGGCCATGCCCTGCTGACTCGGCAAAGGCCACCCGTTGGCAGATCGCCGTCTTCAATACCGGCACGGGATATTCGGCCAGTGCTTCCACCACGTCGCGTCCAAGAGCCGTATTTACGATTTTACGATTAATCACAAAAGCGGATTTGAGGTCGGGCTTAAAAACCTTCGCCTCCTGCAACAAGTCCACGATCTCCTTCGCGGCCCACACGTCGTAAGGCGATGGCTGGACGGGAATCAGCACAAGGTCGCTGGCCATGATGGCAGACCGGGCGACTTCGTACACCCTGGGCGGACCGTCAATCAGGACGTGCTCGTATCCCTGGGCCAAGCCGGGCAACTCCTTGTGAATGGATGGCCGGGGCAATCCGGCAACGGGAAACAGCGGATCGCTGGTGCGGGACGCGGCCCAATCCAGTGCCGAACCCTGCGGGTCGGCATCAACCAATAGCACCTTCATTTTGCGTCGGGCCAGGGCATCGGCGATGTGAACGGCCAGGGTCGTTTTGCCGACGCCGCCCTTCTGATTCAGAAGCCCAATGATCATATTTTCACCGTGAAATTCCGATTCGGCTGAATTGCGATTTCACGGTTATCACGAATTGCGGATTGGCGCAATTACAGAATTGCAGATTTACGATTTTCAGGAATTTCCCGGGGAAAATCCTCCTTAGCAGTGCTAAGGGAAGATGTCTGTCGGACAAATGCATTCTGTTGGATAGCACTTCTCATGGCATTGGGGTCATGCGGCGTCGGTGCCAGCAGGCCACAATTCGGTAGGCGTTCCCTGAAATAATCAGCCGTTCCGACCCAATACAGGATAGGCGGATTGTGCGCGCCTGAGATTAACGATTTGTAAATCAGTTTGGGGTTACACTGGCCAATGCTACGCATCATTCAAAACAATTCGGTCGCCGGCGCTATGGGCTATTACAGCACGGCGGACTATTACTCCGAGGGCCAGGAGCTCGTCGGCCAATGGCGTGGGCAGGGTGCCGGACGCCTGGGCCTGAGCGGGACCATCGACAAGGTGGCGTGGGATGCCCTGTGCGACAACCGCGACCCCGCAACAGGGCTGCCTCTGACTGCCCGCCGCAATCAGGAGCGGACGGTCGGCTATGACTTCAACTTTCACGTCCCCAAGAGCGTGTCCGTGCTCTACGGCCTGACGCGGGATGATCGGATTCTGGAAGCGTTCCAAACCTCCGTCGATGAGACCATGCGGGATGTCGAGCGGGATATGAAAACCCGCGTGCGGGTGAACGGTAAGAATGAGGAACGCACGACGGGCAACATGGCCTGGGGTGAGTTCACCCACTTCACGTCCCGGCCAGTGGATGGCATTCCTGACCCGCATCTCCATGCCCATTGCTTCGTCTTCAACGCGACGTTCGACGAAACAGAAAACCGCTGGAAGGCCGGCCAGTTCCGCGAACTCAAGCGGGATGCCCCGTTCTATGAGGCGACGTTTCATTCCCGCTTCGCTCGGCGAATGGAGGAATTGGGACTTGAAGTCGAGCGGACGAAAGCCGGATGGGAACTGGCGGACATGCCCAAATCAGTTATCAAAACTTTTTCACGCCGGACGGCGCAGATTGAGGAAATGGCAAAGGAGGCGGGCATCACAAACCCTGCGGATAAAGATTCCCTGGGTGCCCGGACACGGGAAAGCAAAAAGAAGGATATGCCATTCTCCGAATTGCAGGCCGAATGGCGGTCCCGCCTGCCTGTCGAGGATCAGGACGCCATTAACCGCGTTGCGGTAAGC
This sequence comes from Tepidisphaeraceae bacterium, assembly GCA_050010915.1. Taxonomy (GTDB): domain Bacteria; phylum Planctomycetota; class Phycisphaerae; order Tepidisphaerales; family Tepidisphaeraceae; genus PALSA-1353. Next base: position 68,484 of record JBEKKC010000002.1, on the reverse strand, counting down.
ATCGGCAGCCCGGCATTGCCGGAAGATCCCACACTTGGCAAAGAGGCTGTGACGTTCGCTGCCAATCATTGCTTCGAGCGAAATTCGGTCGTACCGGAGCGGACCGTCTTGGCCAAGGCACTCAAACACGGGGTGGGCAAGACGGGCTATCAATCCGTCGAGTCCGCATTTCGAAAACATGATCTGGTGTTTGGGGAGCGGGATGGCCGAAAGCTGGTCACTTCCCATGATGTACTGACGGAGGAAACGCGGATGCTGAAGTTTGCCCGCGATGGGCGGGGCACGTGTTCGCGCCTCGGCAACGGACCGCATGAATTCGGCGATGCCAAGCTCAATGCCGGACAACGTCGGGCGGTTGAGCATGTGCTGAATTCCTCCGACCGGGTGATTATCGTTAACGGTGCCGCCGGCGTCGGCAAAACCACGATGATGCGTGAGGCAGTTTCCGCAATCGAGTCCGGCGGCAGCAAGGTATTCACTTTCGCCCCCTCCGCCAATGCCAGTCGGGGTGTACTCGCCAAAGAGGGATTTGAGAATGCCGATACCGTTGCTCGCCTTCTCGTCGATGAGAAATTGCACGCACAAATCAAGGATCAAGTCGTCTGGATCGACGAAGCCGGGTTAATTGGAACGAAAACGATGGGACAGGTCTTCGACCTGGCCGACAAACTGGATGCCCGTGTCATCCTCTCCGGCGACCGCCGGCAACATGGATCGGTGGAGCATGGTGCGGCATTGCGTCTGCTGGAATCCGAGGCCGGATGCGTTGCCGCTGAAATTAAAGAGATTCAGCGGCAAAAGGGTGAGTACAAGCGGGCCGTCGAATTACTTAGCCGAGGGCGGACTGAAAAGGGATTTCAGCAACTTGACCGCATGGGCTGGGTAAAGGAAGTCCCCGAAGGGGAGCGGTACAAGGCCTTAGCGGACGATTACGTGACGACTGTCGCCGCAGGAAAATCGGCCCTGGTTGTCAGCCCCACGCATGTCGAGGGCGAGCGGATTACTGGGCATATCCGCGAATCACTTAAAACCATCGGGCGGTTGGATTCGCATGAACGAGAATTTTCGGTGTTGGAAAAGCGGAATCTGACGGAAGCTGAACGAGGGGACGCGGTGAACTATGCTCCGGGCGATGTTCTGGTGTTCCAGCAAAACGCCCGGGGGCATAGCAAGGGCGAGCGAATTGTCGCTGGCAACGGCGAATTGCCGCTAAATCAAGCGAGCAAATTCCAGGCGTATCGAACCCGCAAGATTGGCATTGCTGCCGGCGATTCGGTTCGCATTACCCAAAACGGCAAAACCGCCGATGGCAAGCATCGGCTCAATAACGGTTCGCAATATGTCGTGGATGGGTTCACCCGGCAAGGCGATATCGTCCTCAACAACGGCTGGACCGTCGGCAAAGACTTCGGGCATCTTGATTACGGCTACGTTGTGACCAGCCACGCCAGCCAGGGCAAAACCGTGGATCGGGTTTTCATCGGGCAATCCTCCGAATCGTTCCCCGCTTCATCGCGTGAGCAATTTTATGTGTCGGTTTCACGGGCACGGCAACAGGCCACGGTCTACACTGACGATAAAGAATCTCTGCTCGATGCTGTCAGCCGTTCCGATGAGCGGTTGTCGGCAACGGAATTGGTCATGGATCGAGATTACCACGTTCGCCGAATGCAAATGGAGCGATTCGCGGAAATGTCGCGGGCACGGGATGAACGCATGCCGACACGCGAGGGGATCGAATATGACAGATAAGTTTCTGCATCATCGTCCTGGGCGGTTGGCTGAGGATCGATTCGACTTGGCTCCCTCCGGCGACGGCGGCGCCGTCGATGATTTTCATTCGTTCGGCTGGCTGCGGGGAATACGCGAGCGGGCGTCAATGCTGGAACTGCGAAAGAAATCCGACAACGTCCTGGCCGTTGCCTATTCATGGATCGAGCGTATCGAATTCGATCCGACCGAAGGCATTCTCTTACAAGTGCACGGCGATACGATTCGCATTAAAGGGCGCAATCTCAACGTCGAAGTGCGGCCCGAAGTTCGGTTGTTTCAAGGAATCGCTCGCCACCGCGTGGCGTGGGTGCAAGAGGCAGGTAGGTCGAATATCATCAGATCGCGTGATTTGGTGCTGACTATCGAGGAAATTGTTTGGTGACAGCGAACAGGCCGGAAATATTTTGTCGCTATGCAGGGAGGCTGCATGTCTGACTATTCATCCATCTCAATGCCAGAACCGGACATCATCAAATATTGCAACTTGATGGCGGAGATTAAGCATAGGATTGCTGTTATTAACGCCTTCAAATCTGGGGTTGCCTCGGCACTTTTCAAAGCGTCGACAATCGAGTCCGCGTATTTGCAGTTTAGAAAAATACTTGAGCTGATTGCACTTGGCTCATTGGTTGCAAACAAAAATGAATTCTCGAAGGTCTACGCTGAATTCGCAACGTGCTGGAACGCTCAATATCTTCTGAAGGACATTGAGCGCGTTAATCCAGACTTTTATCCTCGTCCCATCGTTGAGTTGCCCGCGGGCAAACCGGGTGTCAAAAGAGATTTGCAAGATAAGAAGGACGGATTCCTCACCAAGGCAGAATTCTTAAAGCTTTACGAGAAATGTGGAGCCATAATGCATGCTGGAAACCCTTATGGATCGCAAGTGGATTATGGTTATTACGAAGGAAACATCCAAGGATGGTTCGATCGGATAATTGGACTTTTGAATTCTCACACAATCAAATTAGTCAACGATCCAAACCTGTACCTAATCCACATGCAAGAACCTGGCGACAACAAAGTTCATCATTACGTTTTCGCTCCAGCACCAGCCTAATGTCAGGCAATCTCATGAGGCGTGTTGTCTGACCCGAAGGTTTTGGTTTGAAGAATTCGCCGAACAGACGTTCTTCCGATTTCCAGTCGTTTCGCGATCTGGCTCTGGCTGACACCGCGCTGAGACAACCGGCGTATTTCATCCGCCAGTATCTTTGCACATGCTGGCCTTCCGTGTGGCTTGCCATTTTTCCTGGCCTCAGCAATGCCCGCCTTGACGCGGTCCCGCAGTATGTCGCGTTCATATTGGGCAAACACCGCCAACATTCCCGCCATCGCCTGGCCGCTCGGCGTTGTGAAATCAAGCGAATCATTTAGTGATACAAATGCGACGCCGACGGCGTACAATTCCTTCAACGTCGTAATCAGGTCAAGCAGTGACCGTCCCCATCGGTCGAGCTTCCAAACCAGCACAACGTCAATCGCCCTTCGTTTGGCTGCGGCCAGAATTTCGTTGCGTGCCGGTCGATCCTTGGCGCCCGACCCGATTTCTTCGATCTGCATGATGACCGTCCATCCCCGCCGCTCGGCATATTCCCGCATTGCCGAGATTTGAAGGGGCAACGTCTGCTGGTCGTGCGTCGAAACCCGGGCGTAGAGTCCGACGCGCAAACGGTCACTCACCCCCTGGCCAAAAACCTCCCCCTGGCTCGCCATCCTGGCCCCTCGATTTTTCAGCGGCTTGCAGAAATCCCTTTACAGTGGCCAAAAACTATAGTTTATGGTCAGGGCTGGGGTATCACGATTCCGGGAAGGGGACAAGGAATTTATCGCCGCATGGAAAACCTGCTCACGATTGCCCTGGAAGCCCACCACGACGACTTGAATCATCATCGCCTCTACGAAATCACGGTTGGCAGGGATCTGCTGGAAGATTGGACGGTAAGCATCCGCTACGGGCGGGTAGGCGGCGGCTGCCATTCACAACGATTTACGGCCAAGGACCAGGACAGGTTACGTGCCATCATCCGGGAACGCCTGCGACGGCGGCGGACGGCTCCCAAACGGATCGGCTGTTCGTATCGGGTGACGAAGCTCGATTCGCTTCCCGGTTTCGATTCCTCAACGTGGCTCACTCAAGACGTTACTGGTTTTCTTTCCTGAACCGCATTTCTCCCTGCCCCCGATGGCGGACAGATTTTCTTTCAGCGGAGCGAATCGGGGTCAAGGTGGAACCGTCGGAGAAGAGGCTCCATGTACTCATGGAGTAGTACCTTGAGGCCGATTCGTGGAGCGTATAATGTCGGCATTGGGGGCAGGGAACTGCCGATGACTTGATTTCGGCGATGTTCCGATAGCTTTACCGACCAAAATTCCTTACATTTGCCGCCCGTAAGTTCATTGCATCGAATGTGATTCATGCAACTCGCAAGACAGCTATTTTCCGCACTAAGACAGATGGACGAGGAAGCAACGCCCGTCGTGGATGATTGGCCCACAGGCTTACGCGACTACAGTGTTTTCCGAAATCGTGCGTACAAGAGTGGTCGCGGGGAAGCGAGGGAAAATGCGATGCATGATCGGATCGCGGAGATATTGGACGGCCAAGGGTACGAATGTGAAGTCAGACCAGGATATCCGTGCAGCGATGGTGAGTGCGATTTACTCGTAAGGGGGAATGGTCTGCGGGGGGCGTGGTTGGAAGTCAAGGGGGCTTGGCGAAATCTGTTCGCCAACGATGACAAGGATTGCAATATTCGCCGGCGCCAAAATCCAAATTTTGGAGCGCATATAGAAAGAGCTGCTAAAGACGTGGACAAACTTCTTCATGGGGTACGCACGGAACACACATCGCACGTCGGTGTCGTTTTGGTTTGCTTCGGATCACCCCATTTTCCAATTCTCGACGAACATTTAGCGGTTGTCGGGTCGCGGGCGGTAGGCTGGACGGAATATACGGATAGATGGCCCGACCATGCTTGGCTGCCAGGAGAAATTCGCTGCGGTTTTTGGTGTCGCGAGCGATAGCAAAGAGTATTGCCGCATAAATTGACGGTCCGCTGAAGGCGAAATTTCGATCCGAACAGGCACGCGGCATTTCATGCCGGCCACCCTTTGGGCGGACTATTCAGGTCGATTAAGGAAACTGCTGCGAACCCGCATAGAATGTGGTACGCTTTGGCGGAAACAAGAGGACATTACCGTGGCCACAGTGAAAATCCCCGATGAGATATTAGCCCGGCTGCAAGCTGCTGCTGCCGCACGGCATGTCTCGCTTGAAGCCTATCTCGACGAAATGGCGGCATCGGACGCCAAGGGGAAAGGTGCATCTTGGGCACAATTCCACAAGAGCACGCCCGCCGAGCGGGCGGCGGCGGCGGAATCCATCCGCAAGCTGGCAACTCAAGTGAAGGGGAAATCCACGATTAAAGAATTAATCGCCGACAAGCACGCCGGGCACAAATACTAAGATGGCGATTGTTGTCGATTGTTCCGTTGCTGCTGCCTGGGCGCTCGCCGACGAGCGGACGGCATGGACCTCGGCGGCATTACAGGCAGCAACCATTGAGGGGGCAATCGTCCCGTCGCTGTTCTGGTATGAGATAAGGAACATTTTGGTCATCAACGAACGACGTGGACGCATCGAGCCGGAGCAATCCGCCCGGTTTCTTTTGAACGTTGATCCGCTGACGGACGTGGACGAAGGCCCCGTCGAAGCGGACGTTTTTGCATTGGCCCGAACGCATAATTTGACCGTCTATGATGCCTGCTATTTGGAGTTGGCGAGCCGATTGGGATTGCCGCTCTGCACCCTTGACGCACAACTAATCGACGCCGCTCCGAGAGTTGGCGTCGCTCTCTGGCAACCTTAGCACCCGCTTTGACTGCAATTTTCGTAGTCTCACTGAAATATTGGTGCGTTTCGTGCCAATAGATATGTGGGCGTGTTCTGCGGCCACAGGCTGTAATCGACCCGCTTGTACAGTCAAAGGAAATATGGCCGCGCATGAGCCGCGCGTTCAGAATCACAGATTGGAGAGCGCGATGCAGATTGAAACGACGGTTTTGGAGGCGGAAAATCCGCCGGCTTTGCTGACTCTGGCGATGATCCGGAGATATTATGTTCCGATTGCTTCCCGCACCCTGTTCCGGTTGATGTCATCCGGGCAATTTCCCAAGGCCGATATCGGCATCGGCGGTAAATTGCGGCTGTGGAAGCGGGAAACAATCGAACGTTGGATTGCAACGCAATCGCCGGCACGATAACGCGAGGTGCATCACATGATTTCCGTAAAAACCGAATGCCGATGGCTCGCTGTCCAGAGACGGTCGAAAATTGTTCGCCGTACTGACGGCTCAACGTATCGAATGGACCTTCCGTGCTGGTATGGTCGGCGAAAGGTGGATGGCCGCTGGAAGTGGTTCAAGCTGTTCACCGATCAGCGGGCATCGCAACAGCGATGGGCTGAAATCATCCGCGACCAGGAATTGCACGAAGCCGGCGTCATCACGCCGCAAATGGATTCGGTGCAAAAGCCACTATTGCAGCACGTCGCGGAGTATTTGGAGGAAATCAAGCGCACGGTAACTGATGAGCATTACCGGATCGTTCGGTACATGGTGCGGCAGTTCATCGACCTGGCCGGGTGGAAATCCCTGGCGGATGTTAATCAGCAATCCGCTTCCCGCGTCCTATCGGCGTTGCAGACTCAAGGCAAAACGGTTGCCTACACCAATCAATATCTCACGCGCGTCAAAGCGTTTCTCAATTGGTGCGTCCCGAATCGGCTGCTGGCGAATCCCCTGGCCCGATTGAAACGTGGCAACGTAAAGAAGGCTATCAAGCGGCGTGCTCGCCGTCCTCTGACCGAACACGAGCTGGCCAAACTGCTCGCAACCTGCCCGGCGTCTCGCCGGCTTAAATATGCTTTCCCCGCATTCACCGGCCTGCGGCGAAAAGAACTTGAGGACGTGTGTTGGGGCGATCTGCATCTGGACTCGGTAATCCCGATTCTTCAACTTCGCCCCGAACAAACCAAAACCGGCGAAGCGACCGCACTGCCGCTGCATCCGTACCTCGTGCAGTCATTGAAGGCCCTCACACCCGGTATGCCCGAAGTGAAATTGTTCCGGTGCCTGCCGGAAGGCCGAACGATGCTGCGGGACTTGACGAAGGCGGGCATCAAGCAATCGGATGCGAGCGGGCGCCGTGCCGATTTTCATGGGCTGCGTCACACGTTCGCCAAGCGGCTCGATGCGACCGGATGCAGTCACGCTACACGGCGTGCATTGATGCGGCACGCAAGCGGGGATCAGACGGACGGCTACACACTTGCCCGCGTATCCGAGATGTACGAAGCAATAAAACGGCTTCCCGCGACCGATTTTGCACCGGCCTCATCACTGGCCGTGAATGCAACCGGCGGTGCGGTGAATGGTTCGGGCGATCATCAGGTGGACATGAGGTGGACACGTGGTGGACACGGACCGACTTTGACCGGCAGCCATCCGGCACCCCAAAATCCGCCCCAAAATGTACAAAATCGCCCCGAAAATCCGGTGATTTTCACTGATCGGCAGGCATCGGAAGTGACTGACTTGCTTCGGAGCAAAAACCGCGATAGCGTTTCAAAAACGAGCCCGCGTAGCTCAGTTGGATAGAGCGCTGGTTTCCTAAACCGGAGGTCACAGGTTCGAATCCTGTCGCGGGTACTTGAATGCCATGCGAGCGTTCGCATGGCTCGGAAAGGCGGAGGTGGGTTAATTCGGAGTTTTTTGTGGACAAGACAACCCGCGGATGGCTATCCGCGGGCTTTCGGGAGTGAAATCGAACCACCGGAAAGGCTCGGAAATTACGGGCCTTTTTCGTTGGCGAAAATCATGTGCGGAATTGGCGCCAGTTGATGGCCAGCTTGCGCATGCGCGAGCGGAGGGTTTGCGGATTGATGCCCAGGGCCTTGGCGGCGCCGAACGGACCTTCGATGCGGCCATGGGACGCCCTTAGCGCCGCTTCGATGTGGCGGGCGGCCATTGAGTCAAGCGTCAGTGGGGGCGATTCGGCAGCGGGCGGAATGGATGGGGTTGTCGATCCCGTGGGCAAAGGGGTGGGCTGCCCGATGCCAAGGGCCTTGGCGACTTCAAGCCTTCGGCCGTCGCCGAGGATCGCGGCGCGCTCGATCACGGATGCCAGTTCGCGGACGTTCCCCGGCCAGTTGTAGACGGTCAGGCTGCGCATGTCCTGGGGAGTCGGCAGTGCCGGCGGGAGGCCGAGCCGCTTGGCGGCTTTCAAGGCGAAGTGGGTGGCCAGCGCGGGGATGTCCTGCACGCGATCTCGTAGCGGGGGCAGATGGATGGGAAAGACACTGATGCGATACCACAGGTCCTGGCGGAACATGCGCTGGCCCGCCAGGAGATGCAGGTCGGAGTGCGTGGCCGCCACGACGCGGACGTTCACGGTCAGGGTCGTTTGTCCGCCGACGCGTTCGAAGGTTCCATCCTGCAGCACGCGGAGGAGCCTGACCTGGGCCGCGGGCGGAAGTTCGCCGATCTCGTCCAGGAACAGCGTTCCGCCATCAGCCCTCTCGAACCACCCCATGCGCGTGGCGGTGGCGCCGGTGAAACTTCCGCGCTCGTGTCCGAACAATTCGGAATCGACCAGTTCCGGCGGGATAGCGCCGCAGTTGACGCGGATCATGGGCCCCTGCGAGCGTTTGGAGCGGGCATGGATAGCGCGGGCGACGACTTCCTTGCCCGTGCCCGTTTCCCCCAGAATCAGCACGGGCGCATCGGAGCGCGCGACCAATTGCACGCGCTCCATCACGGCGGCCAGACCCGCTTCGGCGCCGACGATGGTGTCGCTGACGGTTTTGCGACCCAGGCGGGTGAGCAGCGCGCGGTTCTCGGCTTCGGCCGCCTCGCGGAGCGTTTTCAGTTCGCGGAGGCGGTAGTCGTTGTGGAGACCGGCGGCAAACGGCTCGACGAGCTCGCGCACGATTGCCACCTGCTCGGCCGTGAAGGCGCCGGTGTCACCCCTGAGCAGGACCATCGCCCCCGGGTGCGGCTCGTTGCTCTCGTCTTGCTCGCCCGACTGGTGCAGCCCAGCCACCAGCAGGTCACGGGACTCGTCGCAGGGAGGCAAAAGCGGATCAAGCTCGAATTGTCGCACCGCATCCAGTCCATGGACGAGTTGTCCGCGCCGGCACCAACTCGCCAGGTCGGCAACGATTTGGGGCGACGGAGGCGGGCGTCCGCCGGGCGTGCTGGATTCCATGGCCGGCGCGCAGGCCGCCGTCTCGATCCGCCCGCCGGGTACGTCCAGTCGCTGAAGCAAGACCATCCCAGCGCCAAGCTGGTTCCGCAAATCCGGCAATAGGCAGCGCAGAACCTCTGGAAGCTCCAGATGACGGCCGATTTCCCGCCAAGCCATTAGCAAAAGCGACATGGTATTTCCGTTCAGTATAACAGTAAATCTATCTAAAGCAACGGATATTCCGCGATATATGATGGGAGTTTGCACATCGTTTTACTGTAACCGCGTTTTTGGACCGCCAACGCTGTTTGGTTTGACGGCGCACACTTTGCGTTGGATGAGAGCGTAAGGAGACGTCAACTGATCACGAGCATCACCATCCGCGGCGGCATGGGCAAGGCCGGTCATTCCGAGCCGATCCAACAATTGGACTTCCAGATGGGCGACATCATCAGCATTGTCGGGCCCACCGGGTCGGGCAAGACGACGCTGATCAACGACATCGCTCTGTTCGCCGACGGACAGACTCCAAGCCGGCGGACGATTCTGCTGGATGGGGAGCTTCCACCGGCGGAGTTTCGCGAGAACCCCGCGCGCAACCCGGTGGCGATCATCACGCAACACACCAACTTTCTCTCCGACCTGCCGGTGCGTGAGTTCCTCTCGATTCATGCCGGCATCCGCCAAACGGACCGCTCCAAGGCGCAGGACCTGTCGGGGCAGACCGTGGCGTTCGCCAACGAACTGACCGGCGAGCCGATTTCCGATACCTCGCGCATGACGGAACTTTCCGGCGGTCAGACCCGCGCCATGCTCATCGCCGACGCGGTGATCATCGGCAACGCTCCGATCATCCTGCTGGACGAGATCGAGAACGCGGGCATCCACCGCTCGCGCGCGCTTCAGCTTCTACGGCAATACCGAAAGATTTTTCTGTTTGTCACACACGATCCGTACATCGCGCTGCTTTCGGACACGCGCGTGGTCATGTCGGGCGGCATGATGATGAAGGTGATGCATCTCAGCGACCAGGAACGGCAGCTTTCGGCCAAGGTGCATCGCCTGGATGACGCACTGGCGAACCTGCGGAACAAGATTCGTCTGGGCGAGGAGCTGGGTGCAAGCGAACTGGAGGTATTGGTATGAAACTCGTTGTCTGTGCGGGACCGGCGACCACGGGCAAGACGTCGGTGCTGCGTCACCTGATCCGGTCGCTGCGCGCCCGCGAGCAGCACGTGGCGTTCCTGAAGCTCGACGTGCAGTATGCCACTGAGGATGCCGAACTGCACGAGGAATTCGGCATTGCGACCAAGAAGGTCTACTCGGGGGAACTTTGTCCGGATCATTGCGGCGTGATGGTGCTTGGCGACGCGCTGCGATGGGCTAGGGAAGCGGAAGCGGACGTGCTGCTGGTGGAAACGGCGGGCCTGTGTCTTCGCTGCTCGCCCTACGTGGATGGCGGCCTGGGAATCGTGGTGCTGGAAGCGACCAGCGGCATGAATTTGCCGCGGAAGATCGGCCCGATGTTGAGCTTGGCGGACATTGCGGTGGTGACGAAGATCGACCTGGTGTCGCAGGCCGAGCGCGAGGTGTTTCGCGCCCGCATTATGGACGCGGCCCCGGCGGTTAAGGTCCGTGAGGTGGACGGCCTGCGCGGGATCGGCATAGATCCGCTGCTCCAGGCGATCGAGTCGTTCCCCGAGACTCCGGCACGTCTTCAGCTTCGCGGCAACCCCCCCGTCGGCACCTGCACGATCTGCGTGGGCAAGAAGGACATTGGTTGGCAGTCGCATTTCGGGGTCGTGCGGCCGCTGGAAAACCAGGTCTTTTATAGAGGGGAGTAAAGCACCATGGGCGCGCGCCGCATCTACTTTGACAACGCCGCGACCACGCCTGTGGACCCGCGCGTTCTGCGGCCCATGCGCGCCGCTTTTACGCGCCTGTTTGGCAATCCGTCCAGCGTGCACGTTGATGGGCGGCAGGCTCGGGAGGCCATTGATCTGGCCCGCGCGCGCGTCGCCGCGCTGCTGGGCGCCAAGCCGGCGGAAATCTGCTTCACCAGCGGGGGCACCGAATCAAACAACCTGGCGATCCGCGGCATCGTTGGTTCCCTTTCAAGCGGCGCCTGCCATCTGATAACCACGGCCATCGAGCACCCGTCGGTGCTGGAAGTGTGCCGCAGCTTTAGCCCGCCGCTGGTTCAAGTGACGCGGCTGCCGGTTGGCCAGGATGGCATCGTGGACCCCGACGACCTGGTGCGCGCGATCACGCCCGAAACCCGGCTGATCTCCATCATGGCCGCGAACAACGTCATCGGAACGCTTCAGCCCATTTGCGAATGCGGCCGGATTGCTCACGAACACGGGATTCCCTTCCACGTGGATGCGACGCAGGCGGTCGGCAAGATCCCTTTGGATATGACTCGGATTCAGATCGATCTGTTGTCGTTCTCGGCGCACAAATTGTACGGTCCCAAGGGGGTCGGCGCCTTGTTCATTCGCGAAGGCACGCGGCTGTGTCCGCTTATTCGCGGCGGAGGGCAGGAACAAGACCGCCGGTCCGGCACCGAGAACGTTCCCGGCATCGTGGCCCTGGGCGCGGCCGCCGAACTGTGCCGGCAGGAAATGGCGGAGGAATCGGCGCGGATCGTACAGCTTCGCCAACGCCTCACCGACCATCTCCTGGAGACCGTGCCCGAAGCGTATCTCATCGGCCACCGCTATTATCGCCTGCCGGGTCTGGCGTGCCTCGGATTCGACGGCCTGGAAGGCCACGCCATCCGACTCATGCTTGCCCTGGACGAGGCCGGGGTCTCGGCCTCCACGGGCAGCGCGTGCAGTTCCAATCGGGCCGCGCAACCCTCGCACGTTCTTTCCGCCATGGGTTTCGACCCGCTGCGTGCCCGCGGGTCGCTCCGCGTCTCGCTTGGCCGGTTCAGCACTGGCGAGGAGGTTGATTTGTTCGTCGATCTCCTCGCCGGCCTGGTGCGCGATCTCAGGCGCGATGGAGTCCCGCAACCGAGTTTCGTCGCGGTTCCTTGAGGAGAAATGCTTCCATGAACTCGACCAGCACAATAACCTTGCCCGGACTGGACTGCGGTTTGTGCGGATATCGACATTGTTCGGAACTGGCCGAAAGCCTCGGCCGGCGGCCCGAGATGATCCGCCGCTGCGTGCATCTGAAGAACCAACCCGACGCGCCGCCGGCAAAACCGGTGCGATTGCCGGTGCTGGAGCAGGACCGCCCCGCGGGGACGCCGGACTGGATCGATTCGCTGAGCCGGCCTTTTGACTTCTTTCTGGAGAAGTTCCCGGAGGAACCCGGCCCGCGCGAGATCATCCTCCCTCACAATCCGATTCTGACGCGCGAAATGGAGATATGTCCCGGCGACGTGCTGATTGGCCGGCCGCTGGGCATGTCGTGCGGATGTCCGATTACCCATTGTGGAATTGCCACCGAGGTCGATCGCCGCACCGGCGTCATCGCCTGGTGCGTCACCGGACCGCTAAAGCCGCGCGAGAGCGGATTCAAAGACCTGGGCTACTACGTCGCCGAGGCTTACGAAGGCCTTGTGACCGAATCCCGCACAGAACTGCGCATCGGCGCCCGCTACTTTTTCCAGCCGCGGATGTGCATGCTGCAATGGCGGCACAGCGGTTTGATCAACTATCTCAATCGCACGCCTCAGGGCATGCAGATCCGTATCGAAGGCCTTTGGATCGGGTGAACGGCGCGACCGCGTCGCCTATTTCACCTCAGCTTTCCGCGCTGCGGACGCGGGCGGCGGTCATGAAGGGGCGCTCGAAAATAATGTGGAAGAGATAGGTTGCCAGGGCGACGATCGATCCGCCGGCCAGGATCATGGCGATGAATTGCTGCCAAGGTCCGAAGTGAATGCGGTCCAGGGGGATTTTTAGGGCCGCGAGAATGGGATCGTGAATGAGATAGAGTGAATAGGACGCGACGCCGACGCGGACGAAAAAGCGGGAGGACAGCAATTTCACCAGCCAGTTGGATTTGGTGGAAGCGGCGAAGACGAGGAAGCAAGCCGAGGAGAACCCCATGAGCAGGTCAAAGGCCCAGTAATCGGGCCAGAGTCCGGGCAATCCCTCGACAGTGAGAAAGCGGAGCATTCCGAAGGCACATTCCAATGTGATGACGGCAAAGATGGTTTGGAGGATTACCGCGAGCCAGCCGAAGAGCCGGACGGATCGATCGGCGGATGGGCGTGCCGGCGTGGAAGCGGCGGCGGCGCCGAGGGCAAATAATCCAAGGAACCATGGGGCGGCGGCGTGTCCCTTGCCGGTCAACAGATAAAGGCCCAATCCGAGCGCCAGGCCGATTCCAACGGAGCCGGCGTTGCCGAACCGCCGCCACGCCGGCAGCAAAATCAGCGGGAAGAGGAAATAAATCTGCCATTCGGTGGCGATGGTCCAGAGTGGCGGATCGGTCTTGGAGGCCCAGTACCAGGAGAGATTGTGAATCAGCAGAAGATGGGCGGCGAGGTTGTTGAATCCGAAGGCGGGGAGTGCGTCGGCCCATTCGGGACTAACGGGGGTTTTCAACAATGGGACGGCAAGAATCAAAGCGATGGAAAAGGCGAGCGCGGCGTAATAGGGAGGCAGAATGCGTCTGGCCCGGCGACGAAGGTAGGCCCAGGTTCCGCCGGGCATTTGGCCGGTTCCTTGGCGAACGACGGGGCGCATGAGGAGATAGCCGGACAAGACGATGAAGACGGCGACGGCCGCGCGGCCGGGAAACAGCCAGCATAAACCCGTGCTGAGTTTTGCCCGCCATCCGGTGAGATTGGCGCCCCAAAGGGTGTGAAAGTAGACGTGCTGAAGGGTGACGATGATGGCAGCCAGGCCGCGGAGGCCCTCGAGATGCCGCAGATGCGACGGGGATGGGGAAACCGAGGGCGCGGTCCGGACGGGGGCCACGGCGGGAGCGCGCAAATTTTCATCTTGTATTGCCAGATCGCCAACCATTTTTCCCGGGCCAATATGGAACACGTTTGCCAGAGAGTATGCCCAACATACGGCGAGATTCCGCAGACATCGACGGAAAAATGGGGTTGGTTTGGAGCGGATGTACCGTTTGTACCGGATATAAGGGGGGTATTGGAAGTTTGGGAAGCGATTTCCGACCGAAACGGATTCGATGCGGCGAACGCGGTCGGGCACAATGCAAGAGCAATAATAGGATATCCCGGTAGCTTACAAGGACCTGATTGGCGGGGCCGAAACCGGCTGGGGATGAAAGATAAATGAATCTGGTCCAAAATTCTTCCGTGCTGACCATTTCTTAGGCCGCCGCTAATTATTTGCTAACAGCACCGCTCTAATGTTCCGCGCCTGAATTGACCGGGAAGGCTATTGGATAACGAGAGAGAAAAAGCGGGGCGCTGGGGATTCACCCTCGTCGAACTGCTTGTTGTTATTGGGATTATCGCGATTTTGGTTGGTATTATACTGCCTGCGTTGAACAAGGCACGGCAGGCGGCGCAGGAAGTTCAATGCTCGAGTAATCTCAGGCAATTCGGATTCGCCTTCCAGATTTACGCGGATGCCAACCAAGGCTTCCTGCCGGAGGATGGCCCGGATGGCAGCAACACGGGTTCGAACCTGATTGGGCGGAAGACCCCAAGCGCCGCCGCGTACGACTCCAACGGGAATTATATTCCATATGGCGTAAACGACACGTCGCTGTGGTTTAACGCACTGCCTCCTCTGGTCAACAATCGGTCTTACTATTCGATGATGGCTGATTACCTGTTCAACGGCAGGCCGGAGAATCTTCCGACCGCGGGGGGGAACAGCATTTGGGTGTGTCCAACCGCGGGCCCGCCGGCCTCGTTGACGGGCACGGCGTTGGCGGCGGCGGCAGCGTCGGCGGCGGGTACGAGCCCCAAATCGGCCGAGATTTTTTACAAACCTTCACCCACTGTCACCCCTAGTGATCCCGCCAACATGACTACGGGCGATTTCTTCGGGCTCTATGGAACGGATACTACGCCCAAGCCCCCGAACAACTATGGGCACACAGTGATACCCTATCCATTTTTTCAAAGTTACGTGATGAACTCGAAACTCTTCACAGGCTTGACCAACGGGATAAACGTTACCCACGTGAAGCTGGCGCAGCTCAGGCCGGGGTCTGACGTGGTTATCATGACCGAAAAAATGACGCAGTATGGAGAATATCAGTTTAGCTCTGAGCCTGAGGTCTACAACTATTACCTTAACCCTCAGGGCTATAACCTTATCACTCAGGGATATGTAAGCAATATTGGGCAGGCGAAGGCATGCAACACACGGTTCACCACCCGGCACCGGCACGGAGGTTTCCTGCTATTTGCCGATGGGCACGTCGCCTGGTTCGCCTGGACGCAGGTTCAGGGGATTCCCGATCCGCAAACACACAAGGTGCAGGATATCAACCGCCCCGATAATCACGTGATCTGGTGCCCGTACGGGGCCGTGGCAAATGGCGGGTCCTCGGATTGATGGTGAGGAGACTGCTTGGGAGTCGCTTGATGGATCGGGATTCAGGAATTGGAATGGGGCGGGCAGATATCAGAGCGCGAGTTGCGATGGCGAGAATTCAGGGTCGCTAACCCAAAAATGATCCGCGGCTAACAAACCGCTTGCGATGAATGAGTCTAATGTCCGTTGGACCTGTGTCAGGCGGACGGTACCGGTGTCGGTTCTATAGTCCTTGGAAATGCCCTCAGGGGCGGGAGAAGATGACAATGAAGCGTTCCACAAAGAAGGTGCTTGGATTGGCCGCGAGCAGCGTTCTCATAGCTGGTGCTTTCGGCCCAAGAGCGTTGGCAAACACTTATACGTGGCTGACCACCCTGTCCGGCGGTAACCAGAATTGGTCCAATACGGCGAACTGGAGCAGCAGCACGGTTCCCGGCTCAGGCGACATTGCGTTCTTCAACGCCGCCCCCCCATCGAACACCGTCAACCTCAACGCCAATGAAAGTCTCGGCGCGCTCTTGGACGACCTCACGGGCAATTTGACCATCGCACAATCGAACACCTTGACGTTGTACGGACAGACCCTGACGGTGCCGCAGTATCCGGGCACCAGCACTATCACATCCGGTTCTGTGGCATATAGCGGTGCGTTGACAAGTTCGAACGTCATTTTGGCGATGGAGAGCACCGCAACCCAGACCAATACGCTGACAATTGCCGACAACCTGGCGCTGGAGAATTCTCAAAACGTTATCATCACCGGGGCAAATAGTAACATTGCCAAGGGAACTCCTGGGGGGCAGACCGTGGTTCTCAGCGGCAGTATTACCAACGCGACGTCCACGCCGGCTCAACTCACGCTGCTGGGCGGCGGCAACATCAACTATGCCGGCGGGAACGTCATTCTATCCGGGACCAATTCCTTTACGGGCGGAATGGTCCTCGGCGAGACCGCCACGAACACGCTGGGTACGCAGGGGGTTGAGGTTTACGCGAACACGACTTCTTCTCTTCCCAGCACCGGGACGATCGTCGTCAATGAGCAGAGTCAGTTGACTCTGAACGCCTCGTCCGGCACGTTCGGAACGGGGACGACTCTGGATCTCAACGGCGGCGGCATCGGGCCTGGCGTGTCGGCGGGCAGCAGCGGCGCCCTGCGAACAGCCAGCAATAGCAACCTCACCTACGCTGGCATCGTGAACTTCGGCACCGGCATCACCGATACGTTGGCCCTCGGTTACACCGTGATCACCGCGGCGGGTGGCACCGGCACATTGACCTTATCCAACTCGGTGACCGGCAGCGGCAGCCTCCAGAAACAGGGCGGAGGCGCCCTCGTATTCGCCGGCAACCCCAGCGTCACTAATCCCTGGACCGGCGGCCTGCAAATCGGCAACGGCACGGTCATCGTTGACAGTAATTCCGCCATCGGCACGGGCAATTTGGGATTCTTCTCGCAGTCGTCAGGCGATCTGGCAATTCTTAACCTCCACAATGCCACCCAGTCCGTCGGAAGTCTTTCGAGCGCTTTCTCGGCAACGACCGGCACCAACACACAACTTCTGAGTCTCTGGGGCACCACGCTGACCATCAATCAAAACTCCAACGCCGTCTTCGGCTACGGAGCGGTAAGCGGGCTACAGAGCCAGATTGCGGACGGCTCGGGGACGCAGATCGGCACCGTCATTTACAACGGCGCCACCGGCGCGCAGCTCAGCTTGACCAATCCCAACACTTATTCGGGCGGAACGACCGTGACGGGAGGTATCCTTAACCTGGCCAACGGCACCAACGGCAGCGCCACCGGAACCGGGAGCGTGACGGTCAGGGGCGGCGTTCTGAGCACCGGCGGCAACGTTCTGGAGTTTCAGGCTGCACCCGGCGGGTCCAACCCCGTCATCACCACCGGCTCAATCGCCGGTGCATTAATCGTCGATAGCGGCGGGACGGTCAGCCCCGGCGGCGCTCCCGGCAGCGGGCTGGTGGGAACCCTTAACGTGCCCAGCATTACCGCCAACGCCGGGTCCATCTTCGACTTCACCCTCGCCGGCGGCGAAGCCGCCACCAACAGCGTCATCAACTCCACCGGAGCAGTCACTCTCGACGGATCGGGACACGAAACGGTCAATGTGCTGGGTTCACAATTGGCACAGGGAACCTACGATTTGATGAACTATTCGAACGTGGCCGGGACGGGAACGCAGTTCTCTCTTGGAACGACGCCCAATGGAAGAGGCCGAGCCTATAGCTTGAGCACCAACGGGACGGATTTGGTGCTGACGATAACGGCCACAACCACGGAACGATACTGGTCCATTGGCGGGGGATCTCCGCCGGTGGACGGCTCGGGAAGCTGGCAAAACGGCACCACGTCCTTCTACAACAGTGTCCCGGCTCCTGGGACCAGTCAGGCCAGCGCGCCGTATGACAGCACCTCGAGCGCCGACGTGGTCTTTGGAAACGGCGGCAACGGTGGAACGGTAACGATCACCGGGCCGGTGACCGTGGGCGGGGCACTGGTTTTCTCGACCGTTAATTCGGCTGCTCCTTACACCATCGCATCGAGCGGCGGAGCCAATGCGCTGACCTTGGTCGGCGGCATCGCCGGCTCGTCGAGCGCGACCGTGACCGCCCCGATCGTCCTTCAGGGTTCGCAGTCGTTCACCGCCGCTTCCGGCACAACCCTGACCGTCAGCGGTGGGATTTCGCAGTCGAGCAGCGGTACGACGTTGACCACGGGAGATCTCGGGACCGTTGTGCTGGGTGGAACCAACACCTACACCGGAGGCACGGTCATTTCCAACGGCACGCTGCAAACGACAACCTCTTCACTGCCTTCAACCGGTGGCGCCAACATCAGCAGTTCGGCCGCCACGTTGCAATTCACACAGAGCAGTTCGGGAACCTATTCGGGCCTGATCAGCGGAAGCGGCGCGGTGACGATCAGCGGCACGGGCACGGTCACGCTGAGCAACGCGTCCAATTCCTACAGCGGCGCGACCAACGTCGAATCCGGGGTGCTCAGCGTTAACAGCCCCGGAGCGCTGGGAACCGGCGGCGGGGGCAGCGCCGGGGGCATCAACTTCACGGGCGGCACGTTGCAATTGACCGCGCCGATGACCTTCACCCAATCCAACCCCAACCAAATCAATTTTGCTTCCGGAACAACCAGCACGATCGATACCGACGGCAATAACGTGACCATGGACGAAGTGCTGACGGGCCAGGGAAGCATTACCAAGACCGGAGGCGGCGACTTGACGTTCACGGGTTTTGCGGCCGCCAACGTCATCGGTGATTTGGGTGTTCTCCAGGGCACGCTGACCCTCAACGCCCCCGTGCCCTTCGGATTTTCCGCGTCGCCTTCCGGCGGGACATTCGCCGGCGACTTTATCCTCGAAAGCGGCTCGATGATAGCGCGCATCCAAGGCGGCGTTTTCAGCGGCGGCGGGAATATTCGCATTCCGAACAGCGGAACCGGCATCGTTTCGCAGGGCGCGACCACCATCTCCAACCCGATCGTGCTCAACGAAAACAGCCAGCCCAATTTCACGGTCGATATCGCCGCCAACTCCGCAAACACGTTGACGATTACCAGTGCGATCTCCGGCACGGTTGACCCGGTTCAGGGTGTCGATTTCACCGGCGGGGCCGGGATCGTTTACCTGACCGGACAAAGCACTTATACGGGAGGGACCTACATCGACCTCGGATCGGCGGGCGAAGTCCAGCTCGACGGCGTCAACGGAGACCTACCCTCCACCAGCGACGTGCACTTAACGGCAAAGGCCACTCTCGATTTATACGGCAATGTCACGCAAACCGTCGGATCGTTGGACAGCCCCGGCGGCTTGTACGATGTCGCCAACAGCACCGTAAATTCCATCCTCACCAATGAATCACCCGACCCCACCACGCTCGCCACGATCATCATCAACGGCAGCAAAACCACTAACTTCGCGGGCTTCATAACAGACGGAGCCAACAGCCCCACTCCCGGCGGCGCGCTGGCAATCGAACTCGGTTCCAATTACACCGGCACGCTCTGGCTTAACAGCCAGACCAACAACAATTACGCGGGCGGCACGATCCTGAATGGCGGGACGCTGATTCTCGGCAGCCAAGGCGATCAACTCCTTGGCGCTTCGACGGCACAGGGTGATACGGTTGTGAGTCCCGTGACGTTCGGCGGCGGAACGCTTGAACTCAGTACGAGCTGGGTAACCAGCAGACCTTTGACCATCAATCCGGGCACGAGCACCATATCCGAACAGACCCCCGGCCAGAGCGTCAATCTCACCGCCCCAAGCATCGATTGGAACGGCGGCGCGCTGGCCCTGACCAACACGGGCGCGTCGACCCTCGTGCAAAACGGCGGGACCATTTCCGTGACCCACGGTTCCGTCCTCAGCGTGACATCCGGTTTGTCGCTGGCCGTCAGCGGAACCACCGATCCGTTCACCGATGCCACGAATACTCTCAATCACGTGGCCATCGTGAACAACGGTTCGTTCTCGGTTACCGGAGTCAATTCCTCCATCGCCGGGATTACCGGAACCGGCGCTCTCACGGTCGGCGACGGCAGCACCACCAATACCCTGCAATTGGCGCACCAAAGCGGCGACAGTTCACAGGGATCGCTGACCATTAACGGCAACTCCGTGTTGGATATCACCAACAATACGATGTACATCGACTTCGGAACCGGGTCGGATCCGATCACGACCATCGCGGCGTATATCAAGGCCGGCTACAACGGCGGTGGCTGGAACGGCCGGGGCATCGTTTCCACGACGGCGCAAACGACGACCAACGGCCTGCTTTACGGCGTCGGCTACGCTGACGGCAAAGACCACGTCGTCGTCGGCCTGACCGCCGGCCAGATCGAAGTGAAGTACACGCTGCTCGGCGACGCCAATCTGGACGGCCTGGTCAACGGCTCGGATTTCAACATCCTGGCGGCGAACTTCAACCAGAGCATCACCGGCTGGGACCAGGGCGACTTCAACTACGACGGCCTGGTCAACGCGTCCGACTTCAACGTGCTGGCGGCGAACTTCAACCAGGGCGTCAGCGGCGCGGACGTATCGGGCGGCGACATGGCGGCGTTGGACGCCTTCGCAGTGGCCAACGGACTGTCCTTGCCGACGTCCAGCGTGCCGGAGCCGGCGACGACAGGACTTCTGTCCGCCGGCGTCATTGGCGTTCTGGCGCGGCGCCGTCGGCGAAGTTGCGAATAGAGCCGGCAAGCCGTAATACAATTTGAATGGACCTGGATCACATCAGGCAGCGCCTCGACGACGAACGCAGATACCTCGCCCGAGACGATGAGACGATTTACGTTCTGCCACATCTGACACGCATCGTCAGCGGTCCGTTGCGGGTGGTGGCCTGGTCGTCGCTCGAAGAGGCAAACGCCGACGAAGCGATCGCCGGCGAGGTGGCGCATCATCGCGCGGAGAAGGCATCGTTTGAATGGAAGTTCTACAGTCACGATAGGCCCGCCGATCTGCTGTCGCGCTTGCAGCGACAAGGGCTCATCGCGGGCGCGCCCGAGGCGGTGATGGTGTACGATCTGTCGGAGGGGCCGCCGCCGTGCGCGATCGGCGATTGCGTGGTAACGCGAATCACGCGGCCGGAGCAGATCGAGCATTACCGCCGCGTTGCCGAGGAGGCGCTCGGCAAGAAATACGGTTTCACCTGCGACCGGCTCGCTGACGCCCTGAGGCGCAGCTGCACGCAGCACCTCGGCTACGTTGCGTACGCCGGCGCCGAGCCGGTGGCCATCGGGCGCCTTTACACGCACCCGCTCAGCGAGTTCGGCGGGCTGTATGGCGGGACCACGCGCGAGGCGTATCGCCGGCGCGGCTTCTATCGCGCACTCCTGGCGGCACGGTCGGCGGACGCCATCGAACTGGGCGCCCGTTATCTCCTGGTCGATGCGCTCCCCACGAGCCGGCCAATCCTCGAGCGGCTCGGCTTCCAACGTCTGACCGACACGGTCCCTTGCGACGGCCGTCCCTGATCGCCGGCGCGAATTTCATTGCACCGCGGCGGTTGATCCACGGGTCAGGGCAACCGCGTTGGCGCAGCGATCGCTTTTCAATTCGCCGAATCTGGCGCATGATGACCGAAATGCCCCTGGCCGTTTTTTCGGTGAATCTGAATTCGCGATGAACGAATGAACCCCAACGACCGCGACGATCCGAAGCAAACCGGCGGCCCAGAAAAGCCTTCGGGCGAACGTTTCGCGCGTGGGGTGGAATACTCGGTTGCCTTCTTCCTCACGGCGACGGCCGTGGCGATGCACGTCCGCTATTTTCTCAACGCCGGCGGGTTGTGGCGCGACGAGATTTCCAGCGTCAACCTCGCCAATAGCAATTCCCTGTCCGATGCGATCGCCAATCTTCACCGTGACTCTTTTCCGGTCCTTTGGCTCCTGGTGGTGCGCTTCTGGGAGCGCAGCGGCATCGGTGTTTCGGACCAGGGCATGCGGACGTTGGGTCTGTTGGCGGGTTTGTCCATCCTGGCCGTGCTTTGGCGGAATGCCAAGCGGTTTGGGCTGACCGCGCCTGTCCTGTCCCTGGCTCTGCTTGGCTTTACCAGCGCGGTCATCTGTTACGGAGATTCGATCCGCGGCTACGGGCTGGGCATGTTCCTGGGATTGTTGGCCATGGGCCTGATCTGGGAAATGACCCGGAAAGGGACGTTGGGGGCTTTCATCGCCGCCTTGATAGGCGCGTTGATAAGCGTGCACATGCTTTTTCAAAACGCCGTGCTGCTGCTGGCCGCATGCTGTGGATCGTTTGCGGTGACGCTTCCAAAGGGGCAATTCAAGCGCTGCGGGCTTGTGCTGGTCATCGGGTTGATCTGCGCCGCGTCGATGCTGGCCTACCTGCCGATGATCGAGCACACGCGCGATTACAAGATGTTCCAGGCTCCGTTGAACTTGGCAACGCTGATAAACCAGGGGAAAATATCGCTGGGATTTGTGCCCGACGGGAATGTCGCCACGGGTTTTAACGCGGTCCTCTGGGGCCTGACGGTGGCCACGGCAATTCTGCTGGCGGCGATCCTGTTGTGCTTCGGGGGCTTGAAAGCGGTGTCCGGTGAACGGCGCGACGCCGTCATTTTCTGCGCCGCGTGTCTGGTGGTGGGCGTCCCGGCATACGGGGCATTTCTGAAGGTCCTGAGTTATCGCTTGGAGCCGTGGTATTTTTTGGCCGCGATGGCGATGGTCGCCGCCGCTCTTGATGGCCTGCTTGGCAGCGTCAGATCGCCGGCGTTTCGCGTGATTCTGGCCGGTTATGCGGCGGGTTTCGCGCTGAACGCGGCGCTTCCCGTTTGGCAAAACGTTTCAGTTCGCCGGACCAACGTCGATCTGATCGCCGCGCAGGTCCAACGGTGGGCCGTTAAGGGAGACGTCGTGGTGATGTCGCCATGGGACATGGGCAGCACGTTCCTCCGCTACTACCACGGCCAAGCCCAGGTCACGGCGATCCCCCCGGTGCCGTCGCTGGCCTATCAACAATTTGATCTGCTGCTCAAATTCCTGTCCGACCGAAAGGCCATGGACCCTTTGATCCGCGATCTTTCCGAAGTCCTCCACCAGGGTCACCGGGTGTGGATCGTCGGCCATCACGATTTTCCCTCCGATCCGCCGGGTCCGCCTTATTTTCAAGAATCGCCGGACCCCGTGTACGGCTGGCTGGTGCCGTATTACCAAAAGAGTTGGCAAGACGAGGTCTTCTACGCCTTGCGACGCAATTCGCGCCAGGTGGTCCTGCTGTCGACCCCGACGGACCGGCCGGTCAGCCATTTCGAATCGGCGTCGCTTTCGGTGGTGCAGGGCTGGAACGACCGTTCCAAGCCCGCGACTAGGCCCCAATAGCGTTGTTGCCGGGCCTGGGGCGATGCGGCGGGAAAGACGCGGTTTATTGCAGAATTCTCAACGAGCGCGACGGGGTTCGAACCCGCAACCACCGGATCGACAGTCCCGTCAAAACTCGTTTTTCGCCTCGAAAATGCGGATTCGAGGACATACAGATACATGGAAACACATTGAAAGACAAGGAAACCTGTGTCGCGACACAGGTCGTGCCAGAATGCATGGCAGTCTCGGCTCCAGCTTTTCGTTATGGCAAAACGGCTACACTACGCTCATGGGATCGGACTGCTCGGAAAGGCAAGCCGAAATGATCCTGGCCAAAGTCGAAATCGACGGCCGAATCTGGCTTTTGCCCGACGGCGACGAAGCTGGCGCGCGCTGCGCCCACTCAATGCTGGACCAACTTTCGCCGTACCGGTTTGTGCGTTGGGTAAAGTTGAAAGATGGTCAGCAGCCGACCGATTGCACCGTTGAAGATTTTCAGGCGATGTTGAGCCTATGATTTCGGAGCGATCCCGATGGGGTCGCTTTTTCTTATCAATTATCTGTCGCGGGGCGCGCCAGAATGCCAGCCACCCGTGGACGAGAAGGTGGTTTGGTTCATGTAGCGAACTTACAAACCGTTATCCATGTGCGAGAAATTTGGCGTCCTTATCGTTGGTATTCTGCGGGGTCGCCATCGAGCCAGAGGTCGGGACTGTCACAACGCTGGCCGCGTAAGTCGTCATGACGGAACCCGTTGATTTTCCGTTCGCAATCACAGCTTTGGAAACGCCGACCGGCTTGGACTTCGAAGCCGGTGGTGCCGCAGCGGTTGACCTAGTGGTGACGGTTGCGACTGTCAAAGGCGCCGAAATAACGGCCGGGGCGGCGGTCATGTTCCTGGCAGCCGATGTGGTGGAAGTCGTCACTTTCGGGGCGGTTGCAGCGGCCGCCGGGGTGGCGGTCGTATTGGCCGTCGACTCGATGGTGGAAGTTGTCACCGTCGCAGGGGTCGTAGCGGCGACCGGCGTGGCGAGCACGTCCAGGACCGCGGCCGACGATGCCACCGATGCTCCGCTGGCACCCTGGTTGAAATTCGCCGCCAGTTCGTTGAAGTCGGCAGCGTTCACCAGGCCGTCGTAGTTGAAATCGCCCTGGTCCCAGCCGGTAATGCTCTGATTGAAGTTTGCCGCCAGAATGTTGAAATCCGAGCCGTTAACCAGGCCGTCCAGATTGGCGTCGCCGAGCAGCGTGTATTTGATTTCGATCTGGCCCACAGACAATCCCGAGACGACGCCATCCTTGCCGTCGGCATAGCCCAGTCCATAGTACAGGCCGTTCGTGGGCGTTTGCGCCGCCGTGGAGATGATTCCTTGGCCATTCCATCCGCCGCCGTTGTAGCCGCTCTTGATGTAGCCGGCGATGGTGGTGATCGGGTCGGAATTCGACCCATAGTTGATGAACATGGTGTAGTTGCTCATGTCGAGGCTTCCGCTCCCGAGCAATTGCAACGCTCCGATATGCTGATCGCTCGCCAGAACCACGCTCGCGCCGTTTTCAACTTGTAGCGCGTAATTGGGAAATTGGGTGGAAAGATCTTGTGTGAGAGTTATGGTTCCCGCCGTCACGTCCAAAAGTTGCGCGCCCGGAGAACCGGTCACGCTGAATTGGGCTCCTGGTCCTGATGAGATTCCCGAAACCTGGGTTAGTTCGAAGACAGTCCCAGCGCCGTCAGAGTTAGCACCTCGGATTAAGCCATACAGACTGTCACCGGTGTCCACGGCGATTCCCTGGACAGATGCCCCATCGGAACCGCCGCTATAGTCGCCAGTGAAGGAATAGAGCGTGGTGAGCATGCTGCTTCCATTTATGAGCTCCCACACCGTATTAGCGTTGCCGTAGATAGAAGAGGATAAGCCATACAGGTTGCCGCTGCCGTCGATGGCGATTCCGTATCCATCATCAATGCCGTCGGCACCGCCGGTGAAGCTATATAGCGTGGCGACCGTACTGGTTCCCTTGGCCAGTTCCCACACGGCGCCAAAGCCATAAGCACCATCGTTCGCAATGCCAGCGCTCATGTCGCCATATAGGTTGCCGTCGCTGTCGATCGTAATGCAATCTAGTTCATTCGTAACGGACGCGAGCGTTGTGAGCGTACTGCTTCCGTTGGCGAGTTCCCATACGTAAGTGCCGCTTAGCGAGACTACCGTACCATAAAGGTCGCCGCCGCTGTCTACCGTCAGTCCGTTCACTGTTCCGCCGTCTTCGCCACTGTAGGGGATTGAATATAGCGTGTTGATCGTACTGCTTCCCCTGGGCAGTTCCCAAACGTTGTCAACAAGGGCGCCAGTCGTCCCGAATGCAATGCCATAAAGGTTGCCCCCGCTGGCTACTATGATTGATCCTGGGCCTTCACTGGAAGGGAAGGAGAAGAGAGTGGTGAGCGTATTGCTCCCCTTGGCCAATTCCCACACGCTACCATTAGGGCCGCCCGAGTACGCCATGCCATAAACGTTGCCGCCGCTGTCTACGGTGGTTGCCCTTGGAAATGCCCCGTCAGGGAAGGAATAGAGCGTGCTGAAGGCATAGCTGGACAACAGCATCCGCTGTTCCAGCGCCTCCGCCACAAAGGGCTGGCTGTCGGCGCACGTAAGCCGCCGCCGCATTTTCAAATTATCGCATTCAGCGATCTCGTCCACGCCCCGCCGATGCTTCTTTCGCCGCGAAAAACCCATCCCGATAGACATGCTTCCTCCAATTCGCAGAGAACTCTGCGCTTGGACCGGCGTTTATTTCGGTCCTGCAGCGCACGAACATTGCGTAATTGCCCTAACGAACTCACAAGCCGTTATCGATCCGCGAGAAACTTGGCATCCTTATTATTGATATTCTGCGAAGTCGCCGTCGAGCCGGAGGTCGGGATAGTCACAACGCTGGCCGCGTAAGTCGTCACGGTGGAAGCCTTCGATTTCCTATTCGTTGTACCAGTGACAACTGCCGTGGAAACCCCGACCGGCTTGGACTTCCAAGCTGTCGATGCCATGGCGGTTGATTTAGTGGTAACGGTTGCAACCGTCGGAGGTTCCGAAACGACTGCTGGGGCAGCGGACATTTTCGTGGAGGTCGTATTGGCCGTCGACTTGATGGTGGAAGTTGTCACCGTCGCAGGGGTCGTAGCGGCGACCGGCGTGGCGAGCACGTCCAGGACCGCGGCCGACGATGCCACCGACGCTCCACTGGCACCCTGGTTAAAGTTCGCGGCCAAGTCGTTAAAGTCGGCGGCGTTGACCAGGCCGTCGTAATTGAAATCGCCCTGGTCCCAGCCGGTGATGCTCTGGTTGAAGTTCGCCGCCAGGATGTTGAAGTCCGATCCGTTGACCAGGCCGTCGAGATTGGCATCGCCCAGAAGCGTGTATTTGATTTCGATCTGGCCCGAAGACAATCCCGAAACGACGCCATCCTTGCCGTCGGCATAGCCCAGTCCATAGTAAAGGCCGTTGGTGCGCGTTTGCGCCGCTGTGGACATGATCCCCGGGCCGTTCCAACCTCCGCCGTTATAGCCGCTTTTGATGTAGGCGGCGATGGTGGAGATCGGGTCGGGATTCGAGCCGTAGTTGATGAACATGGTGTAGTTGTTCACGTCGAGGCTTCCACTCCCAACCAATTGCAAAGCTCCGATATGCTGATCGCTCGCCAGAACCACGCTCGCGCCGTTTTCAATCTGGAGGGAATAATTTGGAAGCAAAGCGGACAAGTCGCTGGTGAGGGTTACCGTCCCCGAAAGGATATCGAGCGTCTGCGCCCCAGGACTTCCGGCAATGGTGTATATCGCTCCGCTGCCAGCTACCGGTCCCGGGGCGTTGAGGTTAGCACCCTGGTTGAAGTTCGCCGCTAGTTCGTTGAAGTCGGCGGCGTTCACCAGTCCGTCGTAATTGAAATCGCCATAGTCCCAGCCGGCGGCGCTCTGGTTGAAGTTGGCCGCCAGAATGTTGAAGTCCGAGCCGTTGACCAGGCCGTCAAGATTGGCGTCGCCGTTTAGCGTGTACTTCAATTCAATTTGGCCATTGCTGAGGCCCTGGACGATGCCATCCGCACCATCGGCGAACCCGACGCCATAGGCGCCCTTGCTCAGCGCAGCGGCGGAGCTGTCGATGCCGGCGCCAGTCCAACTTCCGCCGTTGTAGCCGCTCCTCAGGTTCGACAGAATCGCCGTTTTCGGATCGGAATTGGTTCCGTAATTGATGATCATTTCATATTTGCCGATATCGAGCGTGCCTCCACTAATCACGTTGAGGTTTCCGACGGTTTGGTCGCTCGCCAGCACAACGCGAGCGCCGTTTTCAATTTTCAATGTGTAATTGGGGTAATCGGCGGAAAGATCGGCGTTGAGAACAATCGTCCCGGCCGTCACTTCCAACGTCTGTGCCGCCCCGGGGAGCCCGGTAATGTCGTATCGCGCGCCGACGCCGCTTGAAAACCAGGCTGATCCGATCTGATCAATCGTCGTGAATTCGGTGGGTATCGACCAATTGCTCCACAGGCCGCCGCTGTCCTCGTATCGCACCTGCCACTGATAGCCGGTTCCATAGGCGAGCAATGTACTGGGCACCGAAGTGCTGGTGCCCAAGTCTGTCCAGTCTGCGACAAGGGTGCCGCTGGAAATGAGCATGAGTTTCCACTCGCTGGCGTGCATCGTGTCGCCATCGGGGGCACTGAAAGGGCTGGCGACGAGTTGATTTGCGCCCACGCCGCAGGCTACGCTGGTCGGGGAGAGATTCGTCGGTGTCGCCGGGGCTGGGTCGAGAGTCGTGAAGCTGGTGGCTGTAGACCAATTGCTCCATTGGCCGCCGCTGTCCTCGTATCGCACCTGCCAGTTGTACGCGGTTGCGTAGGTCAATATTCCGGCGGGGAGCGTCTGGCTGGTCTTGTCCACCAAGTCGGTTCCACTGTCGTAAATGATCACGCCGTCGGAAGCGCGCATCACCCGCCACTGGCTGGCGATTTGCGTGTCACCGTCGGTCACGCTGAAAGCGCTTGCATTGAGGGTCGGGAGGGTGAGCACGTTCGTTGCCGCGGCGGCTGGAGTGAGGTTGCTCGGCGTGGCGGGCTGCGGGTCGGGTGTGGCGAAACTGGTCAAGGCTCCGGCTATTGCCGTCGCCGCATCCGCGCCGCTCTCGAAGTCCGCGATGGCGGCGGCATTGGTCGATGCCGATTCCTCAGCAAGAACCAACTCGTAGGTGCCCGGCGTCGTTGGCACGCCCATACCCCCAAAGGAATACCACCATGTGCTGTAGGGTGTTCCCACCGGCGGTATATTAGAAGCCAGCACCCACGGGGTGGTTCCAACAACCCAGTGCCCCGAGCTATCCCGGATGCCAAGCACCACACTCTCCTGGGCATTGGGATTGTTCGAGCCATTCCACCACTGATACGTCACGGTCCCGCCGAGGGTACCGCCAGGGCTGACTGTCCAGGACGCAAGGCTCGCACTGACGATCACGATGCCGGGTGCTTCGATGCGGCAAAAGCTGCTGGCGACGCTGCTGAAACCGCTGGTTCCGACCTCGCTCGTGGCCTTGACCCAATAGTATTGGGTCTGTCCGGGAACGGCGGAGGTGTCATCGAAGCTGGTTGCGTTGATGTCCCCGCTGATCTGGCTGGCCGTCGCGGGATTGTCGACCAAGCTTCGCCACACTTGATACCCTGTCGCCTCCTCTGAAGCATCCCACGAAACATTTATCTGGCCGGGAAGGGCGCCACTGGCGGAAACGTCCGTCGGCACGGGCAGGATTGGCTCGATGTTGTCAACCACAAACGTGGGGGTCTCCGGCGTGGTGCTGCCGGGGAAATCGCCAACGCCCGGTAGCGCATACCAGCCATCGTCGGACCCGCCCCAGCCAAGGACGACATGGAACTCGCCGGTGCTGCTGTTATAGCCGTCTATCACCGTCGCATGGCCGGGAACACCCAGCAGTACGGGTTGGCCGGCTTCGATGTTGGAGATCACCGTTGGTTCGATCGCGGCCCAGTCACCGCTGCTGTCTGCCGATTGAAATCCAAGCTCGCCGAACGATCCCGAGCTATAGCCGGCGCCGGTTCCGGAACTCGAGTAACTTGCCTGCATCTTGACCCCAATGCCGAATAGCAGAAGCGCCTCTTCCGTCGGGTTGCCGTTGTACTGCAGCGATGACAGATCACTGTTAAGCGCAGCCAGCGTCGGGAAGTCGTACGTTGCCGCATCACCGTCGATATTGACGGCGGAAGCCGTGCCCGCATTGGAGATATAGGCATCCCCCGGGCCGAAAGAGATGCTTAGCGGATAGTGCCAGTAATAGATGATCTGTGTGATGGCGGTCGGAACACAGCCGGTGGCACTTCGCATGCCGGTGGCCGGATCTATCGGGCAGTAGTCGTTGTAGTTCACCGAGCTGCCATAGGCGATGAGACCGCCTTGGTTCCAGGTGGGAAACGGCAGAAGCGGGCCCCATGTTGTCAACGACGGCACGGTGGTCAGCGTCCCGATCGTGGCGGCGGCAGTATCCGCCGAGGCTTCGAACGCCTGCACTGCCTGCGATGAGGGTTCCTCGGCGATCACCACACTGTAGGCGCCCGGCGTCGTGGGAACGCTCAAGTCGCTGAACGAAAGGGCCTCAGTGGAGCCAGGTGTGCCAATCGGCGGGTTCTGCCACGATAGGACCTGCGGTACGGTGCCGCCGACCCACTTTCCCGCGCCGTCGAAGATCCCCACGACCAGGGCCTGACCAATGTTGGCAGTGGCCGATCCGTTCCACCACTGCGCCGTGAATGATCCGCTGATAGTGCTGCTCGTCGCCGCGCTCCAGGCCAGGGGGTTGGCGCCGCTGACCAGGACGCCCGGCGTCGCCCAGGCGACCGTAAGCGGGCCAACCGTCGCCGTGGCGGCATCCGCGCCGCTCTCGAAATCGGCGATGGCGGCGGCATTGGTCGCCGCCGGCTCCTCGCCCATGACAATCGAGTACGTGCCCGGCGCCGTTGGCACGTTCAGCCCAAAGGACCACGACCATGTTTCGTCTGTCGCTCCTACAGGCGGGGTTTCACTCATCAGCGCCGCGGGGGTGGTCCCGGCAACCCAATGCCCCGAACTATCCTTAACACCCACCACCAGCGTCTCTACCGCGTTCGGAGCGCTCGAACCATTCCACCACTGCCAGGAAACTGTCCCGCTGATGCTGGCTCCAGACCAGGCATTCCAGGAGGTGGGGCTCGATGGCATGTTGATAATCCCGGGTAAAACCGGGGTGACCGTGAGCGGGCCGACCGTCGCCGTCGCGGCATCTGCGCCGCTCTCGAAATCGGCGATGGCGGCGGCGTTGGTCGCCGCCGGCTCCTCGCCCATGACAATCGAGTACGTGCCCGGCGCCGTTGGCACGTTCAGCCCGAAGGACCACGACCATGTTTCGTCTGGCGCTCCCACAGGCGGGGTTTCACTCATCAGCACCGCCGGAGTGGTCCCGGTAACCCACTGCCCCGAACTATTCCGAACACCCACCACTAGCGTCTCTACCGTATTCGGAGCGCTCGAGCCATTCCACCACTGCCAGGAAACTGTCAGACCAATGCCGTTGCCCGCCGGCGTACTCCATGAAGTGGTGCTCAATGGGATGTTGATAATCCCGGGCGAAACTGGGGTGACGGTAAGCGGGCCGACCGTCGCCGTCGCGGCATCCGCGCCGGTCTCGAAATCGGCGATGGCGGCGGCGTTGGTCGCCGCCGGCTCCTCGCCCATGACAATCGAGTACGTACCGGGTACCGTTGGCACGTTCAGCCCAAAGGACCACGACCATGTTTCGTCTGGCGCTCCCACAGGCGGGGTTTCGCTCATCAGCGCCGCGGGGGTGGTCCCGGTAACCCACTGCCCCGAACTATTCCGAACACCCACTACCAGCGTCTCTACCGCGTTCGGAGCGATCGAGCCATTCCACCACTGCCAGGAAACTGTCAGACCGATGCCCTTGCCGGCCGGCGTCGTCCACGAATTAGGACTCAACGGGACGTTGATTATCCCGGGTGAGATCGATTGGGCGGGCGTTCCAGTTGGCGGAGAAACCGATGGAGGTTCCGAGGTCGATCCGGCGCTAGTCGTGTCGTTGGCTGGGCTTCCCATGACCGGACCAGCCGGCGCGCTCACGGACCCTGTCCCGTTGTCCGCCTCGACCCAATAGTAATAGGTGATCCCCTGTGTCACGGAGGTGTCACGGTAGGAGGTGCCGCTCGGGGTGCCGATGCAGGTTGCTGTAGCAACATCCGAATTAGTATTCCGATACACGTCATAGGCTTTCACCCCCGTCACGGCATTCCAGGAGAGATCCACCTCGTTGACCAGGTTCGCTGTCGCGTGCATATCCGTCGGAGCGGACAACGTCAGCGGCGGCCTCTGTTGCTGGGTTGTCGATGTTAACCCATTGCTTAGGTTAGCGGTCGTATTTGTGATCTGGGATGCGATGGTACTTCCGCTTGCGCCCAGCGAAACCGATGCTTGCGGTAACGTCAACTGATCCGGGTTGGATTGGGAGATGTTGCCGCTGCTGGCTGTAGCCAATGAGTCGATGGGCACAATCCCGTCAATCCCATTGAGCAGCATGCGAGCTTCCAACCGCTCGATTCGGTAACAGGCGCACGACACGGCGCGCCGGCGCCTGGCCTTATCTAAACTTGAGTTGGCACAACAAACACCGCAAGAATTCTGCCGCCGCATGATTCCTCCCACCAGATGCCAACGGTCAAATGTGGAGAAATGAGCTGAAACTACCCCGCTCGTTCCACTCGACCGTCATGGTCCAACAGCCGCCCGATTTATCAATAGGGGAATTACCTATTGCTGTAAATGGCGTGGCAAATTGGCGCAGGGAATTTCGCCAAACGCACACGCTTGAAATGTCCGCTATTCATGGGACACCGCCGCGACGCGCGGCTCGTCGCTAAGCCGGGACGACGCGCCTGCGGCGGTTCACGGAATCCCTCGGTCATCAGCCTCGACTATGGCGTGCCGGGTGACCGCCGTTTCAACCCACCCGTCACGTTGGGTCCATCGCCTGTAAATTGGAGAGTTGATTGCCGGAGTAACTGCCTAAAAGGCGTGCCGCCGACAGCATCGCGGTAATCGAGGGGGCGAATCCAAATCGACCCCAACGGATTCGTTCTCAATTCGTCAACGGTTGTCAAGACAGCGATGCTCAGAATTGGCGGCTGATGGACAATCAGCCGCTCCGCGGCGTTGCTGCGCCGCTCGGCGTTTCGGAATATCGCCAGCACCCGAAACGGAATCTCGCGATAATCGTCCTTGCGGTGGCCGCCGCGAAGCGCGAGCCCGCCGCGCCTGTAAAAATCCAGATAGCATTCGATGCGATCTGTAATTCTCAAATGGGGTTCGCTGGAGCGGTCAACTTCCAGAAAAAAACTGCGCTCCGCTTCGCCTTGGCGGATGAGAAGAAAGCCAAGCTCACCACCGCCACCACAACAAGAGGCGAAAATCGCGGTCTTTTGCAATATTCTCAGCGAGCGCGACGGGGTTCGAACCCGCAACCACCGGATCGACAGTCCGGTACTCTAGCCAATTGAGCTACGCGCCCGAGCGTTCCGGGGGCCTTGGGCAGTGCGCCCCTGTGGTTTGTAAATCTATTTGGATGCTGGTGGAAGTCAAGCCGGTATAATCCGCGCCCATGATCTTGGCAGGGATTGACGAGGCGGGATACGGGCCGCTGCTGGGGCCATTGGTGGTTGGATGTTGTGCGTTTGACCTGGGTCCGATGGACGGCCGGCAGGCGATTCCATGTCTGTGGAAGCTGCTGGCGAGGCTGGTGAGCAAGAACCGGCTGGCATCGGGGCGAAAACTGCACGTCAACGACAGCAAGGTGGTTTATTCCCCGGCGACGGGGTTGAAGGAACTGGAGCGCTCCGTCCTGGCGATGCTTTGCACGTACGCGGAAATGCCGGGCGACCTCACCGCCCTGCTGCAACGAACGAGCCGGGACGTGCTGGCGGAGTTGCCGGAGTACCCGTGGTATCAGCCGGCCGACAACGAGATTTTCCCCATCGAACAGGAATCGCTGCCGATCCAGCTTTTCGCCAATGCCCTGCGGGCGGAGATGAATCGCACGCAAACGCGCTGCGTTCATCTGGCTGCACGGGTGGTGCTGGAACGCCGGCTCAATCAGCTTTTCAACGCGACGCGCAACAAGGCATCCGTCCTCTTTTCGACCAGCGCGATTCATCTGGACTATCTGCTGAGAACCTACGGGTCCGAGCCGATGACCATCTTCTGCGATCGCCAGGGCGGACGGGAGCATTACGGCTCGCTGCTGCGGCTCATGTTCGACGAATGGTCCCTGGAAGTGCTTCAGGAACAGGATGGACATGCCTATTATCGCCTGCACAAGGGATCGAACGGCGTCAGGATCATCTTCCGCGAGAAGGCCGAGAAGCAATGCATGGCCGTGGCGCTGGCGTCGATGCTGAGCAAATATCTCCGCGAAGCGTTGATGCGGCGATTCAACGCGTTCTGGACAACGCAAATCCCGCAGGTGGTCCCGACGGCGGGATATTACAGCGACGGGACAAGATTCTTGCGCGACATCGACAGCGCACGCAGGGAGATGGGGATTGCGGATGAGGAGTTGATTCGGAGCAGATGAACTGGAAACTCGAAATTCGAATGACGAATCAAATTCGAAATTCAAAATTCGAAACCAAGGCGTTTCGAGTTTCAACCTTCGAATTTGAGTCGAATTTCGAGTTTCGAGTTTCGAATTTCATCCAGCCCATCACGTGAACTGCGACGCCACGCTGACGTAGCGCATGCGGGTTTCGTAGAGCGCGGTGTCGAGGAGGGATTTTTCCTCGGGGGTCAGGTTTCCGCGGGTTTTTTCTTCCAGGACGCCGAGAATGTCGATCTGGTGCTTGGCCATGTCCAGGTTGACGTTGGGCTCGGTGCCGCGGGTGGTGAGATCGCCGAGATAATAGAGAACCTGAGTGAGGATGGATTGGACGAGGGTGGGGAAGCTGGCCGGGGGCAATTCGCCGCGGGGGCGGCCCGGGGCGGCGGCGGACCTTGGCGATGACGGGCCGGGGCCGCCGGCGGCAGCGGGAGGCGCGGGGGCCGCGGATTCCCTGGCTTTGCGGGCTTCCTCCTCGACCAAACGTTTCTTTTCTTCCTGCGCTTGACGCTTCCAATCGGTATCGATGTGAATGGAGGGTTTTTCCTCGGCCATGCCAGACTCCTGTTCGTTGCTATAACTTAGGGTATCGCATCGGGGTTCCGCAATGGCAAGATCGAGGGAAACAGTTGCCGGGAGAAATGCCGGGGTTGTAACGCCGCCGGCCTCGTCGTTATAATTTTTTGCGTCACTTGAACCGGGGAACGAGATGCCAATCAACGTTCAATGTAGCTGCGGCAAACGGATGGGACTGAGCGATGCGCTGGCGGGCAAAACGATCAAATGCCCGGCATGCGGGGATCCGATCGTCGTCGCGGCCGCGGGTGCGCCGGCGGCGGGAAAGAAACCCGCCGCGAAGCAAGGCGGCAGCCCGGCCGTCTACGTCTCCAAAGGCAAGATCGTCGCGTTGGTGTCGATCGCCGTCGTGTTTATCCTGGGCATTATGTTCTACCGCGGCCCGGTGCGCGTGTGGCATCAATGGGAGGACGTTGGGCCAAAAGCCGAGTCCGATGTGTCGGATGTGCTGACCTTCGGACTTCAAGCCTACCTGTCCGAACAGGGACTTTATAACCCGGCGTCTCCCCACAGCGGTCCGGCGGTGGATCACGTGTCGTTCTTCCGGCCCACGCTGGTCATGAGCATGCCCGAGAAGGTGGCATTCTTCGGCAAGAGCAACCAGGGCGATTTCAAAGGGTATTACCACCCCGGCAGCGGGGAAATCGAAGCGGACGTCGCCTACGGCGGCCTATCCTTCGCGGGAATGGTGGACCTCGCCAAATCCGTGGGCAAGTTCCACATGACCGGCCGAATGGCCAACGGCGTTCCCCAGGCCGAGGTCAACGGCACGCCGATCAAAATCATCTGGCCGGAGAAGAACAAGGACGAATGACAAACGGCCGAAAATGCCGCTATATTGTGGGGCATCCGTTTAGGAAGATTATCCATGTACCAAGTGCAACTCAGCGATGAACTTTACAAAGAGGCCGAGCGCCGCGCGACGGAAGCCGGGTTTTCGACCGTTGACGAATATATCGCCGACGTGGTGAGTCACGATCTTCACGAAGAAACCGAAGACCTCGACCACCTTTTCACGCCGCAGCGCCTTGCCCACATCGACAAGGCGGAAGCAGAGATCAAAGCCGGGCATTTCTACACGGCGGAGCAAGCAGACGCGGAATTGGCGAAATGCACGGCGGAATGGCTTCGGAAAAATCCCCGCTGACGGTCATTCGCTCCCCAACGGCGATTGATGAACTCGACGACGTTTGGCGATGGAACGCCGTAGGAATCCCCGCCCCCAATGCCGGGCGTCGTAAAGGGGCCATTCAAGTGTTATTTGTTTACCGCAGGGCGAAATCAATCCGCTTCCCCAAAAGATGAGCCACTTTGGCCATCGTGTTTAGCGTGATAGACGTGTTGTCGGGATCGAGCAGCCGGTCGATGCCCGTTCGGCTGGTCTTGAGGCGCTTGGCCATTTCGGCCTTGGTGATATTCTGCTGGCTCATGGCCTTTTCAAGCTCGCGGGCGAGTTTGAACTTGATCGCCGATGCCCGACATTCTTCGAGAATGCCCTCAGCTTCGAGAAAATCGTCGAAACTGGAACCCAAATGTTTTTTCTTCATAACGCCGCCTAAATCAATTGATCCTTGCGCTTCAATGCCAGGTCAAGGTCGTGCTTCGGTGTTTTCTGCGTTTTCTTCATGAACCCGTGCAACAACACCATCGTTTGTCCCTCAACGCAAAACAACACGCGGGCGATTCGGTCGCCTAACCGTGAGCGAACCTCCCATAAACCGCTTCCCAAACTCCCTACCAGCGGCTTGCCGATAGGCCAGCAAAACTGAACCTTCAAAACATCGTCACCGATGACCTTCCGATCATCCTTAGACAATGAAAGGAGCCATTCCCGCACAGGCTCATTGCCGTGGTCCGTCCGGAAGAACAGAACATCGAGCTTTTTGTCGCTGCCTGGCATAGTGTACCAAAATTTGTACGCCTGGTCAATCCTACGCGGCAGACAATGACGGATGCGGGGCCATGTTCAACCAGTTTAACGCGTCGTCCGGTACCCGGGCCGACGCGTCGAATTCTGCAACGGCACAGAACTTCGCCATGAGCCGATGGCGTACTCGTCTGTTGCCCGGACCTTGTCGCGAGTTGTATTCGTTGTTATTCTTGCGCCGGTTCGCAAGTCGGATTGCTGGCAACTAGGCGTCATTCGTTTTTCCGCAAGAGCCAACGCACGTGGATATTGAACGTTTCTTCATCCAATTCCAAGACCACCTCGCCCCAAAGCTCGATACCTATGAGCAGGCGATTTATCTCTACATTTTCCGCCACACCCGCTTGATTGGCAAGGATGAAGCGGTCATCGCCTTGAAGTCCGCCCGCGCTCGAATGGCCTGCGGTATCGGCGAAAAGGGTGTTCCGATGTCCGAAAACACCGCATACGTCAAACTCCAATCGCTCGAAACGAAAGGGTGCATTAAGATTATCGCCAGTGAGCGTACTGGCCGACGCCTTCGGCTCAATCTACCTGACGAGATCTTGGGTACTATTCCCGCGTCAGTGAGCCAACCGCCGCCTTCGATTGAAGACCTTGATTTTTTTGATGTACCTGAAAACAGACTTGCAATCTTAGTCCGAGAGCACCACCGTTGCTTCTACTGCCTTCGGGCTGTTAATGGGGATAACTACGTCATCGAGCATGTATTATCGCGTCCAAACGGGAATAATGGCTACCGCAACGTCGTTGCCGCCTGTCGCCATTGCAATAACCGCAAGAGCGATTCGACCGCCGAGGATTTCCTCCGAACCCTTTATCGCGAGAGCTTTTTGAACGACACAGAGTTTGAGGATCGGCTATCACACCTTGAGCGACTTCGCAATGGAGAGTTGAAGCCGGAAGTCGCAGTATAGCTCGTGCAGTGAATCAAATCGCGCTGCCACAGCCTCGAAATGACGAGACGCACCTTCCAGTCCCGCGTCTTTCTTGACGTGTCCTGATTTGCGGGATAGCTTCGCCAAGCTCATCCAGATGAGTACGTCGCTTCACCCCGTCATCTCGGTCGCCTTGTGCACTTACAACGGCGGCGCGTTTTTGCCTGAACAATTGCGGAGCCTGGCCGAGCAAACGGTGTTGCCGGGCGAATTGGTGGTGTTTGACGATGGATCGACGGATCAAACGATTGAGATATTGCGACGGTTCGCCGGGGGCAACCCGGGGTTTGAGGTGAGAATCGAGGTGAACGATTCGAGGCTGGGGCCGGCGGCGAATTTTGAGCGGGCGATCCGGGCTTGCCGGGGGGACGTCATTGCACTTTGCGATCAGGATGACCAGTGGATGCCGGAGAAGCTGGCGACGATCGGGGGAGAGTTCGCGGGGAATCCGGAGTTGGGATTGGTCTTCAGCGATGCGGAGATTTGTGACGATGGGGGCCGATCGCTGGGATATCGGCTATGGCAGAGCGTGGGACTTGTGGGGAATTTGCGGCGAAAGTTGGACCGGGGCCGGGCGTTCGAGGTGATCCTGCGTCAGAACGTGGTGACGGGGGCGACAACGGCATTCGCGGCGAGGATGCGGGAGCTGGTGTTGCCGATCGATCCGCTGTGGATGCACGATGGATGGATCGCGCTGCTGACCGCGGCGGTGGCGCCGGTGTCGGCGATCGGGCGGCCGCTGGTGCGGTATCGGCAGCATGCGGGACAATCCATCGGAGCGCTGCGGCGGTCGCTGTATCAGCAATATCTGAACGCGAAGAAGATGGATGGGCCGTGGTTCGGCAAACAGGCGGACCTTTACGAGGCGGCGCTTCGGCGGCTATCGGGGGCGAGCGGAGTGCGGCCGGGGGCGATCGAGCTTTTGGGCCAGAAGGTGCGGCATTTTCGCCGGCGGTCGGCGATCCATCGCCGGGGGGCGACGCGGATTTTGCCGAGTCTGGTCGAATTCGTTACCTTGCGGTATCGCCGGTTTTCGCTGGGCTGGAAGAGTTTCGCCCAGGATTTGTTTCTCTGATCGAAAGGCGATTGGCATGAATCCATCTTCCGACGTGGTCGTCCATAGCGCCCAGACCCATGAGGCGGTGCCGCTGAACCCGTGGCGGATCTGGCGGCAGCTTTGGCGGCAGCGGCAGTTGCTGCGGCAGTTGACCAACCGCGCGGTGCAGCAGCGTTTTCGCGGCTCGGCGCTGGGATTGCTCTGGGCGATGCTCAATCCGATTTTCATGCTTCTGGTGTACACGTACGTCTTCGGCATCGTCCTGGGTGTGAAGTGGAACGGGCAGGGAAGCTCGTTCGTGTTTGCGATGAATCTCTTTTGCGGGCTGATCGTGTACGGCATATTCGCCGAGAGCGTCGGGGCGGCCTCGATCCAGGTGCTGTCCAATCCGAGTTACGTCAAGAAGATTCTTTTCCCGCTGGAGATTTTGCCGCTGGCGGGGCTGGGGGCGGCGATCACGTTCAACCTTTTCTCGCTGGTGGTCCTGCTGTTCTGCACGCAATTTTTCATGAGTCCGCTCTCGGTGCACGTGATCGCCCTGCCGATCGTGTGGATTCCGCTGTTTTTGTTCACGGCCGGATTGTCGTGGATCGTGGGGGCGATGGGGGTTTTCGTGCGCGACATCGGCCAACTGATCCTCATTATTCTGCAAATCGTGTTCTATCTTTGCCCGATCGTGTATCCGCTGGCGCGGGTGCCGGCGGCGATGCAGCGATGGTATTTGTGGTTCAATCCGCTGGCGGTGTTCGTGGAGGAGACGCGGCAGGTTTTGTTGCAGCATCGCTGGCCGCAGTTGACGTGGCTGCTGCCGAACTACGCGATCTGCCTGCTGGTGTTCATTTTCGGATACTATGTGTTCATGAAGGCCAAGCGAGGATTTGCGGATGTCATCTAACGGCAATCCAGCCCTGGACGAGGGGCTGGTGCTTTCCGTCCGTGGAGTCGGGAAGTGCTACCAGGTTTACGCGCATCCTCGGCATCGGCTGTGGCAATCTCTGCTGGGGGGCCGGCGGAAGTTCTACCACGAGTTTTGGGCGCTGCGGGAGGTGAGCTTCGACGTGTCTCACGGGCAGTGCGTGGGGATTGTCGGGCAGAACGGCGCGGGCAAAAGCACGCTGCTGCAAATCGCCACGGGGATTTTAGCCCCCACGACGGGGATGGTGCTTTCGCGCGGGCGCGTGGTCTCGATGCTGGAACTGGGCAGCGGATTCAACCCGGAATTCACGGGGCGGGAGAACGTTTATCTGAATGCGTCGCTGCTGGGGCTGAGCCAGCAGGAGATTGACGGGAAATTCGAGCGGATCGCGGATTTCGCGGACATAGGGGAGTTCATCGAAACGCCGGTAAAGCGTTATTCGAGCGGGATGGTGGCGCGGCTGGCGTTCGCGGTGTACAGTTCGCTCGATCCGCGGCTTTTGATCGTGGATGAGATTTTGTCGGTGGGCGACGCGAAATTCCAGGCGAAGTGTTTTCGCCGGATTCGGGAACTGCGGGATGGCGGGACGTCGATTTTGCTGGTGAGCCATTCATCGGAGCAGATCATCCAGCATTGCGAGCGGGCGATCCTGCTGCACCAGGGGCGTTGCGTGACAATGGGGGAACCGCGCCAGGTGATCAACCAATACACCGAGCTGCTGTTCGGAAGCGAGAAGACGGTTCAGAAGTCCGCGGCGCGTCCGCGCCAGGAGCCGGCCGAGGTCGTCGCCCCGCCGGCCGATCTGCCGGACCATCCGTTTTTCCGCCAGACCGACGCCGAAGAAATGTTCGACAAGCGTAACACCTATAACCCCTACGAGCATCGTTGGGGAAACGACGAGGCGCATATTCTGGATTATTTGCTGATGGCGGAGGACGGGACGGCGTATCCAGCGACGGTGGGGATGGATTCGACGGTGACGCTCTACCTGAAGGTGCTGGCTCACCGCGACATCGCCCTGCCGATCTTCGGGCTGAACATCAAAACCAAGGAGGGACTGCTGCTTTACGGGAGTAATTCGCTGCTGGCGGCGACGCCGCGGGAGCGGCGGCCGCTGATGGCCGGGCAGGTCGAGATCGTTCAGTTCCGATGGACGGTTCGATACAACGGAGGGGATTATCTGCTGAGCGTGGGGCTGGCCAGCGGATCGAGCCTGGAAGACGCGATGCCGCTGGACCGGAGATACGATTCGATCCTTCTGCCGGTGCTGCCGAGCCGGCGATTCGTGGGGCTGGCGGACATGGAGTTGAAGATCGAGCGATTCAGCGCGGGGACTTGAAGAGCGACCAGGGATTGGGATTAGGGTTCTTGAATGCATCAACGAGATGCTCAAAAATTTTCGTTTTCGGCGCGAGAACGCTAACCTTCACGTGATCGCATGAACGCCAAGACCGCCAGTCGAGCCCCCGAAGCCGGCTTATCCCAAGCTGTCCGGAGAAAGATAAATCCAACGACGCCAAGCACGATCCCCGGCAGAAAGCCTGATTCGCCCGATGGTCAAAATCACGGCAACGGTTCACATCTTGCGGCGTACGTTCCCTACGAAGTTCTCCAACTGGAGGATCCGCAACGGGACATCCCACGCATCGCCCATGACCCGAGATTGACTAAAATGTTGGAGGCGGCAATCCAGAAAATCCCCACCCGGCATTCACTCTTTCTGCGAGACGCTCGAGATTTAGCGGACCTTGCGTCAAATAGCGTCCATTTGGTTTTGACGTCGCCGCCGTACTGGACGCTAAAAGAGTACCGAGCCTCCGCGGGACAGATGGGCCACATTCAGAACTACGACGAATTTCTGTCCGAACTCGATAAGGTGTGGAAGCACTGCCACCGTCTACTGGTCCCCGGAGGCCGGCTTGTATGCGTTGTCGGGGATGTTTGTCTTTCCAGACGGAAGAACGGTGGCCGTCATACCGTTGTACCGCTTCACGCTTCGATTCAAGAGCATTGCTTGAGGCTTGGGTTCGACAACCTGGCGCCCATCATTTGGCACAAAATCGCAAACGCCGTCTTTGAAGCTGAAGGCAATGGCGGCGGTTTTCTGGGCAAGCCGTACGAACCGAATTCCGTCGTCAAGAACGATGTGGAGTTCATCCTCATGCAAAGAAAAGCGGGCGGTTACCGAACTCCATCGGTGCATGAGAGGGTTTTGAGCATCATATCCGCCGAGAACCACAAAAAGTGGTTTCAACAGATCTGGGCAGGACTTACGGGGGCGTCAACCCGGAATCATCCGGCTCCGTTTCCGCTCGAGCTGGCTGAGCGGCTTATCAGAATGTTCAGCTTCGTTGGAGATACCGTCCTGGATCCCTTCATGGGAACTGGCACTACAAATCTCGCGGCGGCGAAATGGGGCAGAAACAGCATCGGCACCGAAATTGATCCGGACTATTTCAATCAGGCCGAACGGCGAATGTCGTCCTATTCCGCCGACCTTTTCCAGGTGGCGGCGGTATCCGCTCACCGCTCTAAATGACTTATGGACATCGACGCACGATTACGTGAAGCGATCCGGTATTTTTGGCAAACCCGCGATGCTCAGGCCCGGAAACAGGGGGTTGGGACGGGACAACGTGACGCCGGAGCACGCACCGCCGTGACTGGCGGCAAGCAGATGAACGGTTTTGTTGAACTCGTTCGAGACCTCCTCATTGATAGCGGCATTCCAAAGCCTTCCGTGTTCTGTGAGAAAGGCGTTGAACTGCCGGGTTTCTTTCGCCCCGAAAAATGTTGGGACTTGCTCGTGGTGGTCGAGAGAAGCCTTATCGCCTCAATTGAATTCAAATCTCAGGTCGGGCCGTCTTTCGGTAATAACTACAACAACCGGACGGAGGAGGCGCTTGGCAACGCGACCGACATTTGGGCGGCTTTTCGCGAGGGTGCATTCAAGCCCTCCGCCAGGCCTTGGCTTGGATATCTCATGCTGCTCGAAGAAACAGCAAAATCGACGGCGCCTGTGCGACCCCGTGAACCGCACTTCAAAGTTTTTCCAGAGTTTAAGAACGCTTCGTACGCCAAGCGTTACGAGATTCTTCTGACCAAGCTTCTTCGTGAACGTCTATACGACGGAACGTGCTTCCTTCTTTCCGACCGCGGCTCTGGGCCGAACGGTGGTTACCGTGAGCCGCATCCAGAACTGAGCTTCCGGAACTTTGCGGAGGGACTTGTGGCTTGCGCGGTTGCGCACGTGAGGACGGCGGCACCCAACCCCGCACCACTGACCCAAGTTCCCGACAAGACATCTCGTCACATCAAGGAGAATCGCCGAAATTCAAAGCGGCGGCGCGGAACAGGAAGAGGGAAGAATCGATTCAGGCTACAAAAATAAATCCCACTGCGACGGCTTGCTATCCGAACGCTCTGCCAGACAGCCGACCCGCAAGAATTGACAGAGTTATCACGCGGCCAAAAACTCGGCGCTGCCGGGCAACGCGAGCTTGCGGGTTCGGGTGAGGGCAACGAACCCAACGGCGCATCATTCCGGTTTTCAGGGGCGGAAACTTGATTTGGGAATAACGGTTGAGCGCATTGGCGGCATCCGGATTTATGGGTTCCGAGAGATCGACGGGGATCGGCGATTCAAGACGCGGCGATAGAGCGACAGGATTTTAGCGGCGGTCGCGGACCAACTGAGATTGGTTTCGAAAAACCGGCGCGCGCCGGCCGACAGGGTGCGGCGAAGGTCTTCGTCGCGCACGATGGCCTTGACGGCGTCGGCGATGGCCGGGCCGTTGGCCTCGTCCAGGACGTAGGCATCTTCGCCGTGGCGCGTGACCAGACCGATATTGGTGCGCGGAAGGACGACGGGACGGGCCAGGGCGAAGAAGTCCGGCACCTTGGAGGGAAAGCGATACTGATTGAAAACGTCGCATAAACCGGGCTGGACAAACAGGTCGGCCTGGGAAAGAAGCTCGGCAAGACGGGCGCGGTCGGGGACGAATCCGATGGTGCGGGTGTGCTCGGCGGCCCAGCGGCGAAAAAGCGGGTCCACCTCGATGTGGTCGCGTCCCATGCGCAGGAGGGTGGCGGGCCAGCCCTCGCGGTTCAGCAGGGCGACGGCAAGGTAGAGGCTGCGGACCTCGCGGAAATTGGCCTGGTGCACGTTGCCGTGATACGCCAGCACGGTGTGACCCGGCTTGATCCCCAGTTCCTGCCGCAGCGCCGGGTCGATCGGTCGGGGATGAAATTTGCGCTCGTCGGTGGAGGGCCAGGTCAGTTCAACCGGCTTGTCGCTGGGAATAATCTCGCGAAGGGCGTCGATGATAACCGTCAGCCCATCGGCCGACGCGAGAAATTTCTTCCAGTGCAGCGGATGGGACAAATGGCTGGGAAAGCCGTCCAGTTTTTGTCCGTTGGCGTACTCGTCGAGCGATGCGCCAAGCTGCGAGCGCGCGACGAGGTCTTC
Source organism: Tepidisphaeraceae bacterium (assembly GCA_050010915.1). Classification (GTDB taxonomy): domain Bacteria; phylum Planctomycetota; class Phycisphaerae; order Tepidisphaerales; family Tepidisphaeraceae; genus PALSA-1353. Next base: position 24,531 of record JBEKKC010000002.1, on the reverse strand, counting down.
GTTGTCCTCCATGTGGATAATGGTGGCGAAGGTGCGTCCATTCCGCAGGCGCTCGCAGAAGCGGCGATTGATCTCGCGCGGGGTCCAGAAATGCGCCACGTCGATCGCCCCGCCGTCGTCGAATCCAATCTCGCCGGTCAGGATCTGCTCGAAGGTGGCGGTTTGATAGGGGATGGATCCCAAGAGTTCGGCCTGGGTTGGAGTCGCGGGGACGGCGGCGATGCAGTCGCATCCCAGCGCGGTCAGTTGGCGGGCGATGCCGTCGACGTGGTTGGCGCTGTTGCACGCGAAATTCTGGTAGAGGACAAACAGGACGTTCACGGGCGGATTCCTCCGACGCCGACGCGATAATCGGTCGAGTCGCGGTCGAAATTTCGGCTGTAATAGGCGTCGCCCTGGTCGATGACGGATTCCCAGCGGTCCAGAAGCAGGATGCGGTCGGTGAAGTCGTATTTGAGTCCGCGGCTGCGGGACTCGTAATGGACCAGGCGCGCCGAGGCGACGCAGAGATTGCGCCAGCCGCGGCTTCGAAGCCGCAGGCAGAAATCCAGATCGTCGTAATGGCGCTGAAATCGCTCGCACAGGCCGCCGACGAGCATGAATTTTCGCCGGCTGACCATGGCGGCGGCGGCGGTGACGGCGGTGACTTCGCGGGTGCAGGCGAGGGAGCCCATATATCCGTCGCTGTCGGCGGGGAACCCGCGCATGACGTGGTCGGCGGTTCCGCGGGGGCCGAGGATGATGCCGGCATGCTGCACGGTTCCATCGGCATAAGTCAGAAGAGCGCCGGCCATTCCCACGTCATCCTCCTGTGCATAGAGCAGGAGGTGCTGAAGCCAATCCGCCTGGATGATTTCGGTGTCGTTATTCAGAAGCATCAGATAGTCGCCGGCGGCCTGCGCGGCAAGGGTGTTGATGAACTGGGCGAAATGGAACTCGCCGGGCAGCGGGACCTTCCTGATGGGAAACGTATCGAGGATCTTCATCGCCCGCGGCTCGCTGGTATCGTTATCGCCAACCAGCACCTCGAAGTTGGGATAACTGGTGAGATGATAGAGGGTCTTGAGGCATCGGCCGATGAGTTCCGGATGGTCGCGCGTGGGGATGAGGATGGAGATTTTGGGATAGTCGGGTTGGGGTTTGGGAACGATCTGCACGCGGTGGGGGCGGCCATTGCGGCGCGCCGCGGCGGCGATGCCGAGGCGATCCAGATGTGCCTGCACGGCCTGTTCCTGGAGGCGTTCGACGCCGTCCTTGGCGGAAGAGTCTGCGGCGACGCTGCCAGGAATCGCCCGCCAGTGGTAGAGAATCCGGGACACGTGCTCGATGCGGCAGTTGCGTTCGGAAAGCCGCAGGGCAAGGTCGAAATCCTGGACGCCGTCAAACCGGCTGTCGCATCCGCCGACCTGCTGTAGGAGGCTGCGTCGGGCGACCAGGAGATGCCCCAGATACATCACGCCCCGCAAATAGGCCGGAGACCAATCGGGCTTGAAAAACGGTTCCGAGCGATTCTGCTCGGCGTCGATCTTGTCCTGGTCGCTATAGAGAACGTCACAATCGGGCTTGCGATTGATGGCGGCGACGATCTGATACAGAGCATCGGGCGAAAGCTCGTCGTCGTGGTCGAGCAAGGCGATCCACTCGCCGGCGGCCATGGCGATTGCGTCATTGGTGGCGGCGGAAATGTTTCCGTTCCGCTCGCGAACGCGCAGTTTGACGCGCTTGTCCTTGGCCAGTTCCTGAAGGAATTGCGTGAGCCTGAGATCTTCCGAAGCGTCGTCGACGATGCACAGTTCCCAATTGCCGTAGATTTGCCGCCGGACCGATTCCACGGCCTTGGACAGCAGACTCACCTCGGTCTTGTAGACGGGCAGGACGACGGAAATAAGCGGCTGAAGCGTAAAGTTGGCGCATTCCCTGGCGTATTGGGCGGACTGGCGATTGAGGCGACGCTCCTCCATTTCGACGTATTGCCGGTAACTGATGGCGGAACGGCGGCGCAAGTTGGGGAAATAGCTCGTTCGCCAAATCGACCGGCTAATCGGAATCCAGCGTTTATCGGCAAGAACTTCGAGCAATACGTGGTTGAAACCGCAACGGACGGTGCATTGCACGGCAAACCCGATCATCGCGTTGGGGAGTTGGCCGCCGTGGGCGCTGTTCACGTCCTGTCGTTCGCTGCCGTAGAAGCCGGAATGAACGTGGCCGTTGACGACGGCGCGGACGGCGGTGATGGGCGCGGATGACGTGGAAAAGCACCAACCCTGGATGACGGTGCTCTGGTTGGGCATGGCCCATTCGCCGGGCGTCTCGATGCAGAATTTGACGCGGTCTTTGGCGATCCTGGTCCAGAGGCAGGAGCAGCGGATCCGGCCGTGGATCACGTCCTCGCCGACGGCTTCGATCCCAGTGCGCAGGGAAGCGAATTTGACGAGGCCGGTTTCGACGCGATTTTTCAAGCTCCAGAGGTTCCGCTGCGCGAGGTCGGCGGCGCGGTGAAGGCGCGAAGCTCGGCTGACGCGGGGAACCCGCCCGGCCGGTGGAAAAGCCTCGTCGCCCATGGGAGCGCCGGCCAACTGGGCTTTCAAGGCGCGCTTCGCCGAAGCGCCCGAACAGACCCGGCGGACCAATTGCTGGATCAACGGATCGTAACGCTCGACCCAGTATCGATAATGCGATCCGGCGGCGATCGTGCGCTGAAGATGCTCTTCGAGGAGCAAAAACAGCAGGTGGGTCCGTGGGTCCTGGCGCGAGGCTCCCTCGGCGGGCCAGAACGGAATCCGCCATTCGGTGTAGAATTCGATGCGTAACACGTCCATCCCCAGCATGCCGGTCTTGCACGCCAGGTCGAAATCAACGAGAAACGGCTGGCCTTCGCTGAGGAGGATGTTGCGGGGCAGGAAGTCTCGCGAGGTCCATACCGGCGCGTGCCACATCGGGGGCTGGCAGGTGAAAATCTGCTGGCGAAAGTTCGCCTTTTGCTGCTTGGTCAGGCGGGAGCCATCGATGGCGCTCAGGATGCGTTTCTCATCGACCGTGGGGTCGGCGGGGCCGAGGGAATTGGAATAAATCTCCTGAAAGATTTTGGCGACGAGTTTTTCGGCGGCGGGGCGCGTCAGGAGGTTGCGGCGGATGGCGTCGTCAAGGCGCATGCCTTCGAGCACGAATTGTTCCACGATGAACCAGTTGCGATCGTCCTGCGTGGAACTGAGGACTTGGGGCACCTGCACGGAGGTGAGGGCGCGGTAAGCCTTTTGCGTGGCGAGGATCGCCTGGGTGTCGTAGGGTCCGGCGAGGGGCAATCGCTTGACGCAGCAGAGCGGCTTGTTGAAGCGTTTGACGATGAACCGCATGCCGCGCGACTCGGCGTTGCGATCGCCGGCATGGACCGACATCGCCAAATCCCGCCCATCGGGCAGTTGCCATGCGCCTCGCAACACTTCGATAATGCCCAGACGGTTCACGGTTTCACCAGCATCATTGCATAGGACGGGCAGAACCAATGGCCAATTCCGTTGTCGGCAAGCTGCCTGTATGCGGAACGGATGGCATCCTGATCCTTGATCGGCTCTCCCTGGTCGCCGTGATGTTCGGTCCAATCCATCTCCCATTGGAGAAGGAACTGGTTGACGTCATCGAGGGGCACGAGGTGGCGGGGAAGCTTGTAATCGGGAAAGCATCCGTAGACGGCCTGGACGCGCAGGCCGGCCTCCTCGACCAATCGCGTGAGCTGCGCCAATCCCCAGGTCTTGGTCGGGGTGCGATCGCCGCCGGCGGCGCGAATAACCGTCTCCGCCTCCTCCTCGCTGCGAAAGCTGAAAAAGGGCAACCGGGTGTGATCGTCCCGGGCGCCCATCAGGTATTTCAATCCGACGTTGTTCTCAATGCCGACGTAAATCAGGCCGCCGCTCTTGAGGGCGCGGGCGGCACGGCCCAGGGCGGCGAGCTGGCACTGGCGAATCGTCTGTCCAACCCCCCTGCCGGTGCCCACCCATTCGAGCGCACCGTTGAACAACGCAATGTCAAACGTGTCCGGGCGAAACGGAAACGTCAGCACGTTCCCCTTGGCCAGGACGATGTCGGCGCCTTCCTGCCCGGCAATGCACCGTAACACCCGCAACCGTTCGAGGGTCAGGTCCAGCGCAACCACCCGGCATCCCCCAAGAGCCATCGGAATGCTCAGTTGGCCCCATCCCGATCCGACGTCCAGGCAACAACTGCCGGCGTGAAAATCCAGAAGTTCCATCGGCATGGCGCGGCTGGGATCGGTGACGATGCGATACAACCAGGAATTCTGCTGCTCGTAAAGGTCCTTCAAAACCTGCCGCCAGGGCTCTGAGGCCAGACGCGACAACAACGCTTTGGTCTGCTCGGCGGGAATGTCGGAGTAGGCGCCGGCGCTTTGGCTATCGACAACGATTCCTTCCTTGGTGGTGGTCAGGGAATCAAGATGGCCGGGATCGACGAACCAAAGTTCGGAGGAATCGGCGGATGTTTCCATTCGATTGGCTATCATTCGCTCGCCCCCGCCGCGTCGCAATACGTGCACCGAGGTTGCCGTTGATCGTGCGTTGAGGCCGATTTACCTAAAATCAATGACCGGATGCATGTTAGTGCTCGGGCCGCCGACCGGCAAGGAGACCGATGGACGCTTGCCGGTTGGCAATTAGCAAGATGTACACTTCTGCGGAAGGTTTTTATGATGTATGCTCGTGACTTCCGTGACCCAAAGATTGGCCGAAGAATCGGGTGGATCGCGGTCCCCGTTGGGTCTGATCGCCGGGGAAGGCATTTTCCCGCTGCTGGTGGCGCGCGGAGCGCGTGCGGCGGGCAGGAAAGTGGTCGCGGCGGCGTTCGGAGGCAGCGCGTGGCCCGAACTGCGCGGAGAAGTCGATGTGTTCAAATGGGTTGGCGTCGTTCGCGTCGGACAATGGATTCGAGTCCTCCGGGGGCAAGGATGTGACGAGGCGATCCTGGTCGGACGTGTCGCCAAGGAAAAAATCTACGGCCGGTGGCGGTTCTTCCAGTATATTCCCGACCTCAGGACCGCCGGAATCTGGTTCCGAATCCTCCACTGGGACAAACGCGATCAGGCGGTCCTGGGCGCGATCGACCGGGAACTGGCTTCAGAAGGAATTCGATTGATCGACCAAACCACCTATTGCACGGAACACCTGGCGAGTTGCGGCGTCATGACCCACTCCCCGCCCACCGACAAGCAATGGGACGACATCCGCTTCGGATGGGACATTTGCCAGACCATCAGCCGGCTCGACATCGGACAATCCATCGCCGTCGTGGACAAGAACGTCATCGCGGTCGAGGCGGTCGAGGGAACGAACGCCATGATCGACCGAGCGGGAAAACTCTGCAAAGTCGGGGGATGGACGCTGATCAAGGTCTCCAACGCGCATCAGGACATGCGTCTGGACGTCCCCACGGTCGGCACGACGACGATCGAGAAACTCCACGCCAACCGCGCCGCGGCCCTGGTTCTGGAGCCGGGCAAAACCATCATGCTGGAAAAAGCCAAGGTCCTGGAACTGGCCGAACGATACAAAATCGCCATCGTCGGCTATTCGCCGCAGGCCAAGCCGTAATCATTTCCCGGCGCACCCGGGTGCGTTAATGTGGCATCTGTATCCGGCAATGTCCCCAGCTCCGCGGCACGCATCGGGAACACGAGGCATGTGGCACAGCGACGACCAATTCTGGAAGACGTACGGCCCGTGGATGTTTAGCGAAAAGCGCTGGGCCAACACGCCCGCAGAGGTGGATTCCATCCTCAAGCTGCTCCTGCCGGCGCCGCGGGGGGCCATCCTTGATCTCTGCTGCGGGCCGGGAAGGCATTCGCTGGAACTTACTCGCCGGGGATTCTGGGTCGTCGGCGTGGATCGCACGGCCGCCTACGTCAACGAGGCCAAGAAGCGTGCGAAGGCCGAAGGGCTGAAGGTCGAGTTCGTCAAGCAGGACATGCGGCGGTTCTGCCGGCCCCAAGCCTTCGATGCCGCCGTCAACATGTTCACGGCTTTCGGATATTTCAGGAACCCGAAAGAAGACCAGCGAGTCCTCCTGAACGTGCACCGGTCGCTGAAGCCGGGCGGGAAACTCCTGATGGATCTATTGGGCAAGGAGATATTGGCGAGAAAATTCCAAGAGCGAGACTGGCACGAGGAACAAGGAGTGATGTTCCTGGAGGAGCGGAAGCTCAGCCAAGGATGGAGTTGGATCGACAGCCGGTGGATTCTGCTCAAAGGCGCCAAGCGAAAGGAATTCGTGGTATCGCACCGTCTATATTCGGCCAAGGAGTTGTGCGACTTATTACGGGTCTGCGGCTTTGAGAAGATGCGGGTCTACGGCGATCTGGCCGGCGCCGAGTACGACCACAACGCCAGGAGGCTGGTGGTCGTGGCGCGAAAGGCGTGAGGCAACGACGTGAACACGTCCCCGACAACCCGGTCGGGCGGACATCCATCGATCTGAAAATCGAACGGGAAGAGAAGCGACCCGCATATTTCACGCGGTTGATTTTCGTTTGCGTTGAGTTTGCCAGAGTCGGAGTTGGGGCGTTTCCGGCCCGATCGGCGCAAACCGCCCCCTTTCCCCGATCGGTCGATCGGGGAATTCGGCGTCAAATTGCCGAGCGTTATCCGGTTGAGAAGTGAGCGGCCACGCGGCGGAATAATTCCTGCATCGGATACCCACACCACCCTTCGCTTTGGCACGGATCATCCCGAGCGTTGTTTCTGACCCATCCGCCAGTAACCACCGAGCCAGGGCGTATAAACACCTCGATGTCGGATCCCGCGAGGTGCTGGCGCGAATAGGATGCATTTCCGAAGTAGCCGTGCATCCTTTCCTTGCTCAATCCGCTAGAATTGCGCCTGGTGGACCGAAGCCGGATTCTGAACGTGCCTAAACGAATTGCCATTCTCCAATCCAACTACATCCCCTGGAAAGGCTATTTTGATCTGATCAGAAACGTGAATGAATTCATTCTTTTCGATGATGTGCAATACACGCGTTCCGACTGGCGAAATCGCAACAAGATCAAGACGCCGCACGGAATTCGCTGGCTCACCATTCCCGTGCGGAGCAAGGGCAACTTTGGCCAAACCATTGAGCAAACCGTCGTCAGCGATCCGAATTGGGCCGCCAAACATTGGCAGATCGTCAAATTCAGCTATGCTCGATCGCCATGCTTCGAGCAGTTCCATGACCCGATCAAAAACGCCTACCTCGGCTGCACCGAGCGGAATCTCAGCCGGATCAACGAGCGGTTTTTGACCGTCATTTGCAATCTGTTGGGGATTTCAACTAAAATTTCCAGATCGACTGATTACCGGCAAATCGAAGGGAAGACCGAGCGGTTGGTGAGCTTGTGCCACCAGGTCGGCGCCTCGGAGTATTATTCCGGCCCTGCCGGGAAGGACTATGTTCAATCACCAATATTCGAACGGGCGGGAATCAAGCTGAAGTTCGTCGACTACAGCGGATACCCCGAATACCCTCAATTGTTTCCGCCATTTGAGCATCACGTCAGCATTCTTGACCTTCTATTCAACGCCGGTCCGGATGCTCTGCGCTACATGAAGGCATTTTGAATGGACCTGTCGATCGTCGCATCCATGTATCGCTCCGCGGCCTTTCTGGCTGAATTCCATCGCCGCTGCGCCGCCTCGGCCGACAAGCTGGGCGTCAAGGACCTCGAACTCGTCCTGGTCAACGACGGTTCGCCGGATGATTCGCTGAATCGGGCGATGGAACTGCACCATCAGGATCCTCGGGTTGTCGTCGTCGATCTATCCCGAAACTTCGGCCATCACAAGGCGATGATGACTGGGCTAAAGCACGCGCGCGGGGAGCTCGTTTTCCTTATCGACTGTGATCTTGAGGAACCTCCCGAACTCCTGGAAGCCTTTTATGCCGAAATGAAGCGCGCTGCGGCCGACGTCATCTTCGGCCAGCAGGAGACTCGCCGGGGCGGATTCTTCGAACGATTCTCGGGCGCCTGTTTCTATTGGATCCTCAAGGTGCTTTCCAACCATCCGCTTCCGCCAAACGTTCTGACGGCCCGCCTGATGACGCGGCGATACGTCCGGAGCCTGATTCGGCATCGCGATCAGGAAGTCTTCATTCTTGGTCTCTGGTCCATCACCGGGTTCGAGCAGCGAGCGATCAAGACCGAAAAATCATCCCATAGCCGGACCACCTACACGTTTGCGCGAAAAATGGCGCTCACGGTGAACGCCATCACTTCGTTCAGCAACAAGCCGCTGATCTACATCGCCTATCTTGGCATTTCGATCTCGGTTGTGGCCATTCTCTGCGCGGCCTATCTGGTCGTCCGCCGAATTTTTTTCGGCGATTATCTTGAAGGCTGGCCGTCGCTGATCGTCTCCATCTGGCTCCTAGGCGGATTGACGATCCTCTGCCTGGGCGTGATTGCCATTTATTTGTCGAAAATGTTTATGGAAACCAAGCGGCGGCCGTACACGATCGTTCGTCAAATCCACAGGCGCGCGCTCGAGGAGACAAAATGAATTTCGACCACATCCTCGGCCAAGTCGACGAGTTTTTCTCCGCAAAGATTCGGGAATTCGGCCCGACCCACCGAGGCGTCGATGTCAACAAACCGTCACAGGATATCCGGTTCGACCAGGTCACAAAGATTATCCGTGATCCCGCGGAGGAGTTTTCAATCATTGACTACGGGTGCGGCTACGGCGCTCTGGTCGAATATCTCGATCGCAAAGGGTTTCGCGCCCGTTACACCGGATTCGATGTCAGCGCCGCGATGATCGAGGAGGCCACCAAACACCTTACGCCGGACGGCCGCGCATTCACGACCAAGGAATCCGACCTGGCGCCCGCCGACTACGTGGTCGCCAACGGCATTTTCAACAAGAAGCAGGACATCCCCGACGAGCGGTGGCGGCAATATATGGAAGAGATCGTCGATCGCTTTGACCGCCTTTCGCTCATCGGTTTCGCGTTCAATGTTCTGACTCTCTATTCCGACGTCGATCGCCGGCGACCCGACCTGCACTATGCCGATCCGAATTATTGGTTCGACCGCTGCAAGCGCAAATATTCCAAACACGTTGCATTGCTGCATGATTACCCGTTGTGGGAGTTCACCATCCTCGTCCGCAAACAGATCTGAGGCATTTCGACCATGAAGCAACCCGAGGGTCCCAATTCCTTGGTCCCATTCAATCGGCCTTCGCTGATTGGCAAGGAGTTTGCTTATATGGCCGAGGCTCTTGAGGAAATGCACATCTCCGGTGACGGCGAATTTTCCAAGCGCTGTCACGCCCGCCTCGAACAAGTCCTGTCTGTGCCGCGTGCGCTGCTCACCACATCGTGCACGCATGCCCTGGAAATGATCGCGCTGCTGCTGAACGTTCAGCCGGGATGCGAAGTGATCGTTCCCTCGTTCGCGTTCGCATCAATCGCCAACGCCTTCGCCCTGCGCGGCGCGAAAATCGTCTTTGCCGACGTTCGTCCCGACACCATGAATATCGACGAATCCAAGCTGCCCGGCCTGATCACTGGGCGCACGAGAGCCGTGGCGGTGGTCCATTATGCCGGTGTCGGCTGTGAAATGGACCCCATTGTGTCAATCTGCCAAGACCACGGCATTGTCCTGGTCGAAGACAATGCCCATGGCTTGTTCGGCAAATATCGCGGCCAATTGCTTGGAACCTTCGGCTTGATGTCCGCGCTGAGCTTTCACGAGACGAAGAATCTTATTGCCGGCGAAGGCGGCGCGATCCTCCTCAACGATCCAGCCCTCATCGAGCGGGCCGAAATCATCCGTGAAAAAGGAACCAATCGCGCCCGATTCCATCGCGGCGAAATCGATAAGTACACCTGGGTTGATCTCGGCTCCAGCTATCTTCCGTCAGATTTGCTGGCTGCCTTCCTGTTCGCCCAACTTGAGTGTTGGCAGCGCATACAATCTCTTCGCGAGGCTGTCTGGCGCAGATACCACTGGGCCCTGCAAGACTGGGCTGCCCAAAACGGGGTGACGCGGCCTGTCGTCCCCGAACACTGCCAGCAGGCATACCACATGTATTATCTGGTCATGCCCAGCCGACAGGCGCGCGATGGTCTGATTGAATTTCTCAAGGCGCGCGGCATCCACGCGGCGTTCCACTACCAGCCGCTCCATCTTTCGCGGATGGGCCATCAATATGGAGGCCGCGCCGGCGACTGCCCGGTGTCTGAAGATGTCAGTGAACGGTTGGTCCGCCTTCCCTTCTTCAACTCCCTTTCGCCGCATGAACAATCACGCGTCACCAACTCCGTTTGCGCTTTCAATTGTCCACCGCGCGATCATTTGGCGCCGTCGCCGGCGTGCGGTGATAAACTCTCACGCCACGCGCCTCTTCGACAACCTTGACGAGTTCAAAGTTTTTCAAAATATAATCCCAAGCTGCTGGATCCGTCTGGTCGAATCCGAGGTCCGCCCGTTTATCCACCCGATCCGGCCAATATAGAACCCAATCCATACCCGGGCGCTGGAGATTCTGCACGACTTCGCGTTGTTCGCTCTGGCTGGCCGGAAAAATCGGGTACGATTCGTAAATCGGGCATCGCAGCCGAAACACCGCGTACAACACCGGATCGTACGGCACGAACAGAACAGCCTGTCCCGGCGCCAACCGCCGCACCACATCCGACGCCGCTGCATAGTCCTGACGCGCGTAGTCCGGAATCCAAAGCTGTTCCCCTTCGACAACGCACCATTGATATTTGGCCGCGTAGGGAAGGCAAGCGGTGATTGCCGGCGAGAGATTCGCCGCGGTGAACCCCGACACAAATACAACGGCGGACCAGCACACCGCCCGCGCGAAGCCGCGCCAAACACCGCTAAATGTCTCGGGGATCGCCACCAATAAAATCACCAGCGGCGCGCCCGATGGAACCAAATGCTGCAAATCCGCGCGTGAGAAGGCGTGATGAGCCCATGCAAAAGTCGCCGCGGCAGCCGCTAGCGCCACCGGGTACTGCCGCATGCGCCGCAATCTCCACGGCGAAAGAAGAACGATGAATGCAATGGCCACCGCCACCGGAAACAACACAAATCCAGTCGACAATGCGTAAGCCGATAGAGCGGCCCAGATTCCCGGCGCCGCGGTCACATCCCACGGCCAGGGAATCGGCAGCGTCAGATTCGTCGTCCCGTTCTCCAGCAGGCGCACGATCCCATTCTTCCAGTAACCGGTAAAAAAATGCGGCGCGGCCAGCAGCCAAATCAGCACCAGCAGCGTTACCAGCGCGGCTCCGGCAATGGTCCACCCGATCCACCCGATCAACAGCCGCCGAGGAAGTTTCTGCGACCAGGCGATTGCGAGGACGACTATCCCGACACTGATGACGCCGTAAAGCGCATGATTGATCCCGACGAACCACAATGCCGCCGCGGCAAATCCAGCCAGGAAGTGTGATTTTCGATCCGCTCTGGCGATCAATAGGGCCAGCACGTACAGCATCCACATCGGCGCAGCCGCATCCGGAATGTTGTGGCGCGGCGCCATCCACAGCGACAAGAGCATTCCGAATGCCGGCAGCAGCCATCTGGATGGAAGCACACGCAGAGCGAGCAACAATGCCGGGAAGAGCGCCGCCCATTGCAGGACGGCCAAGCCGTATCGCATGGCGACGATGCCGTCCGATTGGACCATGCGCGCCCAGCCGGCCAACAGGTAATAGCGCCCCGGCTCATACGCCTGGAAATCGCGAACCGGAACTTCGCCTGCCAGGACCCGCTGCACGCCGTACCAAAGGAATCCTTCGTCCGCCACGTTCAGATCGACGCGAACTTGCAATAGCTGTTCCATCAGAACGGCAAATAGGGCCACCAACCCGGCCAGCAGATAATCCTCGGAGCCCAGGCGTTTCCATCCAAGCCTCGACTCCGTCGTTCCGCACATATCAGTAGCGAGTTCCGTCATGATGGAAATTCAAGCCGACGCGTCGATCGTGATCCGGCCGTCGCGCCGGCTCGGCGATCATATCCTCCACGATACCACTCGATTTACCTCCCCATTTCAATTCTGGCGCGGATTCGCAGCAACGGATACGTCGTCAAGGTATTCAAGATCAACGGCACGGTCAAAATGCACCCGGTTGATTTGGCGTATGAGCGTGAACCCCAGATCGCTCGATGCGATGACGGAGATGGGCCAGACGAGGAATATCGAGCGGCTTTCACGCGGGCGGACGGTAAGAAATTCCGGTTAGAGCCGTTTGGCGGCCCACTTTCCGCGACGGAAAATGATGCCGTTGAGGATCGCCCGAAAATTCAAGTCGGCGAAGATGCCGATCCATACGGCGATCAGGCCCCATTCGGGATGACGCATGTGTGGGAAGATAAAGTAGGAGGCGATAACGACCAGCGGGAATCGAATGATGCACATGCCGACGATGGTTGAGATCATGGGCCAGACGGTTTCGCCGGCGCCTTTCAACGCTGAGCCCATGATGATGGCAATGGCGAACCCGGGTTGAGCCAGGCCGGCCAGGATCATGGGCCAGCGGCCGATCTCGGCGACGTGGGCGTCGTTGACCACCCATCGCAGCAAAGTGCCGGGAAACAGAACCATCGGCAGGGCAGCCAGGGTCATGGTGGCAAAAGCCATGCGGTTGGCCATTTTGGCGGCGCGGCGTGCTTGCAGCGGCTGGCCGTTGCCGAGGAACTGGCCCACCAGCGCGGAGGCGGCGATGCCGAACCCGAAGCCGGGCAAAAAAGCGAAGGATTCCACGCGCAGCACGTCCGTATGCGCCGAAAGAGTGATGCCGGAAATCTCGGCCAACGGAAGGGAAAAGAAAGTTGCCAATGCGGCGTCGTTGTGGTTGATGACGAGGATGACGATGGCGAATTGCCCCAGCCACAGGAGCATTCCCTCGGCCCAGGAGGGGAATCCGATCCGCAAAATGCGCCACAGGACGTGCGGCACGATGCGGAAGTTGGCGGCGTGAAGGCGCAGACCGGCCCGGCCGGAAAGCAGGAGAATCACGGTGGCCACGCCCGAGATGGCGAAGGCGGTCATGGTTCCCAGGGCGTTGCCGCGGATGTCCAGGGCCGGCAAGCCGAACCAGCCATACGCCAATGCCGGGACGGTGATGGCGTTGATGACGGCGATGGCGCCGGTGATGAGCATGGGCCGGAAGGTGTCGCCGGCGCCGCGCAGGCAGGCCATCCCGATGATCCCCGCCGTCTGTAGGCAGATGGTGATGACCATGATTTTGAGATACCGGAGGGCAAAGTCGGCGGCCTGACCTTCCAAGCCGCAAGCGCGGATGGAGGGCCTGGCGAAGGCGAACAGGAATATGGCGACAACCAGGCCGACGAGCAGGGCGCTGGACAGGGCGGTTCCAGCGACGCGGTTGGCGACGCGAGGCCGGCGGGCGCCGATGGCGCGGGCGACGATGGCCGTGGCGCCCACGCCCAACGCCTGCGTCATGAGGCCGGCAAACCACTGCATATAAGTCATGGTTCCGACGGCGGCGGCGGCGGCGGCGTTGTGGCTGGGGATGCGGCCGTTGCCCGCCACGAACGTGTCGGTGAAGGCGATGGCTAGACTGAAGATTGATTCGACCAGGCTCGGCAGAGCGAGCTTGAAAACGCCGCGATAAGACGCCGGCGGCATCAATTCCGGCGGCGCCCGCGGCGGGCGATGCGGTTCATATCCGAGGACCGGCGCGGGCTGAAGCGCGGTGACGTCGGACATGATCTGGGCTTCATTGTCGTCGGCGGCGCCCGATCCACCTTGTCGATTGAGATCAACCAAAAGAAAACTGCCTTGCGATCAAGCCCAGGAAAACGAAAGAGCCATGATATGCCGCAGGCGAGCGAAATGAAATGGCCGAGAGCAGTGTGTCTGACGACCGTATCCTCGGGCTATTTACGTCGTCGCCGAATCGCGCCGGCAGCGGAAGCTGCCACCGCCAGATACCTTCGCCGAGAAACACGCATTTTCTGGCTCCGCAATACCAATGGAGTGCATCTAACCTGACGGATATGATTCCACCATGGAATTGCGACATTATTGTAAAATCAGGACTTGTATTATGGACCTCTGCCGAACGTCCTCGGCAATTTTCCGTGGGATGATGGTCGTGAGTCGTCGGTCCAAGGGGAAATCCCGTTTGAAACCGAATATTTTTGCCCTCGTTGTCATGGTGGCGGTGCTGGTCCCGCTTTATGCCACCTGCCCCGCCGCCGGCCAATCCACGTCTAAAGTTCCGACGCAGTTGGTTGCATTTCCCGGCGCGGAAGGATTCGGCGCATTGGCCAGCGGTGGGCGCGGCGGCGAGATCTATCACGTCACCAACCTCAATGACCACGGCGCCGGCTCCTTCCGCGACGCCGTCAGCAAGGAGCGGCGCATCGTCGTGTTTGACGTCGGCGGGTACATCAACCTGGCTTCGGAGGTCCGCGTCGCCAGCAACATCACCATCGCCGGCCAGACCGCGCCCGGCGAGGGCGTCTGCTTCAAGAATTACAATATCTCGATCGGCCCATCACATAACGTCATCATCCGCTACCTCCGCCTGCGACAGGGCTTGACCGCACGGGGAGAACATCAGACCGCTTTTGGACTCCGCAACTGCCAAAATGTTATGGTCGATCACGTTTCCATCGAATGGGGCCGTTGGGATTGCATCGGCTTCACCGAATCCAGCGATGTCACGCTGCAATATTGCCTGATCGGCGAAGGAGTCGATCCTCAGCGATTTGGCTGCCTCTGCGAGAGCGACAACGTCACCTTCTCCCACAATCTGTGGATCAACAACCAAAGCCGTAATCCCAAGTCCAAGGGAACGGTGCAGTACATCAACAACGTGGTGTATAACTGGGGAGTCACCGGCTACGTCGGCGGGCACAGCGAAGCGGTCCACTTCGCGGACCTGATCAACAATTATTTCATCAAGGGGCCATCATCGGGGGACCGATTTGCCGGCGAATTCACGGCGACGGATCACATTTTTCAATCCGGTAATTTCGTCGATTTGAACCGGGACGGCCGATTGAGCGGCCGCCTTGCCGGAGCGGGCGATTTTCCGGGTCCAACGCTGATTGGAACGCCCACGATGAAACCGCCAGTGCCGGTCACGGTCGATTCCGCCGCCGACGCCTGCAAAAAAGTGTTCGCCGGCGCCGGAGATTCCCTGCATCGCGATGCGATCGATATGCGATTGATTCAGGAAGCGCAGTCGCTGGGCAAGCTAGGCACGATCATTCACGATCCGGCCTCGGTGCGCGGCTTCGGTGAAATCAAAGGCGGGCCGGCGATCAAGATACCCGTCGCCGATCCCAACCGCGTGACGCCCTCGGGCTACACGGCCATCGAAGAATATATCAACGCATTGCCAGGGAGCATTTCACCTTGAATCGCGCACCGGCTACGGCATCGGCTGCAAGCCTTCGTAGCGTACTTTCCAATTCTTCGGAAATCCGGGAGCGTGCCCCGCGCTGCCGTCCCAACCGGCGGCCATCATGGCGACGGCGGAGAGCCAGCCGCCGTTGGCGGGGAAGTACATCGGGGTCTGTTCGGGGCGGCGGACGGTGTAGCCGGAAGGCATGAACGGATTCTTCTCGTATTTCCCGACGAGGAGTTGGATCGCCAGGTCCGGTTCGTTCAGGCGGGCGGCGCACATGGCGTACATGGCCGTGCCCCAGGTGACTCTGTCTTGAATGCCGCCGTTTCCGGCAACTGCGTGAAGCGTGTTGCGCATTGCGTCTTTATCGACGCCTTCGCCGGGCAGAACGCCGTAAAGCCACGTTGGCATGAACGCGGGTTCGTCTTCCTCCGGAAGCTCCAGGGCGGGGTAAATTCCTTCGCGCACGGTGAGCGGGGCCAGATTGTTGATGACCTTGTCCCATTGCTCGTCGCGCGGCATGCCGAGGCGCACGCGCCACTGCTGGGCCGTTTCCAGCGCCCATTTCCAGTAGCCAAGCTCCATGGTGGGATTCAGGTTGTGTGCGAGATCGGTGTGTTTCTCATCGCCCGAGCTGACGCCGGGGCCAAGGACATACTGCTTTCGTTGCGGGTCAAAATCGACGAAGGTGGCCATGTAGTCGGCCGTCTCGAACACGATCTTTTTATAACGCTCGAGAGTCGCGCGATCTTTGTGAGCGCGCCAGACCAGTTCCGCGAGATAGATCGGATGCGGTTGCTGCCAGACCAGGACCGGTCCGACGCCCGAGGGACTTTCGCTGCCGGTGGGGTCGGTCATCTTCGACCATTTCACGCCCTTGCAGCCTTCCAGCTTGGCCATCGCCTCGCCGGGCGGCATGAGTTGCGTCAGGTTGCCAAGGCTCATTTCCAGAATGTCGGGCCGGCCCCAGAGCGCCCAATGGGCTGCGTGCCACCAGTACATTTCCATGTGGAATTTGCCGTACCATGAATTCACGCCCAGGCCGGTTTCCTGGGGCGGGAGCGGGCCGGCATCGTGCACCGCCATGACATATTCCGAGAGCACGATTCGCCGCTCCAATTCCGCGGCACGCGGATCGTCATTGCCCGACAGGTCGATCGCGCCGCCGCTCATCCAGTATTTCCGCCAATGATCGCTCGACGCGGATTGAACGGTGGAGACGCCGTCGGCATCCGATTCGATCGGCGTCGGCGAAAACCAGGCGGTCAACTCGATGCGGCCGGCCGAGCCGGTCAATAAATACTGGTGCTTGCCGGTCTCGGACAGGGATGCGCCCGGCGACCATGCGGCCCGAACGTAGTAACGCGTGCCATCCAGCGTCCGCGCGAAATCGGCGCCGGTATCTCGACGGTGTGTCAGGATCGTCTGGTGCGAATCGGGATGGGTCCAATCCTGATAGTCCGGTCCGAAACTGGGCGACGCGTAAGGGAACGCCAATCGCACCTTGAGTCGGCCGGACTGAATCAGCGGCGATTCCACCGCCACCGCCACTTCGTCACGCTGGGGATGGGCCGCCGTTTGAACGCGTACGGGCGCTCCTTCCACTTCGAAGGTGCTGGTCAACAGGCCGTTCCACAGATCGAGTTTCTCTTCGATGTTTGTCAGATCGGTAATGGCGACCGCCGAACCATCGGCCTTGGTCATTTCCAGCCCAATCCGGCCCAGTCCGAACCGATGCGGGTTGGAGCGCAGGTACGCGGCCGCGGGAGTCGGATGGCTGGTGCTGGCCGAGGGAAAGACGAACGTGCGATCGTATTTCTTTATTGAAGTGAGCTTGAACTGATCCAGCGTGTAGCCATTGGGATTGGGGAAGCTGTGCCACCCCCAGGTGCTGAGGATGCCGACCGGCATCGTCTTTTGGTAATACTCCGGAAACGTCTGCAAGCCGGTGACATCGAAATTAAACGCGAATTCACCGTTGCCGACAGCCATCGCCCCCATGGGGTCGATGTCGTGGACGACGATGTTATGCCGGGTGACCAAGGCGTGCCGGTCGATCGGCGAGTCGCTGCCGGCGGCCTGCGCCAAGCCACTGACGGCCCACTGC
Organism: Tepidisphaeraceae bacterium; assembly: GCA_050010915.1. Classification (GTDB taxonomy): domain Bacteria; phylum Planctomycetota; class Phycisphaerae; order Tepidisphaerales; family Tepidisphaeraceae; genus PALSA-1353. The sequence continues at coordinate 7,031 of JBEKKC010000002.1, read as the reverse complement.
GCGGCAAACAGGATTGAAATAGCCGAGATTCGAATCCCTCGCATTCGGATGCTCCTGGATTTGGGAATATTTGGCCGCGCCATCGCGGCATGTGGGGTCAGTATACAGCGTTCGCGCGGCAAGGGCGATGCGATCGGCATCGGATGGATTCAGGACGTTAATTCGCTGCGCAAGATTGGCGTAATCATTCACGATCCGGCCGCATCGCACTGGGCATGATGCCGTCTGGCTACACCGCGATCGCAGAATATCTCAATGCTCAAACCCTGCGCCGGCTCGCGTTGACGTGCGCCGGGGCGCTATGCCGCAAGAGACGGATCAATACCAAGGATGCCCGCCGTTTGTTTCAGCACCATTTTTGGGATTAGCGTGCTGCCAATAATTGGGACTAGCCGCGGCGGTGACACCATTGGTGCCATGCTTGGTGACATAGCCCAGATCTGCGCCGCTGGCCACGGTCTCTATTGCATAGCGGACATCTTCATAGCCGCCCCAGGCTGTAGCGTCATTGTGCTGCAATATGCTGAAGATGGTGGGACTGGCGACATTGGTGACATGGCCGTCAACGAGAAGCACGTTCCAGGATGGAATCTGACTGCCGCCGACATGCTCGGCGTCAGTTGCCGTATGGATGGTGTCAAGCGCCAAAAGAAACGTTTTGGGAAACTTTGCAATTTTCAAAAACGCTTGTGCGTTTGTTCCTAACTGAGTAGAAGTTTGGTTGAAGTAGGGGTTAAACTGGTATCCCGCGCGATACGTCGTAGGGAGGTCCGTAGGCCATGGGTTCGGCGAAGTATTCATCACATCCCAGCCAAAGTTCGGATTGTCGTTGGCGGCCGGGCAATAGCACACTTGCGGATTTTTCAGGTACCCCGTCGCATACAAACGCCCGAGTTGGAAGACTGTCCCAGGGAACGTGAGTCCGCCGCTCTGGGTGGGATCAGAGTTGTTGTAAATGACGTCATGATTCCTGACGTAATAGGAGTAAAAGGGGCTCGCATATCCCTGCAAAGTGGCTCCCGCCGCCGGATCGCGGTACATCTCCGGTAAGAACCCGCCATTCTCCTGGGCATACATCATCGTCGCCTGCCCAATCTCACGCAGATTGCTTTCACATTGGGTAAGCACCGCTTGGGTTCGAGCTTTCTGTAGTGCCGGAAGTAGAACGCCAATCAGTATGGCGATGATACCAATCACCACTAGCAACTCGACCAGAGTAAAGCCAACTCTAGTAAATCCAACTCTGCCTCGGTTCATGGAAGGCCTCCGTTCACGGGTAACATACTGCATTTGTATTTGTCACTACTCGGTCACTTCCGTCACAATATGCCACACTGACGATACCGCATTCGGGCCGGTTTACAAGGTTTTTTCAATTTCGTTTGATGTGTTTTTGTCACCGAATTTTCGGCACTGGGGGGGGGTGGAGTTTTCGCCCCCGCCCGCATAGGCGTCACCGGCAACTTAATGGGTCCCGGAATATCGATGAAATCGCGAACCTTTTTCACGTCGGCCGAAAGGGCCATAATGACGCACGTGGTTACAAAAGTGTCCGTAGAGGGGGAAATATTTTTCTTTCCCTTTCGCTCGCACATCGGGTATATTCTTCAAACGTACCGACACTTGGCGGCATTACGTTCCCGCCTACCGCGGGATAATGATTCGGCGCTTGAGATGAATGTTTCATTTCCCCAAGCGCTAAATATACAACTGGAGGGCATTCCATGGTCGCGCAGCGGCAGACTTTAGCGGGCGCTTTTTCTCGTCATACACGTCAAATCATCAGCAGGAAAAAATCCTTGATGGCACTTTCCGCCGCCACGGCTTTCGCCGGTTGGGCCGCGGCTTCCCATGCCGACACTTTCGGCGCCAATGGGACTCTTACAACCCTCAACGTGGCTGGGGCATGGACGGATGAGACCGGCGCTTTGACGGGACCTCCGGGTTCCGGCGACCTCGCCCAGTTCGATTCCGGCACCGCACTCACCGCCACCACCACCTTCACTCTCGGAGCCCAAACCAATTGGGCCGGGCTTTCCGTCACCAACCCCAGCCTGGCCGTCCTGATTGGCGGCGGCACCGACACCACAAACACCCTGACGCTGGGAGCTTCCGGCGTCAGCATGGGCAGCGCCACTCAGAGCCTGACGCTTTCTGATGCGCTGGTCCTCGGCACAGCCGAAACCATCAACGTCGGCACGGGAGCCACCTTCACGGAATCGATCACCAGTAAGCTTAACGGAAATCTCACCTTCGCCGGCGCGGGCAACGCCACGCTCACCGGCATTATGACCGGTGGTTCGAACAACATCATTGTCAACAGCACTGGAGCTGGAACGGTCACCCTGACCGCGGCTAACGCGATCACCGGTAATACGACGGTGAATTCGGGCACGCTGTCTATCGGCACTAACTCAACCGGGACCGGCGTTAATTCCTCCATAGGCACCGGCACGCTGATTCTTGCCGGCGGGTCCGTAACCTTCAAAGGCAGCGTATCCGGCAATAACGGGTTCTATAACCCCATCGTCGTCAATTCCGCCAGCACCATTCTTTCCGGAACTCAGCTTGCCGGCGCCATCACCGGCTCCGGACAACTGAATATTAACGATACAACAGGGGCTCTGAGTATCCTTGCGACAGGCGCCGGCGGGAGCATTTTCTCCGGCTATACCGGCCTCATCGAACTGGGCACGAGTTCGGGCCTGTTCGGATTCACCGACGCGACTGGATTCAGTGTCATCACCGGTGGCACCTTTGGCCTGGACCTGGGCACCAGTACCGGATATTTCGCCAACAATAACGGGACCAGCACCAACGCCACGGTTGACTTTGGATCCTTGGCCGGCGGACCCAGCACTCTCCTTGAGGGCGACCGCAAGAACGCCACCCGCACCACCACTTATTCGATCGGCGGCGGAACGATCAACAGCACCGTCTTCGCCGGGACGATTGAAAACGGCACCGCCAATACCGCCACCGCCACGACCGCTTTGATACTTACCAGCGGCACTTTGGCTCTCACCGGCACCAACACCTTTAGCGGCGGGACTACGATTTCCGGTGGAACCCTCCAGATCGGAAACAATACCGCCACCGGCAACATGGGCACGGGGGCCGTGAGCAATAACTCGGTCTTGGTCTTCAATCGCTCCGATACCGCTCTTTCCGAAGCCAACGCCATCTCCGGTTCCGGAAGCGTGATTAATAACGGCACCGGCATCGTGACCCTCACCGGCGTAAACTCTTATAGCGGCGGCACCACGATCAATGCCGGGTTGTTGCAAGCCGACAATGCGACCAACGCCCTGGGCACGACTACCGTCGCCGTCAACACCGGCGGTGGAGTGGGCGGCATCGGCACCATTCAGGCGCCGGTTACCATCGCATCCGGAGGCACTCTTCAGCCTGGTGATGCGGGAATCAGCCATGGCGCCGGCGCTGGAGTCGGAACTCTGACCATGACTTCCCTCTCGCTGGCGAACTCTTCCGTCCTCAATTACACTTTCAGCCCGGCGTTGAATAGCCTGGCCAACATCACCACCGCCAATGGATTGACTGTCGCCGGGACCCCCGGGATCGACCTTCTTACGGCCGGCGCCCCTGCCACTCCGTTCGACACCAACGGCACCTATAACATCTTCCAATTCCCCTCGCCGTATACTGGGGGCAGCGTCTCCGGTCTGCTCAACATCCTGGATCCCCAGGGCGGTGTGACCTACACCTGGGGCACCAGCGGAAACGATATCACCCTGACGATTGCCGGCGGCGGAAGCTCCACCGTTTGGAACAAGGCCACCGGTGCAAGCTGGGCAACTGGAACAGACTGGACCGCCGGCGTGCCGAATTCCGTCGGCGCCCTGGCGACTCTCGGACCCGTTCTTGGTTCCTCATCTAACGTCACCCTGGATGGCAACGAGACGGTCGGCAACCTCGTGTTCAACAACGGCTCTGCCTCCTATACGATCGCGCAAGGATCGGGCGGCAATCTGATCGTTGATAACGGCGGCTCCGCCGTGACCGGTTTCATCTATGACACCAACGGCAATCACGCCATCAGCGCCCCGATGACGCTTAACTCCAATCTGCAGCTTGGCGTCAGCAACGCGAGCAATACCCTCACCATTTCGGGCGCGATCGGCGGCGTCGGGGCCATCATCGATTCCAGCAACGGCCTCGTCATACTGTCGGGCAACAATACCTACGGCGGTGGAACCACCATCCTCGCCGGGACTTTGCAGGTCGGTAGCGGCGGCGCGAGCGGATCGCTCGGAACCAGCACCGGTCCGATCGCCAATGGCGGCAGTCTGGCGTTTAATCTCTCCTCGTCTCTGAACGTCGCCGGCGCCATCACCGGCTCGGGCTCCGTTTCCATGGCCGGGACCGGAACAGTGACCCTGAGCGGCACCGACACCTACGCTGGAACCACCACCATCGCTGGTGGAACTCTCCAGGTTGGGAATACGGCCGCGCTCAGCACCGGCCAGCTGGCTTTCACCGGCGCCGGCGTCCTGGACCTTAACGGCAACAGCATAAGCCTGTCGACCATTTCTGGAACCACCGGAAAGATCGATAACTTGCTCACCACTGGGACACCGACCCTGACCATCAGCAGCGGCGTCACTCAGTCCTTCGGCGGAGTGATCGCCGATACCCAGGGCGCGCTCGCTCTGGTAAAGGCCGGCTCGGGCACCCTGAACCTCACTGGCGTCAATACCTATACCGGCGGCACCACCATTACCGCCGGCTTCATCAAGGTGCCGGCATCAAATAATCTGGGCACTGGAACGATTACCGTCGGTGACGCGCTTGGTTTGCAGCTTGGCACCGGCGTGAACATCACCAATACAATCGCCCTGAACGGCGGCAGCAACGAATTCGAGGACGTGCCGGACTCTGGCGCCAGTGCCACGATTTCCGGTAACATCATCGAGGGACCGACCGGTCCGCAATTACGCTTGGGAACCAGCCATTTGAATGGCAGCGGGACGCCGGATTCCACCCTCACGCTTACTGGCGCAGCCAACGCTATTACTCAAGAAGTGTTGTTCACCAAGGGCAACATCGTCTATGCCGGCAGCGGATCGATTGTCACCACCTCCAGCGCCGCGGTGGCTATTGGCCGATCGAGTTCCACATCCGAAATGAACCTCACCATTGAAAACAATGCCTCGATTACAGGCGTTGGTGTGGACGTTGGTGGACTGGATAGCACCTCGGACGACTTGGATACCACTCTCACAATCCAAAACAACGGCTCGCTCAGTGCCGGAACCGGTGTCTTTAACCTGAACGATTCCCTGAACACCAATGCGAGTACTTTCGCTTCCGTAGCGATTTCGATGTCGGGCAATGCCAACATAACGGCAGGAAGTTTCACCGACCTGGCGACGGGTAAGTGCCCGACCACGTTTACGATCAACGGCGGCTCGTTGACCGCCAGCGCCAACGATCCATCCGCCACCGTGAAGTGGTTCCCGTTGATCACAAATGCCAGCAGCGGCGCGGGTACCGCACTGACGATCCAGGTGGGGTCCAGCGGAGTTAACATTAACAACGGCGGTTTCTCCATCACCGTCGCCCAGCCGTTCGCGGACGGCGGCGGTGGGTTCGTCAACTTCCTGGGATCGGGCACAACCACCCTGGCGGCAGCGAGCAGCTATAGCGGCAACGACACCGTGTCCGCCGGCACTTTGTCCATCGCAGACACCAGCGGAAACGCGACCGGCACCGGCTCCACCCTCACCATTTCGCCCGGAGCCACCCTTGCCAGTTCTTCCGCCGTCCCAGGCGCCATGGTCTCCCAAAACGTCCTGGCAAGCGGCGGCACGATTTCCCCCGGTGGGACCCTCGCCATCGGTACTCTTACCGTCGGTGGACTCACCACCAGTTCCGCAACCAGCTTGAGTTTCGATCTGGGAACCGGCGCTGGACCTACCATCAGCAATGGCGATATGCTCACCCTGGGCTCGGGAACCATCAGCGTCGCCGCGGCAACCCAGATCACTTTGTCCGGCATCCCCACCATCGGCGACACCTATGAACTGATCGGTGGCAACATCGCCGGACTCACCACCGCTGACTTCACCGTCTCGAATGCTCCGCTTTCCGGGCAGTCGTACGCCGTCGTCGATTCCGGTGGTTTCATCGGTGTGAAGGTTAACGCAGGAGCGGTCCATACCTCCAATCTCGTTTGGAACGGCACCACCGCCGCGGGTAACATGAACAATGGCCTGTTCGACACTGCCACCAGCTTCAATTGGAATGCCGGTACCCTGGTCACCCAGTTCAACACGGCTGACAACGTCACCTTCAACGATAGCAACGGTGGCAAATATGCCGTCACTGTCAACGCCACCGTCAGCCCCGGCTCGGTGACGGTCAACAACAGTTCCGGCAACTACGCCATCAGCGGCACCGGCAAGATCGCAGATGCCGGGGCATTCGCAAAATCCGGCACCGGCACGCTGACCCTCGGCACCGCGCTGAGCGTCGGCAGCATGAGCATCACCGCCGGAACCCTGCATCTGGCCACCGGGGTCTCCGGCGGCTCCGGCCCGGCCGTGACCAGCGCCATCAACCTCGCGTCGCTGTCGATCACCGGCAGCAGCGTGCTGGACATCAACAACGACCACGTCATCATCACCTACGGCGCCACCGATCCGATCACGACCATCGCCGGGTACATCGCATCCGGCTACAACGGAGGCAACTGGAACGGCCCGGGCATCATTTCCTCGGTGGCACTAACGAATGCCAGCGGCCTGCTCTACGGCGTCGGCTATGCCGATGGAAATGACAACGTCGTTGCCGGCCTGGCCTCCGGCCAGATCGAAGTGGCCTACACGCTCCTTGGCGACGCGAATCTGGACGGTTTGGTGAACGGCTCGGACTTCAACATCCTGGCCGCGAACTTCAACCAGAGCATCACCGGCTGGGACCAGGGCGACTTCAATTACGACGGCCTGGTCAACGCGTCCGACTTCAACGTGTTGGCGGCGAACTTCAACCAGGGCGTGAGCGGCGCGGCC
>JBEKKC010000001.1:0-120801 GCA_050010915.1 Tepidisphaeraceae bacterium | reverse complement strand
AGCAATCCCGACTCCGCTGAGACAAATCGTCGAATAACATTTTCACCGGACGAGGGGAGAACGGTGAGGCTGAATGAGCGATAAATTCCCAAGCTCCGGGGGGGTGGGGCATGGGCATCTTGCAGGCGATGGGAGCTGTGAAGTTGGCGGACATGGCGGGAATCTCCTTTCCGGATTCGGGCGGACAGCGCGGACCGATTTGGAACCGCGCACGGTTTGGGTAACACAACGTTGCCCGATATACCAAACATATACCTAACATATGTCCGCTTTGCAAGGAGAAAATTTGGAGTTTTTTTGGAGAAGTTTTCGATCTCGAAAACAGCAGTGGATTCTGGGCTTCGTTTGAATGCGAAGACCGCGGGATAGCCATCGGAGCGGCTTTGGCCGCAGTGCGAAATGGCCGGGTGAACTTGAATCGGATTCAACCCTTAGCCTTGGGGGTCTATGGATTAATTCTACCCCTCACCTTGGGGCATGCACTACCGGGGGTCCGCGTGAGAGTGCGGTTCTCCTGCGCCTTACCGATATACTGCCGGAGATGGATGGGACCGCATCTCGCTCGTGGGGGGTCTACGCATGGCGAGCGCTGATCTGGCTGCTCATCGCTGGAGTTTTCTGGATTTGCTTCGCTGAAGGGTTGCGGCTGCGACGGTGGGTGTTCGACGTTGCCGATCCCATCCGCTTTGTCGGCGACATGAGCCGGGGCACGTACTGGGGCTTGGCGGCCAGCGGGCCGGAAGGGTTTCTGAATCAATATGACAAAATGGACCCGCAAGTGCCGGAGTGGCAGGACGAACGTTGGGTGCCGTGGCTCGATTACAGTCCGCTACGCCTTCTGGTCATGCGTGAGTGGGGCGAGTGGCAGCGCGTCCATTACCCGCCGGACCCGCACGTTTCGCTGATGGATGCCTGGCAGCGATCTTACGATTTCAACGCTCCGGTCCTTCAATTCAATACCTGCCTGGAAGCCTTCGCGGCCATCTGCGCATTTTTTCTCACCCGGCACTGGGTCATTCGCGGAAACAAAGGCGAACCGCATGGCCATTTCCACGGCGTCTGGCAAGGCGTCCTGGCGGCGCTGTTCATATGGTTCAGCCCGGACATGATTCTGTCCGCCCACGGCTGGGTGCAATGGGATGCTTGGGTGGTGCCGTGGTATTTGTGCGGCTGCGTGCTGGCCAGTCTGGACTGGTGGTTCGTGGCGGGAATGGCGGTTGCCGTTGGCGTCAATTTCAAGGGGCAGATGTTCCCGATCACGCCGATCTTCATCATCTGGCCGCTGGTGCAGGGGCGTGTCGGCGCTGCGCTGCGCTGGGTCTGCGGCGCGGTGTTCTGCTATGCTCTGATTACCTCGGGCTGGCTGGTCACCTATTTGCCGCCGGATCGGCTGGCGGCGGCGCGGGAGATGCAGGCGAATCTCGCGGTCATGGATTTCCCCAAGGACCTATTGGCGATCCCTCGCATATTCGATCTTCCCGCCGCCATCTGGATCGGGGAGATGCTGATCATCGCCGCGGCGACGCCGTGGCTTTTGCGCCAGCTTTTGCCCTGGCCGGTGACGGTGAAGGCTGGGCGACTCAAGCGGATGCTGCTTTGGCGCTGGATTTGGATTGGCGTCGGGATCGTCGTGATCTTCACGGCGGTGTGCTGGCCGTGGCTGGTGCCGAAGAATCGGCCCAATTGGTATTGGGGTCTGATCGCCGGCGGCGCCGTGTCGGCCGCGGCGCTGCTGCTTCCCCGGCGTTGCCTGGGCTATGTCCTGGCCGCCATCGCCGGTGGAGGACTTTTCGGCTGCATCTGGCTCTTCCATGGCAGCACGTGCTGGTGGGATTGCGCCGTGCACTATGGAAGCATCCACTGGCCGTACCTGTCGACGGGTCCCGTCTGCAACGTCCCCGCCATGTTTGAGGTGCGATACGGCTGGGACAGAAGCGTCGACCAGATCGCTTTCACGCTGCCGGCGATCCATGGCCGTTGGCCGGGTTTCATCGCCGGGCAATATTGGTGGCCCGCCTTCGATTTCGACGTGACGGCGAAAATGCTGTTCAACACCATCTACGGGATTCTGCTGGTCTTGAGCGGGATCGCCATTGGTTTGCAAACCCGCCGCAACGATCGGCGAGCGCTGGTGGCGTTCGTCACGCCATGGATCATGTTCTACCTCTGGCCCGTGCAAATTCAGGAGCGATACCTGCTCTATGCCGCCGGCGCCGCCGCGTGCTGCATCGGCGACGGGCTGGGAACGGCATTGCTGGGGCTGGCGTTAACCCTGTTCAGCATGATGATGACGCTCAAGTGCATGCTGGATGCGGTGTATGAAAAGAGATGGGGTTTAGATGACGCTCACGGTTGGTCGGGCCTGGACCGATTTGGCCAGAACCTTTCGCGCGATTTGCCCTGGCTGTTTTCGCCGGACTCCGGCCACACCATCCGGGAATATCTGAATGGAACCAGACCGGACATGGCCTGGGCCATCCTGGTGGTGGGATTGATATTTCTGTACCTGTCGCTCACGCCGTCGCCAAAACCTAGCCGCCGCCGCCCCCGAGGATGTCGGCCTGCGGCTGGGTCATGCGCATCGGGTCCAGGACTTTTGTCAACTGGGCATCGGCCAGCAATTTCATTTCCGCGGCAACCTGACGAACCGTTTTGCCGGTCTTGAGGCTTTCCTTGGCGACCTCGGCGGCCTTGTCGTAGCCGATCGCGGGGGCGAGGCTCGTGCACATGGCCAGGGATTGCTCGACTAAGGCGGCGCAGCGCTCGGCGTTGGCTTCGAGGCCGTCGATGCAACGGTCGGCGAATATCCTGGCGGAGTTGGCCAACAACTCGATGGATTGCAGGAGATTGAACGCGATCACGGGCATCATGACGTTTAGCTCAAAGGTGCTTCCGATCGCGGCGCCCCAGGCGACGGTGGCATCGTTGCCGATCACCTGTGCGGCGACCTGCAACACCATTTCGGACATGACGGGGTTGACCTTTCCGGGCATGATGCTGCTGCCGGGCTGGGTGGCGGGGATGGAAATCTCGCCCAGTCCGCAGCGCGGTCCGCTGGCGAGCCAGCGAACGTCGTTGGCGATCTTGGTCAGGCTCAGGGCGATGGTTTTCAGCAGACCGCTGGCTTCGACGACGGCGTCCTTGGCGGCCTGGGCTTCGAAATGGTTCATGGCCTCGATGAATTCGCCGCCGGTTTTTTGGGCGATCAGTGCGGCGGCCTTGGCGGCGAACTGGGGATGGGAATTGATGCCGGTGCCGACGGCGGTGCCGCCGAGCGGCAACTCGCGCAGGGCGTGGATGGCCTTCAAACAGCGGACGGTTCCCAGCTTGGCCTGGTGGGCATAGCCGCCCAGTTCCTGGCCGAGGCGGATGGGCGTGGCGTCCTGGAGATGCGTGCGGCCAATCTTCACCACCGAATCGTACTTGTCGGCCTTGCACTGAAGCGTGGCGGCCAGATGCTCCAGCGCGGGACTGAGGGACTCCTTGATGGCCATGGCGGCGGCGACGTGCATGGCCGTGGGGATCACGTCGTTGGAGCTCTGCTCCATGTTGACGTGATCGTTGGGATGGATGGGGTCCTTGCCGCCAAGGCGGCCGGTCGCCATTTCGTTGGCGCGGCCGGCGATGACCTCGTTGGCGTTCATGTTCGTGCTGGTGCCAGAGCCGGTCTGGAAAACGTCAACCACGAACTGGGCGTCCAACTTCCCGTCGATCACTTCCTGGGCGGCCTGCTGGATGAGCCGCGCTTTTGGGGCGTCCAGCAATCCCAAGTCCCGATTGACCTGGGCGCAGCACCATTTCACCAGGCCGATGGCCGAGATGAACCGGCGGCCGAATCGCAAATTCGAAACGGGGAAATTTTCGACCGCCCGCGCCGTTTGTGCGCCGTAATAGGCATCCGCGGGGACGCGCATCTCGCCCATCGAATCCTTTTCAACTCTGGCCGCATCGGACATGAGACACCTCGCAAAAACTCGGGATCTGATTCAGAACCCCGGTCGCGCGAGAATCCCCACGGCGGCGCCGTGGGCGTTCTGGGCAAATCACGGGGATTTGAAACAACTATTAATTGCCGATGGGCATTATCAACCGGTGGAGCTATGAATCAATCGGCGGTGGGTTTTGAATGGGCGGCCCAATCGGTCAACTCCGATGCGACGCGGTCAATCACTTCGGCGTAATCGCCGAAACTCTTCTGGCGGAATAAGCGCATCGACGAATACCAGGGAGTGGTGTCGCCTTCGAGAAGCCAGCGGAAATCGGGGGTAAATTGCAGGAAAACCCAGACGGGCTTGCCCATCGCGCCGGCCAGGTGCACGACCGCCGTGTCCACCGATACGACCAAATCCAGTTCCGAGACGAGAGCGGCGGTGTCGGCAAAATCGCCGATCATCGAGGTCAGATCGATCATCTTCATGCCCTGGGGCGGATTGGCGGCCTGAAGTCCGGGCGGGCCGAGTTGGAGGTTGTAGAAATCGACGTTGGCCCGCGCCAGGGGGGCGAGGGTCGCCAGGGTGATGGAACGATGGCGGTCGTTCTTGTTGGTCTTGCTGCCGGCCCAGGCGAGGCCGACCTTCAGCCTGTCGCCGCCGGGCAGGCGAGTTCGCCACAGCTCGAGGAGGGCGGGATCGGGCTTCATGTAGGGCGGCTTGATGACGTCGTCGTCGCGCGACGGGTCCAATTTTCGCAGCAAAAACGGGAGGCTCATGAGCGGACAATGCAGGTCGAACGGCAGGGTGGGTCCGGCTTTGGACTGGCGGGGAACGATCTCGATGCCGGCGAGGATTTGGGTCTGCTTCATCAGGCGGACCAATTCAGCCTGGCATTCCAGGACGATCTTGCCGCCCTTTTTGGCGACCATGGGCAGAAGGCGCGAGAAGTGGATGGTGTCGCCCAGGCCTTGTTCGGCGTGAACCAGGAGCGTTTTGCCCTGGAAATCCGACCCATCCCACATCGGCTGGCGGAAGCGATCGATGGAATTGAAATAGTTCGACAACCGAAGGCGCCATTCGTACTCGCGCCAGCCTTCCTCGAAGCGGCCCTGCACGAGCAACATCAGCGCCAAGTCCTTGTGGGCCTCGGGGAAATCCTTGCAAAGCCTGATCGCCTCGTGACATTCGGCCATTGCATCCGCGTATCGGCCCGCCAGGTGCAGGGCCGTGCCGAGATTGATGTGCGCTTCCTGCAACGTCGGCTGAAGCTCGACGGCCCTGCGGCAAATGGCGATGGATTCATCCAGCTTTCCCAGGCCCCGCAGCGCGTTGCCGAGGTTTCCGTAGGCCTTGGCGAACAACGGCCTGAGCTGGATCGCCTTGCGATATAGCACGACTGCTTCTTCAAGGTTTCCCTGGTCCTGGAGGCAGTTTCCGAGGTTGTTGATGGCGTCGGGATGGTCGGGCTGCTGCTCGATCGCCTTGCGGAAACATTTCATGGCCTGGTCAATGTCTCCCTTTTCCTGAATCGCATTGCCGAGGTTGTTGTATGCGTCGGGATTGATCGGCTGAATCTCGATCGATCGGCGGCACAAGGCGATGGCCTCGTCAAATCGTTTTTTAGTTTGCAGCGCGTGACCGAGATTGCTCATGGCTTCGGGATAATCCGGCCTCAGCTTCAAGGCCGCGCGGTAATTGTCCATGGCCTCGTCGATCCTGCCCATGGCGTGCAGCCCGGCGGCGAGATTGTTGTACCCCTCGGCAAAATCCGGGCGGCAGATAATGGCGCGGCGATGGGAGGCGACGGACTCCTCCGTCATGCCCATGGCGTACAAGGCGTTGCCGAGGTTGGTGTGGGCATCGGCGTAATCCGGGCGAAGCGAGACAGCCTTGCGATGGCATTCGGCCGCTTCGGCAATTTTCCCCTGGGAATGCAACGCGCTTCCGAGATTGATGTGCGCCTCGGCGAGCTGGGGATTGAGCTGGATCGCCCGCCGGCAGCATTCGACGGCCTGGTCCAATTGCCCGCACTCGCGCAGGAGGTGGCCGAGATTGGCCAGCGCCTCGGGATAATTCGGCTGAAGTTGCAAAGCCCGGCGAACGAAGGCGATGCCCTCCTGACGCCTGCCGGTCTGGTAAATGGTTACGCCCAGCATGTGAATCGCCGGGGCAAAGTTGGCGTTGTTCTGCACGATTTGCCGGTAGATTCCTTCGGCCTCGCGGAGGCGCCCGGCTCGATGGTGGGCCAGGGCGATGTCCATTGCCTGCGGGATGGTGACCTGTTGCGTGCCTTGCATGAGACTTATTCCACCGTCATGAAACTTATTCCACCGTGTTGCCGCCGTTGACGGAAATTTTTTGCCCGGTGATGAAGCCGGCCGCATCGGAGGCAAGGAACGCCACCGTATTGCCGACGTCCTCGGCGCAGCCCATGCGCCCCAGGGCGGTGTGCGAAGCGTATTCTTCCCTGACTTTGGCGGGAACGTCGGCGTGTCTTTCGGTTGGAATCCAGCCGGGCGAGACGACGTTCACGGTGATTCCCCAGGGCCCCAATTCGCGCGCCCAGGAGCGCGTCAGGCCGAGCTGGGCGCCCTTGGCGGCCACGTAATCGGAAAATCCACCCAGTCCCACCTCGAACACCTCGGACCCAATCTGGATGATCCGCCCGTATTTGCGCTGCTTCATGCCCCCCACCACGGACTTGGCCAGGAGCACGGGACTTTTCACGAAAAACTCCAACTGATCCAGGCAGGTGCGCCAGGTGATCCGCTCGAGGGGCAACATCGGCTGAGGGCCGGTGGCGTTGACCACCAGAACGTCGACCGGCCCCAGCGTTCGGGCGACGTCCTCCACCAGTCGAACGACCTGTGCTTCATCCCGAACATCGGCCCCGAAGGCCCGCGCGACGCCGCCGGATTTGCCGATGCTCTCGGCGACGACCGTTGCGCGGTCGGCGTCGGCAAAGTAATTCACCGCAACGCTTGCGCCGCGGTCGCCCAGCGCCCGCGCGATTGCCGCACCCAAGCCGCGCGATGCGCCCGTTACCAGTGCCACCCGGTTCTTCAAGTCCATTGGGAATTCGCCGTTAGGATGACCGAAGTTCGTTTCGTAACTCGCGGCGGCATCGTAACGCCCGGCCTGCCGCCCGACAAGCCATGCGAATGATCTCACTGGCGATGGGTCTGCCAAGATTTCCGGGAGAGCAGAAATTGAACCGCCAAGACGCCTGACGACCGGATTTCGGATTTTGGCCTTCTCCCCTGCTATGATTATCGGTCCCAAGGACACGCCCCTTATGTCCCCTACCACCAAGGCCGATGCGAAGATTGTGTCTCAGACAACGGAGCCCAAGGATATGACGGCGTTCGTGGAATCATGCGTTGAGACGGTCGCCGGCTCCGCCGAGGCGGCGCAGCGGCATGCGCGGCATCGGCCGAGCTTCCACAAGCTCCTTCGTCTTCTGCGCGACAAACGAAACATCCTGGTCACCACGCATCGTCATCCCGACCCCGACGCCCTGGCCAGCGGATGGGCGCTGTGCCTTCTCCTGCAAGAACAAATGCCCGAGGCGTCGATCACCATGTCGATCACGGACAAGCCTTCCGGCGGAATCAACGAGGTCTTCATCCGTCGGACGAATCTGAAGCTGGCGCCGTGGGACGAGGCGGAGTTGGGCCGGTTCGACGCGATCATTTTGACCGACGTGATGCCGGGGATGGCCAGCAGCCCATTGCCCGAGGGCGTCGTTCCGCTGGCGGTGATCGATCACCATCGCACGCGCCGCCGGCCCAAGTGTGCGTTCTCCGACATCCGCCCCGACGTGGGCGCCACCAGTTCCATCATCTTCAGCTATTACATGGAAGTGGAGCAGCCGATCTCGCCCGATCTGGCGGCATCGCTGCTGTACGCGATCGAATCCGACCTGGCCGGCGCCGCGGGACAGCCGGGGGAACTGGACAACATCGCTCTTTCCGGCCTGACCTTGTTGGCCGACACGCGCAAGTTGTACCAGATGCGATACGTCGATCTGCCGCAGAGTTACTACGTCTGCTACTACCGCGGCGTGTCCAACGCGATCTATTACGACAGCGTGATCGTGTCACATCTGGATTCGTTCGATTCGCCCGAACAGCCGGCGATGATCGCCGATTTCCTGCTGCGCTTCGAGCTGGTCCAATGGGCGCTGGTGACGGCGGTGGAAGAGAATCGGCTGGTGATCAGTCTTCGGACCAGCAGCGGGAAGCTGTCGGCGGCGGACATGATCCGGCGGCTGCTGCGCGGCCAGGGCGAGGGGGGCGGACATCGCACCAAGGCCGGGGGTTTCATCCGCCTGGAATCCAACAGCCCGGCTGAAATCGAACGCAAACGCGCGTTCCTTCGCCGCAGATGCCTCAGGGCGTTGGGCATCAAATCTACCGCGGGTAAACGGCTGGTAACCGCGGAATGAAGCAATCGTATTGGCGGCGCCTGGCGAGGGGGCCCCACGGATGGCCATCCGTGGGCTTTCTGGATTAAAACTGAACCACTAGCCGAAATCCGCCGAATTGGCGGGGCATCGGGAACGGGATATCGTGATTGGGAATTTCCAAAGTTGAGCAGAAAACGGGATGCGGTTGCCTCTATTATTTGCTTGTGCAATTCAATTTCGCGGGCTAAGTTGGTAGGATCAATCTCGAACTTGCTTTGTGGAAATGGCCCACAAACCCGCACAAGATCGGCTCGTCCTCATTCGCATCGACGGCATGCATTGCCACCAATGCGAGCAGAGCGTCAGTAAGGCGATATCCGCAAAACCCGGCGTTCACGAGGTGGAAGTGGATTTCAACACCCACCAGGCATCGGTGCTGTTCGACCCCGCGGCGGTCAAAATCGCCGAACTGATGGCGGCCGTGAACGACGCCGGCTACAAAGCCGTCTGCTTCACCAGGACGACGCCCAAGAGCAAGTCTTAATCCGCCAAAACCAGCCGCGGCGCCAATTGCTGGGATAGATCGATCATGCGATCGAATTCAATCTCGTCGAATGGCCGGCCGGAAAAATCCAGGATGAGATGGTTTTCATACAGCACCAGGGCGACGTCGGGCGGGAGAAGCGCCGGGGCCTCTGATTCGGCCAATGCCCTGGCCGCGCGGGCCTCGGAGCCGAAGATCATGAACCGCTGGGTCGGCATCAGCGAGGGATAGCTGGAGAGGGAAAACAAATCGACGAGGCTGACGGTGTGCGCCGCTGGCCGCAGGGCGGTGGTCGGCCAGGGGGCGCCGAGCTTGCGCACCAACACGTTCCAGATTCGCGGGGACGCGGCGGCCGTCGTCAGGCCCGCATCGGCCGTCTCGAGGCGCGCCAGCGTGACGGTTTGGCCGCCGATCGCGGCATGGATTTTGGCATTGAACTGTTTCAGGGGCGCAAGGGCCGGCAGATCGCCGGGGCCGGCGGCCACGCGCAGGCCGCGCGACCGCGCCCACCGCGCCAGCGCCACGGCGCGACGGCGATGGGTCTCGCGTCTGACCAAGGCGACGAAAACCGCGACGCTCGCGCCTAGAATCAACAGCAGCGTCCCGAGCATCAGCGGGGATGGGGATGGGGGGACGACAATCAATAGCTCTTCGGCGGCGAGCATGACCGGCTATTGTAGCGGAGGCAACGCCTTCCGCGGATGCCGCCGATAATTTCCGCAGCATCACTCGTGCCACAAGGGGAAGGGCAAATGGCTCTGCCTCCATGCCGGGGAACGATTCCGGCGAGTCAATCCGTGGAACGATTTATGTCGATAGCATCCAGCATGGCGGATTTCACGGACATCGTTGAAGAGATGAAGCGGAGATTCGACGTGCGCATCCGGCGATGGCGCGCCAGCATGAGCGGCAAAGCGTGGCGCGTCTACTATCACGACGGACGGGCCGTCAACTGGATCGAATCCCCCCGACCGAGGACGCCGATCAGCCTGGCCATCTTCCTTCACGAGGTGGGCCACCATGCGATCGGATTTCAGAAATACCGCCGGCGATGCGAAGAGGAATTTCACGTCTGGACGTGGGCGCTGACCGAGATGCGGCGGCACCGCGTGGAACCCGGCCCCAAAGTGCACCGCCGCGTCGAGCTTTCCATGCGCTACGCGGTGCGCAAAGCGGTGCGGCGCGGCATCAAGCAGTTGCCGGAATCGTTGCTCCGATATCTGCCGCACGCGGCTTGAAGATCAATTCCCGGCGGCGATTTCCGGCGGCGCGGATTCATGGGCGACGGATGCCGATCGCGCCTCGGCGATCGCCTTGGACTCATCTTCCGTGCGGGGATCGACCCGCAGGACGCCGTCCTCCATCACCGAACGAATCTTGGCCAGGGCCTTGTTCTGAATCTGGCGCACGCGCTCCTTGGTGACTCCGATGACCTTGCCGACCTCTTCCAGCGTCATCGGCGACTCCTCGGCCTGCTGCCAGTTGAAGCGGCGGCGAATGACGGTCTGCTCGACGGTGGACAAGTCGGCCAGGTTGCGGTCCACGATCGCCTTCAGTTCGTCGATGCAATCATCTTCGATCTGGTCGCGGCGACGGTCGGCCCAGTCGCTCTGTTCCATTTCCGGCTCAAACTCGACGGGGAAGCGCGTGCGATGCTTGGACGCCTTCATGGCCGTGCGGCTGAAGGCCTTGAGGATCGCGCGGCAGGCGTAGGTGCTGAACTTGAACCCGCGGTCGGCGGAGAACTTGTCCACCGCTCGAAGCAGGGCCATGTTGCCTTCGCTGACCACTTCGGCGAAATCCACGTCTCCGAGCCGGGTGCGCTTGGCCATCGCCAGCACCAGCGCCAGGTTGGTGCGGACCAGGTACTCGCGGAAGTGCTCGAATTTCCGATGCCATTCCACGAACTGGCGCGCCAGGATCGGCGTCAGGCCGTCGGCGCGGATGTGGCGTTGCAGCGCCACCAGCCGCTTCTTGCAATAATTGAACCGCAGGAACATCAGCCGCTCTTCGGGGGCTTTCATCAATTGCGGGGGCGAGCCGCTCAAACCCGCCAGGTCATCCCGCGTGGGCTGATACCAACTGGTCAGCGGCAACTGCGGCTGGGCATCTTCGGTGAACAGTTCCTGTTCAACGCGTTTATGGCGGAACGTGGGGCTGTCCATGTAGGCGAAGTTCTCTTCCATCAGGCGCAGAACTCGTTCCCGCGTCTGTCGTGGAATCGAGACGTTGCGACGCTCCTGCTTTTTACCTTTCACCATCGTGGCCATCTTGGCCTCCTATCTCTGCCCGTCGTCCAACCCGCCCCGGTTCCCTAGAAGCAAACCGCGTTCACATCAGTATAAAATTATTCAGTCGGTTTCGCAGCAAAAATCCCTACGCTGGGCGAGGGCCTTGGGTTCGCTCCATAAGTGACTATTCACAAGACACTAACATAATAACGTCCATACGCCTTTTGCGAATCAGTCTCAGGTGGACACCTATACCGACTCGCGCCGTCCATTCTGCCATTGGTCACTTTTTGGCAGAGGAGTTATCCTCATCTGCCAGAATCATCCACAAGGGCACGATTCGATGCGGGAAAAAATCTGCTTTGGCGGGACGTTCAATCCAATTCACCATGGCCACTTGCTTTGCGCCCGCGCCGTCGCCGAGGCCGTTGGGGCGAAAACCGTGGTCGTGTTTCCAACGGGGCTGCCGGCTCATAAACCCGAGGATGCCGGACTGGCCTCGCCGCAGCATCGCCTGGAAATGTGCCGCCTGGCCATCGCCGGCGTCCCCGGCTTCGAAGTGGACGACCGGGAAGTGCGCCGATCGGGGCCGAGCTACACCATCCATACCGCCCGCCAACTCAAGCAGGAGGGATGGAACGAGGTGAACTGGCTCATCGGGAGCGACATGCTCAACGTGCTGCCGAGTTGGCACCAGGCCGAGGCGCTGCTCCGCGAGGTCGGCTTCATCATCATGGCCCGGCCGGGAACGAAATTGGCCTGGTCAACCCTCCCCCCCGCGTTTCAAGCCCTGCGGAAAAATGTCGTCGAGGTCCCGCAGATCGAGATCAGCGGCACGGAAGTCCGACGCAGGGTCGGTGCGAGATTGCCAATCGATTTCCTCTGCCCCCCCGCCGTCTGTCGATATATCACGGAGCATCAGCTATATCAGAACTCTTTGCGGCGCTGAGATGATCAATCATTACGACATCGCATACGGGTTGGGGGTTGGCCTTTCCTCGCCGTTCTGGCTGGCGCACCCCGCCGCCCGGCGAAAGGTGCTCCGCGCATTCTCGCAGCGAATGGGCCAGGTCCAGGGGCGCGATCTATCCAAACCCGGCATCATGGTGCACGCGGTCAGCCTCGGTGAAATCAATGCCACGCGATCCCTGATCGATGTGCTGCGCTCGCGCCGGCCGGGGATTAACTTTATCGTCTCGGTCACGACCGAAACCGGGTTCGCCCGGGGACAGGAACTCTACGGATCGGCGGCGGACGTCACGCTCGTGCGCTATCCGCTCGATTTCACGTCGGCGGTCGATCGGCTGCTGATCACGCTGCGCCCGTCGCTGGTGGCGCTGCTGGAGCTTGAGGTGTGGCCCAATTTCATCCGCCGATGCGCCCAACGCAACGTGCCGGTGATCCTGATCAATGGGCGGATCACTCCCGGCAGCTTTCGGCGGTATCGGCTTGCCCAGCGGCTGGTCGGATCGATGTTCGCCCGCCTCCATCACGTTGCGGCGCAGGACCAAATCTACGCCGAGCGATTTGCCGAACTGGGCGTGCGGCAAAATCGCATCAGCGTCACCGGCACCATGAAGTTCGACAACGCTCCGATTGCCGACCGATTGCCCGGGCAAGACGAACTGGCCGCCGCCGTCGGCCTGTCGCCCGGTAAAGACCTGGTCTGGGTCTGCGGCTCGACCGGCCCGGGCGAAGAAGAAATCATCCTCCCGATCTATCGCGGCCTTCTCAACCGCTTCGCCGATCTGCGGCTGGTAATCGTTCCGCGCAAACCCGAGCGTTTCGATGAAGTTGCGCAGATGATTTCCGGCCGCGGATTTTCCGTCGTTCGCCGGTCGCGGCCGGGGGAAACTCCACCTGCTTCGGATTTGCCGGCGGTCATTCTCGGCGACACCATCGGCGAGTTGCGGAAATTCTACGCCCTAGCCAGCGTCGTGTTCGTCGGCCGCACGCTGGTCGATCTGGGCTACCGGCAGCACGGCAGCGACATGATCGAGCCGGCCGCTTTGGCCAAGCCGGTCGTCGTCGGACCGTTCACCGCCAACTTCGCCGAAGCGATGAATTGCTTCCGGCAAGCCGATGCCATGATGGTCGTGCAAACTCCCCAAGAACTGGAGCGGGCCATCGAAATTCTGTTGTCCGATCCCGGCCGCGCAACGACCATCGGCCGCCGCGCCCGGGAGGTCGTCAAGGCCCAGCAAGGGGCCACGCAACGACATGCCGACTTGATTCTTGACACGCTCGATTCCGTCCTGACCATGAGCCGGCCATGAAGTTGCTCAACCGGCTGGAACGGAAATTCGGCGATTACGCCATCCCCAATCTGACGCTGTATCTGATCGCGCTTCAGGGCTTCACGTTCGTCATGGCGATGGCGCGTCCCGATTTCGTCGGGAAATTGATGCTGACTCACAATCGCCTGTTTGCCGGCGAATGGTGGCGGCTCCTGACCGTGCTGTTCATGCCGCCGGCAACCAACGTCATTTTCATGCTGTTTTACGTGTATTTTTATTACTTCGTCGGCACGACGCTGGAAGCGCAATGGGGAACGTTCCGCTACAACGTGTATATATTGATCGGATACCTGGCCACGATCCTGGCGGCGCTGATCCCCGACGCGAGGGTGACCAATCTCTATCTGATGGAGTCGGTCTTCCTCGCCTTCGCCTGGCTGTATCCCGAGTATCCAATCCTGCTCTTTCTTATTTTGCCCGTCAAAGTGAAATGGCTGGGTCTGGCGGCCTGGATCACGTATCTGATCGCCTTCTTCAGCGGCGGATGGGACACCAAGGCGGAGGTGGCCGCCGGGGCATTGAATTTCGCGATCTTTTTCCACGCCGATCTGTGGCAAGCGGTGCGAACGTATCCGCGTCGATTCAAGAGCCAGATGGCCCAGGCCCGCGCCCGCGATCCGAAGCCGCCGATGCACGTCTGCGCCGCCTGCGGCGTCACGGATCAATCCGATAAGAAAATGGAATTCCGCTACTGCCCCTTGTGCACCGGGACGCCGGCGTATTGCATCAATCATATCCATAACCATCAGCATCGGTGAGGAGATGGACGCACTGGGCCATGGGTTCAAACCCCATCACTCCGATTTGACGCGGCGGAAATCGGTTCCGACAATCAGACGTGCTATAGGGTAATTTGCTGTCGTGAACCGATTATTGTTGTCTCACCAGGGCGTAAAATGAATTTCTACGAAAGATATCCAATTATGCTGCCATACGTCGGGAACCGTTTCCGCATGGCTGGAGTACCATCACTCTTGCTTATCGGCGAAAGTCACTACCTGCCCAAAGGCAGACGCGAATATGTCGCCCCGACTTAGTATGCATCGAGTGATAGGGACCTTTCAGACAAGGAAAAAGAGCACCTTAACACCAAAGAGCTTTTGAAAGAGGCGTGTAAGCAAGGCTTCAAGAATAAAGGCGAATCGATTTGGAGGGAATCCTTTAAGGTAATCAACGATTATGGGCCACATTTCCCTGAGTTCAAAGAAGTCGGCGATCATATCGCGTTCTATAATTTCTTTCTCCGACCGGCGCCATGGGGCAATTCCCTCAAGGGGAATATCACAAGCGAGGATGTAAAGTATGCCAACGAAGCTTTCGAAAAGCACGTCGAGGTACTCAAGCCATCCGGCGTGATTTTCCTTTCGGTCCTTGCTTACGAAAGGCTTTGGCCACGTCTGCGGTATTCCGTGCCTTCCATAGTAGTAACGCCGCATCCCGGTTGCGCGTGGTGGAACAAAACGGCGCGAAAATACGGAAGTGGCGGGCGTGAAATCCTCGCAGATTTCGTCAAGACTAGGACGACGTGGCTGCAAATTCAAAATGCCTGAGGAAATGTGCCGGCGAGCGCTCCACGGTCAGCTATCGCGATCCCGGCGCCAACTTCCCGGTCGACGGCGAAGATCGAATATGGCGATGATGTCCACCGTTTGTGCAGACGGGATGCGATAGATTATCGCGTAAGGAAACCGATCAAGCCGAAAACGCCGGATTCCCGGCTCCATTTCCGGCCAACGTCGCGGCGCCTCCAGCACGCGCGCCAAGGCCAACCCCACATCGACGCCGAATTCAGTTCCCAGCCCCGCCTGCCGCGATTCGTAGAAGTCGGCGGCGGCGAGCAGGTCAATTCTTGCTTCAGGTGAGAAACGATAGTTCATCGCTTCACCGTTGGAAGCGTTGGCGTAGTTCCTGCATGACCTCCTCGCCGGGAATGGGAACAACCTGCCCGCTGTCCAACGCGACGATGCGACGGCGAACCTCGGCGAGTTGCCCCGGCGTGAATTCCTCCGGCACGATGCACTGCCAAAGGGCTTCGGCCACTTCGTCACGCTCCCGAGGTTCCAGAGCCATTGCCTCGGTCAGTATCTGATCCTTGGTCATCGCCATAGATTCCTTTTGTTCATCGCACAACCGCGTAAATTATAGCGTGCAACGCGTCAGGGGTGAAATACTCGTTTTCGGCTCGGAAACTCAGGAAAAGTTCGATTGGTGTCCCCCTCGGTTCGGGCAGAAACGCCGAACAAGTGCGGCCGCTAAAAAAATGCGGTTGCCCTGACCATGCGAGTTCTTGTCGGGCCAATCTCTTGACAAAAGGGCATTGAATTTTACGCTGGCATTCTACAAATCTGACCGGCTGCGGCGCTGCTGGGGGGGTCGTCGCCACGGGCGAAGGAGACGACAATGAGAGGCGCTGCTTATGCGATCTGCGGGGTCGCGGGGGTTTTGCTTCTGCTTTTACTGGCGACGGAGTTGCGCGGACAGCCTGTGCCGAGCATTGTGGGGCAATGGCTGGTTCGCAACGACCAGATGGAAGTGCGGGCCGAGTTCCGGGCCGACGGCACGTTTACTCGCGTCACGAAAAGTGCCCAAGGGACGGAGACGGTCGCGGGAACCTATCGCCTCAATGATGGGGTGCTCGAACTCCAGCCGCAGGGGGCGACCGATACGATCAAATTGAAATACCGCATGCCGGATGCCAACACGCTTGAGCTGACGGGCGAGGACGGCAGCGGGGTGCAGATGATCCGGCAAGGGGAGGCGGGGCCGAAGCCGGCGGGCAAATGGGGCGGCAGGGCCGTCGTATACGGGGTGTATCACTACATCGACGTGGGCGGACTGAGCGATCCGCAAACGGGCCGGTGGCTCGAAGGATTCAGCCTGCTCGTGCCCAAGGGTTGGAAATTCACGGGCGGATTACGTTGGGTGGCGCGCGAGAAACCGGCCAACATGCTGAGCAAGACGGACCTGCTCAATCCGGTCAAGTCGGACTATACGATCACGTCACCCGATGGCAGCATAGTCTTCCGGCAATACCCGGTGGAATACTGGTGTGCGACCAACTCCTTTCCGCCCGGAGCCAATTACAGCGGGATGATCGTCTGTCCGGCGGTGACGCCCCAGCAGTACATCACGCAGTTCGTGATCCCGCGGCAGCGCGGCGGGCAATTGGAAGACTTGCGGATCGTCAAGCAGGAGCCGCTGGATCAACTCGCCGCCCTGTTCGACCAGGAGAGCAGGCGATACGACGCCGCCATGGGCACCGCCGCGATGGCAAGCGCCCTGACGTTCAAGGCCGGCGCCGTCACCATCGAATACACCGAGAATGGCGTCCCCTATCGCGAACGGTTCATCTGCATTCAGCAATACATTCAGTCGCCGGGCTTAATCATGTGGTGGCCGAGGGGCAACTGTAGCATGCGGGCGCCGCGCGATCAATTCGACGCGACGATCCAGACGTTCGCGACCGTCGCGGCCAGCCTGCGGACCAATCCGCGTTGGTCGGTGGCGCTGATCGAACTGAGGCAGCACGTGAACATGTCGCTGGCCCAGGCCGATGAATATTGCCACAAGATTCAGAACGAGATGAATCAATCCCACTGGCAGACGGAACACGAGATGGCCCGCGACGAGGGTTATCTGTCCGGCGACTATTACGACTACAAGGGAACGGATGGCAACCGCTACACGCTTCCGACGGACAAGTACCATTTCATGAACCAGGATGGCGACATTCTTTCCCAGGACGATTCGGTGCCGCCGTCATCGGAGTGGACGTCGATCGAGCCGTATAACCAGTAGACTGACCCAGGGAGCAAGCTCCCGTGGGCTTTGAAATGTGAATGGGAGCGGCCAGCCGTTGGCGTGTCACCCCGGCGTCTCCTTCTCTCCTCCTCTGCATTGCGCGCATGCGGGATCTCCGCACGGCTCGACGTGGGCCGTCGCATCCGCTTCGCCCAATGCCAACTCGATCTCGTGCTCGATGGCGCTGGCAACGCGATGGCCCTGCTCGATGTTCCACCATTTCGGGACCATGACGTGAAAATCCACCCAGCAATCGCGTCCGATGTGGCGGAAGCGAAGCTTGTGGTAACTGCAAATCCTCGGCTCCTTTCCAGCGGGGCCCACGTGCGAATCGAGGATTTCCTGCAACCGCCGGCGTTCGGCGGGGTCCTGCTCGTCCATCAACCCGGCCGTTGAACGCTTGAGCAATCGCAAGCCGAGGAAGGCGATGTATACCGCCACCGCCAGGGCGCCGGCCGTATCGACCCATAGCCAGCCCGTCAGGCGAACGATGGCGATGGCGGCGAGGACGACGATGCTGTCGAGGGCATCGACCATGAGATGAATTCCCCCGGCCTCCAGGGTCAGGGCCTTGTTCTTGCGGCCGCGAAACCAAAGCGACAATCCCAATGCTCCATTGACCAGCAAAGCGATGCCCATGAGGGCGAGGCCGATATCCAGCCGTTGGACGACTAGTTGCTCGTGCCTCAGGAAGGAGAGCGTGATCTTGCCGGCGATCACGGCGGAGGCGAGCAGGACCATCGAGCCTTCGAAGCCGGCGGAGAAGAACTCGATTTTGCCGTGGCCGTAGGGGTGGTCCGCATCGGCCGGGCGATGTGCCAGGCGGATGGAATAGACCGCGAACCCGGCGGTCATGACGTTGGTCACGTTTTCCAACGCATCGGAAAAGACGGCTTGCGATCCGGTCAGGAAATAAGCGGCGAACTTGATGACCAGCAGAATCGAGCCGACCGCCAGCGACACCCAAGCCCAGTGCAGCTCCGATCGGCGCAGATACGCCTTTTGTCCAACGGTGCCGTCAGTGATTGCCATGCGGCCTCTGCCCTTGTCTGGGGGGTGTTATGCAGTCCGGGTCGTCGAATGTCCATCCGAGGTTTAATAATCTCGCTCTTTTCAATTGTGATGCGGGCGCTTACATTGTCCTTGCGCAATCTAAATAATGTCCTGGTATCATTTAACCGACGAGGCAATGGAGTACGTGGAGGTTCAATGAGCAGACCTGGCACGGAAGGCCGAAGAGCATCATCCTTGTCGTGGTTCCGAACGTGGGTTTCCGAGCAGCTTGGCGGCATCCGCCACGAGCGGCGCGTCGCCGCCGCGGTTTGCTCCCTGTTCAACGTCACGTTGCCGCTGCACGATCTGACGCGGAGCGACCTTCGCGTGCTGAAGCTGGCGGCGTATCTGCACGACGTGGGGCGATCGGTCAACAACAAGAATCATCCCGCCATCGGCGCCCGGATCATCCGCCGGAACCTGGACCTTCCGCTTAAAAAGCGGCAGCGCCGCGCTTTGGCGTATCTTGCCCTCCGCCATCGGGGGCAGGTCCCCGAAGCGGAAAATGATTCCGCGCTGCGGCGGGTGAACGATCCGGCGAGGGTGAGAATGCTGCTGGGTTTCCTCCGCGCCGCCGACGCCCTGGATAGCCGGTGGCTCCCGTCGCCACGATTGAGTTTTTCCCGCCGCGGCCAACGAATTCGGGTGGTTTGCCATCTGCGCGAGGACTCGGAAAAGGCCCGGCGCATCTTTTCCCGGCGCAAGAAATTCCGGCTTCTGGAAGAGATGCTGGAATGCCGCATCGAGGTCGCCGTCGTCGCCCGCCGCCGCCTCCGCGCCGTCGCATAGAACGTCTGAGCAACTACCACACGGTCGAACTACATATCACGGCGCCGGCTGCGCCAGCGATGCAAGGGCAGTTCCTGCGATAGAAGAATATTCGGCAACGGCTTTTGGGCATTCCTGACCCCGGTTTAATGTCGCCTCATTTTCTTTTCTAACCCATTCTATTATAAGCTCTTGCAAACGCGTCACCAGGCCAACAGGCATATCTGTAATTTGCGATATCCATTAAATACAGGGCGTATTTGAGCCGATTGGAATGGTAATGGGACGCCGTGTTGAAGTCGCGCTAGCGATGAATGCTGGGCTGTAGATTTAGATTGATTGCGTGAGTTGCATTACAGGAGTGCGGCATGGGACGAAACGCCGGGAGGGAATTAGACCGATGAGTATGGACAATCAAATCCTGCTGATCGATGACGATGCCGAGGTCCAAAGTATCGTGAATCGCGTACTGTTGGAGCACGGCTATGCGGTCAAGGTCATACCGAGCATCCAAGCCTTGCGTGACTTTCTGCCGGCGCCAAAGCCTTGGTTAATCTTCCTTGACCGGGAAATGGGGCCGGGAAACGAGATGGAACTCATCCTGCCCCTGACGCATAGTTTTCCGGCCGTGCCAATCGTACTGTTGACGGATAGTTCATCGGCGGATGCTGCGATGCAGGGGGTAAGGGCGGGCGCATTCGACGTTTTGAGCAAGCCGATTGATCCGGTCCGGCTCATCGCCACCACTCGGCGAGCCGTTGAACAACACGCCATGGCGGTGAGCATGACCGCACCGTCGACGGAACAGACGCCCCCGGCCAGACACACGTTCTTATCCAGGTTTTCCGTTGGACAAACGGTGCGGATCGCGGGAATCTCGGGAGCGCTGATGAGTTTGTCCTTATTGGGGTCGAATCTGGCATTTCGATCTGCCAGCGACCGGGCGATCATCAACGCGCCGGCGATCACGCTTTCAAATCAATTCGAGGGCACGGTCACGGGAGCCCCGCCGGCCGCCGGAACCGGCATTCATCGCGGGCAAGTGCTCTGTAGCATAGCGGACGACCACCTCGACGCTTCCCGATTGCAGCAACTCATCGCGGATTCGACCGTCACCGAGCAGCAGATCGCGGCGTTAACTCGCGAGAAACAGGACTTGCAGAAGCAGCGCGATCAGATTCGCAAGCGGCTGGCGGCGTATCAGGAGGCCCTGCTCAACCAGCTCGCGCGGCGGATGGAAGAGGCCAACGCGGCAACGGCCTCGGCGGCGGCAAAGCTTGCCCGCGCCAGCGAAGTGATGCAACGGGTTCGGCAATGTGAAGCGGGCGGAGCGACCAGCGGCAATGAATCGAACGATGCCCAGGCGGAATTCAACGTCTGCAAGAGCGACCTGACCGCGGCTCAAACCGCGGAAAAACGGGTGGCGGACGAGCGTAATCGCGTTGCCGAGGGAGTTTTTATCAGCGAAGACGATGGACGAAACGACGTGCCTTATTCCCAGCAGTTCATCGACCAAATGGATTTGCGCATGGCGGCAATCACAACGCAACTCGCGGAGTGCGGTTGCCGGCGCGAACAATTGCACAGGCAGATCGATCTGGAATCGACCCTGGTCGAGGGACAAGCGTTGCAGAACATCGTGGCGCCGGTCGATGGCGTCGTCTACCAGCGACTGGCGGTGGCCGGGACCGAGTTGCCGGCGCGCTCCCCTTTGTTTCAGTTGATCAACCCAGGCGCCATCTACGTGGACGCGTTTGTCGGCGCCTCGCTGTTTCGGTCAATCAGGATCAACGAGGCAGTGATGATCCGCCTCATCGGTTCAAATGAGATCGTGAACGGCCATGTCATCTGCAAGCTGGGCCCATCGACCGTAGCGGATAGTCGCACGGACGCTGCCACGTTGCGGCAAAGCGACGAAGGAGAGTACCGCGTGCAGATCGCTCTAAATCGGCTGCCCTTCGCCGCCGATCCGAAGAACCTCTATTACGTCGGTTGCCCCGTTGACGTGGAATTCAAGGGACCGATTTTGCGTTGGTTCGGCGCGGAATAGCGGACCGGCAATAAGGGATCCATGGCGGGGGCAAGGTGAAAATGGCGACGAAAAGGGTGAAATGAACGAACGTCATTTCAGGATTGACGCTCGACCGGTCCGATGAGGGGCCTTCATGGCAAGTCTCCACCTTTTCCTATTCACGCTGCTAGCCCTGGCTTTTTTCCTGCTCGTCGCGCCCTCACTGCCAAAAAACAAGGTTTGGCCGCGCGCCGTGATGGTGGGCCTGACTCTCTCGATCATGCTGCGGTATTTGGTTTGGCGCTGGTGCTGCACCGTGTGGCCCGATTTATTCTGGTCGCTGGGCGGATTATGGTCATTTGCGGTCTTCGCGGCCGAGAGCGCCGCCTTGCTGAGTTGCTCGATCACCTATCTGATCCTGACGCGTCCGACGAATCGTAGTGCCGAAGCAGACGCACAGGAGCGAAGGCTTCGTCGGCTGCCGCTGCTCGATCTGCC
This sequence comes from Tepidisphaeraceae bacterium, assembly GCA_050010915.1. GTDB lineage: Bacteria > Planctomycetota > Phycisphaerae > Tepidisphaerales > Tepidisphaeraceae > PALSA-1353. Next base: position 99,258 of record JBEKKC010000001.1, on the reverse strand, counting down.
GAGCGTCGATGTGTTCATCCCAACCTATAACGAAGGGAAGGAAGTACTGGAACGCACTATTGTGGCCGCAACCCACATGGATTATCCAAACTACTGCGTGTGGATACTTGACGACGGGCGGCGCGAATGGCTCAAAACGCTTTGTGCGGAAAGGAGAGTCGGATATCTCACGCGAGACGACAACAAGCATGCAAAAGCGGGCAACGTCAATAACGCGTTGAGGCATACATCGGGTGAATTCATCGCCATTTTCGACGCCGACTTCGCTCCCATGCGGCAATTCATTTTCCGCACCTTGGGTTTTTTTGATAACCCCAAGATAGGGATCGTCCAAACCCCGCAACATTTTTTCAACCGCGATCCGCTTCAGCGGAACCTCGGCTTGGGCAACACCTGGCCCGACGAGCAACGGCTGTTCTTCGACACCATCCAGCCTGCTCGCGATGGTTGGGGGGTGGCATTCTGCTGCGGGTCATGCTGCATGCTGCGCCGCTCGGCGGTGGAAGCGATCGGCGGCATCCCCACCGGGTCGGTCACTGAGGACGTTCTGACGACGCTCGCTCTCCTGCGGCGCGGAATCATCACGCGATATCTGAACGAACGGCTGTCGATGGGACTGGCGCCGGAAAGCGTTGGAGCCTATTTCGTTCAGCGTAAGCGATGGCTCCGCGGAGGAATCCAGTTGCTTTTCCTTCGCCAGGGCCCGCTCGGGCCAGGATTGTCGCCGTTGCAGCGATTGACGTTCATTCCCTTCGAGTGGCTGGTCATGTGCCCGATGCGGCTTTTTGCGCTTATGATCCCCCTGGTTTATCTGCTCACGGGATTGTCGCCATTTCACGTGCCTTCACTCCAATCGCTGCTCGATTACCAGGTGCCGACATACGTGGCGATGACGGCGCTAATGTGCCACCTGGCTCGGTCAACCTACATGCCGGTCCTCACCGCAGCCATCGGGCTCTTCAACTCGTTCCGGATGACGCCCACGTTGATTTCGAGTCTGATCAAGCCGTTCGGCGTGCCATTTCGCGTCACGCCAAAGGGAAAGAACATTCGCCGCAAGGATGACCAAAAGATTCTCTGGGCGGCCGGCGCGTTGATCGGGGCCAATTTCCTGGGGATTTCAATCAATCAAATTCCCTGGTTACGGATCGTTGGAGGCGATGATTTCCTTCTCCTGGCGGTCCTCTTTGCCCTGATGAATACAATTTTGCTCGCGTTGACAATGCTGATGGCATGCGAGCGCGAACAAGGGAGCGAAATTGATCCATTCCCGTGCGACAGGCCGGTCGACTGCATCATCGGCGGCACATGCGTGCCAAGCCGACTGATGGAAATCTCCACCGCGGAAGCCTGGCTCGAATTTCCCGACCAGCATCTGTTTGAGGGCGAAGCTATTCAGTTGATTCTGGCTGGCGTCGGCATTCTCTGGGCCACGGTTGCGGGGATCCGAGAAAAATCAGTCCGAGTCGCTTTCACGACGATGGGATTACATGAGAGGACGAGGCTCATCACCTGGGTCTACACGTTCGGTCTGCATAACGGGGTGGAAAAGCAGCAGACGTGGGAAGTAACAAAGCGATTGGCGAGGGCGGTTCTTAAAGATGGATCACGGGCGCGCGCCGCGTGAATTTGCGGCTCGATTGTTGGAATTCATTCCCGCATCAAGCGAAATACGCGGATGCTTTTGCCGTTGGCCTGCTCGGTCCCTTCCCGCAGCATCCAGCCGCGTTGGCGAATCCAGGGTCCAAACGTGTCACCGGATTGCCTGCCCGGCTCGCCGAGCAGCACGGATCCGCCCGGGGCCAGATGCGCTTTCCAGAATTCGTTGAGGAACTCCCACTGTTGCGTTTCGTAGAGGATGTCCGCGCCGAGGATCAGGTCGAATCGTTCGCCGAGGCGGTCGCTCCGCCAATTCAGCCGCCGAACGCGCACGCGGCCGCCGAAGATCAGGCCATTGAGGCGGGCAAAAAGCAGGGCCGGCGATTCCAGGTCGGCAAGAGTGACCCGCGCCCCCAGGGCCGCGGCGGCGACGCCGCCCAGGCCCATCCCGCATCCCAAATCAAGCACGCGGGTGGAATGGGTCAGTTTCATTTTCCCCAGAGCCGCCGCGATGCCCCGCGCACTTTCCCATAATTCCGCCCAATACGGCAGATGCGGCGCGGTGGAATGTTCCGCGATTTTTCCGGCTTTTTCCCGACGGTCCTCCTCGGCAACGACGTCGTCCAGCACACGGTTCGGATCGGCCACGCGCGTGAAGCGGATCGACGCCCCGCCGACGCGGATTTCCTCCGTCACCGTCGGGATTTTTCGCTGAATCCGCGCCAGTAGCCGGCGGCGCATTCGATCGCGGTAGGCTTCGCCTTCAGGCAAACGCAATGTGGCTGATGGTCGGTTCACGGCTACCGCTGGGCCGCCGGCCGCTCGGAGGGCTGGATGGATGCTTTGTCCAGCAGATTGCCCCATAGGAGTTGAAGCAGGAAAATTCCGGCGATGACCATCCCCGCCATCGCCAAAAACGTCAAGGTCGATCCAATGACGGCCGCCGCGACGCGCACGCGCAGGCGCAGGATCGCCACGATCAGCAGCAGCACGAACATCCACGCCCCGGCCAATGCCGGTCCCAGCGCCAGCCACGGCACAAATCCGCCGGGGATCAGCGCCAGCAAGCTGGGGCCCATCAGGTAGGCCATGCAGTTATAGACCAGCACGGGCGGCGCCTTGGAGGTCATGTCGAAGGCGGTCAGGCGATAGAACATCCAGGCGGCGACCGTGGGCAAAAACGCCGCCGCCACGCCGGCCAATAACGCTTCCAGAACCGTGTTGATGACGTATTGCTGGCCATCGACGTCCAGCGTGCTATCACGGGCATAGAAAACGTAATAGGCGAAGGCCGACTGAATCCCCACGGCCAGGAACCAAAGTACCCCGCAGGCGACGGCGAAGCGTTTGGCATCGTCGGCCGTTTCCGGCCGGCGCATTTTGGCCAAAGTCCGCACGGGTTTGAACATCATTCCCCAGGCGGTTTGGAAGAACGCCGCGAGAATCCCCTCCGAACCGCGATCCTCCCAGGGAATCCCCGATCCGGAAACCATCAGGTCAACCACTTCAACCGGCTTGGGCTGATGCGCGGCAATCCGCATCTCGTTCGGGGAGGTATATTTTTCCATGGGTGACTCCGGCAATTCTCCCGACGCGAACCAAAGCACAATATACCACCAATGGCCCTGGCCGAGCAGTCCGCGCGCGCAGTCAGCGGCAAAGCCTTACTCATTGGGAATAACTAACACCTAACTTCATTTTGTTTTTGCATGGGAGAATTTTGAATTTAGGTGTGTCGGGCATCGCCTTCCGTGCGTGGCCGGCAAACGGGCTGGCGGAAAGCAAGGGAGGAGTAAAGGGTCGGGGAACCGTCCCCCTTGAGTGTTCCCGCAGCCGAGTCATTCGCCACGCGTTAGCAACTTGGAGGCAAGTGCAATCAGCGTCGCCCTGCCCACGACGATATGTGAACTCTTCGGATCTCGCGGGACGCTGTCTTCCACGCGCACCCCTCCGCGTGAGAGTTGACTTGCTAGCGCATCTGCCCGCTTCATGATTCCAGATGGTGTCATTTGGAGCGCCCGAGCCGCCGTAGCGAGTTGGCTTACCGTGATTTGGGTGGCACCCGCCTCGATGCGCGACCAAGCCGATTGCGTGAGGCCGGCCTTTTTAGCCATCGTTTCCTGGTCAAATCGTGCATCACGACGCAAAGCGGCCAAGATTGCACCTACAACCGCGCTGTAGCCAGTCACTTGTTGGAATTTTTCGCTTGACATTACTGTGCGTGTATGCATAATACGCATATATGCATTGCGACGAAATCAACCAACTGCATTGTAGCCGATCCAGGGGGCCGTGATAGCTCCCGTGGAAAAAGGTTCGCAGGCAACCGAGACCGTATTGCTGCCAAGAGGCCAGTTGCCTAGAAGGCAGGAAGAGGGACAATAGTGAATGAGAAGGCCATGAATACGCCGACCATACGCGCCGATTCCTTGGTCAGCATCGCCGATTCCGCGCGACGGCGCATCAACGGCACGCTCAATGCCACACGTAATACGCTGGGACAATTCATGACCCCCGGCGAGATTGCTAGCTTCATGGCCGGATTTTTCCAAACCAACCGCGCCAGCGTCCGCATCCTCGATCCCGGAGCGGGCGTCGGCACGCTCACCGCCAGCCTTGTGGAGCGATTTCTTGCAATGAAGCGCCATCCACAAAGCATTGTCGCGATCTGTTATGAGATCGACTCCGGCCTGTTTGAGCAATTAGCCAAAACCCTTGACGCATGCCATCAGCAATGCAAGCGCCAGGGTGTACGTTTCGGGTTTGATATTCGGCGCGAGGACTACATCAGGGCAGGTTCGACTGCGATGCTAGGGATTCTGAGCAGAGACACTGAAATGTTTGACTGCGTCGTGATGAATCCACCATACCATAAAATCCGCAGCCATTCCGATACGCGGCTTCAACTGCGGTCCGTTGGCATCGAGACGTCTAATCTGTATTCCGCTTTCATGCTGTTGGCGGCCCGACAACTAAATCCGCTCGGTGAGTTCGTGTCGATCACGCCTCGCAGTTTCTGCAATGGCCCCTATTTCCGTGAATTCCGGCGAGAGTTCTTGCGTCTGCTAGATATCCGCCACATCCATGTCTTTGAGTCGCGAACCGACGCCTTTAGCGAGGATGACGTCTTGCAAGAGAACGTGATCGTCTACGGCGTTCGGCAACCCGCTCAAGATCACCCGATTGGGGTTTCCATCACAAGCGCGCTGGGTGCGGTATCGAGCATATCCGTCCATCGCCGACAGATCGTCAGACCAGATGATCCCGAAGCAATCATCCATATCGTCACCGATGGCGACGGTCACGACGTGGCGGAGCGCATGCTGCGCCTACCGGAAACTCTCGATTCGCTCGGGCTTTCGGTATCAACAGGGCGTGTCGTTGACTTCCGAGCACGCGACCACCTACGTGCCAAAGCTGGATTCGACACCGCACCGTTAATTTACTCAGCCCACTTCCGAGATGGGATGGTCCGGTGGCCGAACTCCAGCACCCGCAAACCGAATGCCATCGTTGCCAATGATGTGACCGCAAGCCTTCTAGTTCCGGCTGGGTTTTATGTCCTCACGAAACGATTCTCGGCCAAAGAGGAGCGCCGTCGGGTCGTGGCTGCCGTGTATGATCCGCGACAGATTTCCGCGCAGCGCGTCGGCTTCGACAACAAGACCAACTATTTGCATCGCGGGAACGTCGGAATGGACGAGCGGCTGGCTCGCGGCTTGGCGATTTTTCTCAACTCCGCCATGGTCGATAGGTATTTCCGCCTGTTCAGCGGCCACACCCAGGTGAACTCTGCCGATCTGCGCCGGCTACGCTACCCGTCCATCGTGCAACTGCGTATGTTAGCTGACACAGTCCACGAGCTGGGCGATCAAACGAAAATTGACACGGCGGTCTCGCGGCTGCCCTAGCCAGCCTTGTACAGAAAGGGCGGTCCCTCGCGCCGGAATCGCTCTAAAAGCGTCGGATTACCGCTAGTATCGAACATCGCGGCGGCGAGCTCACCCATTTCGCTAAAGGCGGTTTTTCGAAAGTACGCCGCGCCGCGATTCTCGTCCCGGCGCATCCGCACGTCGCGGAAATTCTCGGCCAGCCGGTAGATGTCGGTCCACCACAGCCCCACGGCCTCGAAACCGACTGTTGGCGGCTTCCACCGCTCTAGCACCTGCGCATGGATCAAATAGGCTGGCACATCGTACTTTCGCACATCGTGCAAAATACAGTCACAATCCGACGTATCCAGTTGGAACGCGCTCATTTCGCCGATCGCGCTGCGCCCGGTTTTGTTTTCGATGGCGAAAGCAATATCACCTGAGCGACCGTCGCGGACTAAAAAGTCGATTGGGCTTTCGCCCGAGATATCCGTGGCTCGGCGCGGACGTAGCGACGACTCGTCGTTCTGCACAATGGACAGGTGCGGATGGTCCAACCCCACATTCTGCTGCCACCAATCAAGGATCGCACGTTCGGCGACGTGATTCCGTCCAATAGAGCCGGCAACGCGCCAGCAAATGTCGCACAAAAACCAAGTCCGCAGACGTACCTTCGTCTCGGAATTGCACAATAAGCAATACCCGGTGAGTTCCGCGCCGTCATAGAGCGATGTGTTGCCACCAAATGCTTCGGTCACCCATTTCGCCGCGCACCTATCGCACAGAAAGCAGTGCCGCAACCGAACGTCTTTGCGGGACTGAGCATGGCGGACACAAACTGGGTAGTCAATCTTTCTCGTCACGCCAGCGCTATGCCGTCTCGCCATATGAATTATCGTCTCCTCCCCCTCGAACCTCGGCAAGTTTGCGGCCTTCAGCAGTCTCGGCAACCGGGGCGCGGGCCAATCGCCCGGCCGCATTCGCCTCGTCAAAAAAAACATTCAAAAAATTTCCGCCCGAATCCAAAAGCCGCACAAAACTTTCACCTCCCGGCTATAGATGTAGAGAAACCCATCTTCCTCCAGCATGCCATTTCCCGATTGCCGGAACTTGCGGAGACGAAAATGATACACACCCCGCCGTGACAGTGACAAAAACCCCCGCCGCGATATCGAAAATAGGGGTTTTGTCACCACCCCCACGGCCGGAAATTACATAGGTAGATTTTCGACGAAACCGATAAAGCCCCAACCTATCCTCGCCCGCTTTACATCGCCGGGGGTTATGTCTATCGTTTTGTAAAATCAAAATTATGCGACGTTTATCAGTCATATTTTTGTTGCTTTTGGCGTCCGGATGCGGCGACTCAAAGCTGGAAACGGGTTATCAGCCCAAACGTCTGGATATGCCGCTTTCTGAGCGCGAGGCGCTGTATTCCGACCCCTACAGCCAGCAGGCCATGCAGGCCCAAGCGGAACAAAAAGACTCCGGGGGAGGCTCGGAAGTGCATCGCCCCGGCAGCCCATGAGATTCACTTTGTACTGGAAACGACTTATCCAGGCGGCATAGCATGTTCCATGATGGGACGGGCAACTTGACCGCGATTGATCCTTCCCATTTCGTTCATTTGGTGGAGCCGCTGCTGGTCCGGCAGGACCTGGCGGGTCTGCTTCTTTTGCTCAAAACGAATTGGACGCCCGAGCAAATCCGCGATCTGCTGCGGTCTCCGCATACGGATGCCAGGAAGGTGGCGCTTCTTGCGCTGGCGCTGGTCGGGCCGTGTTGTTGCACCCAGGAACTTTCTTACCATCTCAAAGACCCCGATCCCGTCATTAACGAATTGGCCGAACACGCGCTTTGGGCGATCTGGTTCAGGAGCGGAAAGGCGCCCGAGGCCAACCAGCTTGTCTGCCGGGGGGCCGAGGCTCTTAACACACGGAATTTCACGCGCGCGATCGAACTTTTCAGCCAGGCCATTCACACCGACCCCGATTTCGCCGAAGCGTATAACCAGCGGGCCATCGCCTATTACCTGTCGGAGGATTACCAGCTCAGCATCGCCGATTGCCGCAGGGCCATCCGCCGCATGCCATGTCATTTCGGCGCATGGGCGGGGATGGGGCATTGTCACGCCCACCTCGAGCAAATCTCGTCCGCCCTGGAATGTTACGAAACGGCGCTGGCCATCAACCCGCACCTGCACTGCGTTGAGGAAACGGTTTGGGAACTCAAGAAGCGGCTGAGCCGGTCGTGAAATCGTTTGCTCCCTTGACGGGTAAATTCATCTTCGCCGTGCGGCGGCGAATCCTGCTGATCCGTATCGCCGAATCCATCGCCGTGGCAACGGCCATCGCCTCGGCGGCGGGCTTGGCGCTTTTGCCGCTTGCGTGGTGGCGCGGGCAATCCGCGTTGCCGATGGCCTTGGGCCTGTTTCTGCTGGGAATATTGTGCGGACTGAGTTGGGGAATCTCCCGGCGTCCGACAGTTCTCCAGGCGGCGGTCGAAGCGGACCGGCAACTCGATCTGGACGATTTGCTCGGCACCATCGTGCAACTGGCGGGCAGCGTTGCGGAATCCAAATGGCGGGAATCCCTGGCCGCCTTCGCCGAAAACCAATGCCGATCACTCAAACTAAAATCCTCGGCCGTCATCGTTAGCCGCCTGGGTCTGCGAGCCTGGGCCGGCGTCGGAATCCTGGGGGCACTGCTTTTGACTTTCGCCGCATTGACCGCACGACCGGGCGACGTCACGGCCGCGTCATCCTCGGCCCTGGCTTACGTTCCGGCCGATTCATCCCAGCCCCCCGACGCGGCCCCGACAAACGTTGCTGAAGTACCCGCGCCAACCGCCGCCCGACCCCCAGGCCCCGGCGGAACCGACGATGATTCCAATCGCGGCTTCCCGGAAAACCGTCCCGATGATTCCACCGGCGGCTCAAGCGCCCGGCAAAATCCGCAATCGCATTCCTCCGGAATAAGTTCGTCCCCGGGCAACGGCGTCGCGGTCACCGCCGCCCCGAAGCCTTCGGCCGAATGGCCGCAAAGCCACAACGTCGGCGGCGATATTTCCCACACCGGCCGCGTTGCGCCCGGCGCGGGCCGATCCGACTCCGGAGCCAGCGCCCCAGGCGATACGAACGCAACCATCGCGGCATCCGCGGCGGGCGGGGCACATCCCGCCCCCTGGACGACGTCCGGCTGGCCCGCCGACGCGGCAGCGGCCCAGAACTCCATCAACACCGGGCGCGTCCCCGATGCGGATGCCGATCTGGTGAGGGATTATTTTCGGCGGGAGTGAAGGGGATGTCATCTGACAATGACTTTACTGATCGTGAAGATGGGGAGCATCAGGGCCAAAACCACCGAGCCAATGATTCCGCCCATGATCGAGATCATGATCGGCTCGATGTAGCGGGTCATGTCGGCGATGGAATGCTTCAATTCCTCCTCGGCGTAACCGGCGACTTGTTCCATCACCTGCGCCAGCTTGCCGCTGCGTTCGGCGCTGTGGAGCATCTGCGAAACGGAACGGGGGACCAGCGGATTTGCGAACAGCGGCTCTGAAAACTGCTTTCCCGCCTGGATTTGCCGTGACACCTCGTCCCAAAGGTCCTTGAAATACGAATTTCGGCAGAGATTGTGAGCGGTATTGACGCAATCAACGAGGCTGACGCCACCGCCGGCCATCGTGCCCACGAGGCGCAGGCCGCGCGACAGATATAATTTGCGGAACATCGGCCCCAGCAGCGGCACGTGCAGTTGGAGGTAATCAAACGCCCGTGCCCCGCGCGGATGACGCAACAGAAGGAAAATGCCGGTCGCCAGCGTGGCCAATCCCACGAGAATCAGCGGCCATTGCGTGACGATGAAACTGCTGATGCCCATGAGCATCAGCGTCGGCACCGGCAGGGCCGCCTTCTTGGCGGCATAAATGGCCGTAAACCGGGGCAACACGAACGCCAGAAGAAACGTCGTGGTCGTCAACGCGAATCCCAGCATGATCGCCGGATAAGTCAGCGCCCCGCGGACGCGGCGAATGGTCTCGTGCTCGTCGCGCAGATAATTGGTGGCGCGTTGAAGGAGCTTGGCCATCATTCCGCTCTTTTCGCTGGCGGAGATCAGCGCCACGAACAGTTGGGGAAACGCCCGCGGATGCTTCTGCATGGCCGCGCTGAAATCAAGTCCCGCCTGAACGTCCTGGCAAACCTCCTGGAGGATTTTCTTGACGTTCGGCTTTTCGGTTTGCGTGGCAATGCACTCCAGCGCTTCGCTCAGGGTCACGCCGGTGTCGATCATGATGGCAAGCTGGGTGCCGACGTGAATGAGGTCCTTGCGCGACATGCGTTTGCCGCGGGGGCGAGTGCGGTCCGGCTCGGCGCCGCCCGCGGCCGGCCTGATGGACGTGGGGTATTTCCCCTCGGCGCGGATCATCTGGCCCGCATGGGCGGCGGATTCGGCCACCAGCGTGCCGTTCAACGGCGCGCCGGCGTTATCGCGAGCGGAATAGGCGAAAGTGGGCATATCGTTAAATTCGAAATTCGAAATTCGAATGACGAATCAAATTCGAAATTCGAATGATGAAACGGTCGTCGTTTCGAATTTCGGTCCTTCGAATTTGATTCGTCATTCGAATTTCGAGTTTCGAGTTTTCATCACGCCGTGACACGATAAATCTCCTCCAACGTCGTGATCCCGGCTTTGACTTTTTCCATGCCATCGCCGCGCAGGGTGGTCATTCCCTGCTTCTTGGCGATGTCGCGGAGCTCGTTCAGGGTGGATCCCTGGCTGATGAGTTCGATCATCGCGTCGTCGGGAACGAGCAGTTCGTAGATTCCGATCCGGCCGCTGAAGCCGAGGTTTCGGCAACGGGGACATCCGCGGGCCTTGAAAAGCGTGTCGATGTTTCCGGCCAGGCGTTCGATCTGGCGCTTCTCGTTCACGCCGGGGACGTACGATTCCTTGCAGTGCTGGCAGAGCTTGCGGACCAGGCGCTGGGCCATGACGCCGACCAGCGTCGCGCCGACGAGATACGGCTCGATCGCCAGGTTGTACAAGCGGGTGATGGCGCCCGGAGCGTCGTTGGTGTGCAGAGTGCTGAGGACCAGGTGGCCGGTGAGGGCGGCCTGGGTGGCGAGCTTGGCGGTTTCGGTGTCGCGCACTTCGCCGACCATGAGGATGTCCGGGTCCTGCCGGAGCAGCGCCCGCAGGGCGTTGGCGAAGGTGAATCCGGCCTTCTCGTTCACCTGGAACTGATTGACTCCCGTCAGGGCGTATTCGATGGGGTCCTCGACGGTGCAGATGTTCACGTCGCCGCGGTTGAGTTCCTGAAGCGATGCGTAGAGGGTGGTGCTCTTACCCGAACCCGTGGGGCCGGTGACCAGCACGATCCCGTTGGGAAGACTGATCAGTTTGCGCCAGGCCTTCAGGGTATTGTATTCAAACCCCAGCTTTTCCAGGTTGACGGAGGCCTTTTCGTTGTCGATGACGCGGATGACGACCTTCTCGCCGTGCTTTCCGGGCATGGTGCTGACGCGCAGGTCGACCGGGCGTTTTTCCATCATGACGTGAATGCCGCCGTCCTGGGGAAGGCGGCGTTCGGAAATATCCAGGCCGGCCATGATTTTGATTCGGCTGGCAACGGCGGCGTGCATCTGGTGCGGGGGACGAATCTTCTCGGTGAGGCACCCGTCGATGCGATAGCGGATGCGAAGCGAGGCTTCGCCCGGCTCGACGTGAATGTCGCTGGCGCCTTCCTTCACGGCGTTGTAGATGATGTAGTTCACCAGCTTGATGACGGGCGAATCGCCGGCGGCGGCCTCCAGGTTGACCACGTCCTGGATGGGCTGCTCGATGACGTTGAATTCCTCCGGCTCGACCTCCTCGATGATGTCGTCGATGACAAAGACCTTGTCGGTGGGCAGATAAGCCTGGAGCGTGCTCTTGATGTCGCGCGCCGTCGCCGCGACCACCTGCACTTGATACCCGCTGAGCCGCTCGATCTCTTCCAGCAGAAAGACGTTGGCCGGCTCCGACACGGCGACCGTCAGCACCCCCTCCACCAGATAAAGGGGCAAGGTCTGATGCTTCTCGAGAAACTCCTTTGGAAGCACCTGGATGACTTTCGGATCGGCGATCTTGGGGCTGACGCGCGCGTAGGGAACGGCGTAGGCCTGCGCCAGCGCTTCGACGATCTGGTCTTCCGTGCAGATTCGCAACTCGACCAGCATCTCGCCCAGCAGTTTCTGGTGTCCGCTGCGCTTCTGCTCTTCCAGCGCGCTGTCCAACTGGTCCTGCTGAATGAGGCCCTTGGCCAGCAGGAGTTGCCCCAGAGGTTTACGCTGCATCGTGGCAATCATGAGTGCTTTACCGCATGGTCTTCAACGCTGTGGGGAGATCGGCCTGGCACTCGAACTCGTGCGCCAGGCGGGTGATCTCCAAAATTTTTTTGCAGTTCTCGTCGAGGTTGACGAGCTTGAGGCGGCCGAACAGGTCCTCGCATCGCCGCTTCATCCAGAGCATGGCTTCCAGGCCGTCGCTGTCGATGAATCCGCATTTCTGAAAGTCCAGGACGAAATCGACGATCTGTCGCTGATCGATGTGCTCTTCGAGCGATTTTTTGGATGCGCCCGCGGCCTCGGCCAGGAGATCGCCCTGGACCTCGATCACGCAGACCTGGCTGTATTCCTCGCACTTGATGGGCATGTTTTTTCCCTCCGGCTCGCGGGTTCAGGCACAGCGCAGGTTCTGTTGCATTTCTCCCAGGTGGCGGACCCGGCCCGGGTTGGCATCCAGGAGCTGGCGGAACTTCTCGGCGCCGATGCGCAAGAACGCCTCGGTCAGGGAAGGATCGAACTGGGTCCCCGAGCACCGGCGGATTTCGGTCAGGGCCACCTCCAGCGGCATGGCCTTGCGGTAGGTCCGGTTTGAAGTCATGGCGTCAAAGCAATCGGCCAGGCAGATGATCCGCCCCATCAGGGGAATGTTTTCCGCGATCAGGCCGGCGGGATATCCGCGGCCGTCAAAACGCTCGTGGTGATGCAGGACGCCGGGGATCAGGTCGCTGATCTGCTTGATGTCCTGGAGGATTCGAGCGCCGATCTCGGGATGCTTTTTCATCTGCTCGAATTCCTCGGGGGTGAGGCGGCCGGTTTTTTGCAGCACGCCTTCGGGCACGCCGATCTTGCCGACGTCGTGGAGCAGGCCGGTCATGTAGACGCGTTCGCCGAACGCCTCGCCCATTCCCGCTTCGAGGGACAATTGCCGCCCGAGCAGCGCGACGCGCTCGCTGTGGCCGCAGGTGTAGGCGTCCTTGGCGTCGACGGCGCTGGTCAGGCTGTGCAACAATCCCATCATCAATCCGTGGGAGTCGTCGAAGAGGATGGCATTTTCGAGATAGATCGCGGACTGGTTGGCGATCGAGTTGAGGAGCTTGCTGTCCTGGGAATCGAAATCCCCGCCGGATTTGTTCAGGGCAAACAGGCAGCCCATGACCATGTCCTGGCGCTGAAGCGGCACGGCCATCAGTTGACGGACGTGCTTGGCCAGCCAATCAAGCGATTTGTCGCCGTCCAGGTCGTTGACCAGCAGCGGACCCTTGCGCTCGTGGAGCATGGGGATCAATTGCTCGGCCAGGCGATGGACCGTGCCGGGGGGAAGACTCAGCGCGCCGTAAAGAACCGGCTCATGGCCGGGCAGGACCTGGCCGCTCAGGGCCACGCCCAATCCCTGTACGCCCATGACTTCCAACACGTCCAGGCAGGCCTGTTTGAAGAAGTCGTTGGGCGGACGGTTGATGCGCATGCCTCCGCTGATCTGGTAAATCAGGCTCAATTCTTCGTAGGCATCCGCCAAATGACCGGACAAGGAATTCATTTCCGACGCCAATCCCGCCAGGCGCATTTGGTCCTTGAACATTCCGGTGACCAGGCGGGCCTGACGTTGAATGGCTTCGTCGTTGTAGGGGATCAATTCCTCGGCCTGCTGTCGCAGCCAGGCCGCGTCCAGACCGAGGCGGCTGCACACGCGGAGGACTTCTTCGGCGAGATTGAAATCGACGCTGCGAGCGGCGAGGACCAGGAACCCGCCGACCTGCCGCCGCTCGACGCAGGGAAATACCGCCAGGATCACGCCTGGGAACGTATTCCAGACGGTGACCGGCGAAGCGGCGTCGAGCTTTCGGATTCGATCGACGAGCCCCGGATCGGTGGGATCGCCGTACTGCACGAGGGGCAGGACGTAGCGTTGGAAAAACATCGCGGCCTGCGCATCGTGGGAAACGACCGATCCGTCCTTGTCCAGCAGCATGAGGAACAATCCGCAGGATCGGACGCGCGCGGCGAGATTGTCCAGCACGGCCGCGGGAACGCAGTACGCGCCACCCGTGGCCACCAGCGGACGCTCTTGTGCCTGTAACGTCATGCTCTCATACCTTGACAATCGTCATATCGCATCGCCGCGGATTTCACGCGGCCGGTTCCAACAGCACCTCGTTCACCGTCGCCAATAATTGACGCGGGCTGAACGGCTTGCTCAGCATCCGCGAGATTCCGCTCTGGTTCGTGTCCTTCGGTTCCAGTTGATATCCCCGCGCCGTCAGCATGATGGTGGGGATTCCCGCCGTCGCCGGGTCCTGCTTCAGCTTCTGGCACAATTCCAGCCCGGAAAGCTGCGGCATGTGATAGTCGGTGATCAGCAGGTCGGGCCGCTCGGCCTGGGCAATCTCGAGCGCCTCCTGGCCGTCGGAGGCGGTCAACACCTCGTAACCGGCGTTTTGAAGCTTCAGCGAGACCACGTGCAGGATGTGGCTTTCGTCGTCGGCCACTAAAATTTTCTTCGCAGCCATTGTTCTCCCGTTCGCCGGCCCCCCCCGCCGGCTAATCAGACAAATCCAACTCGAACCCGAAACAGCTTCCCTTGCCCACGTGGCTCTCCACAAACATCCGTCCACGGTGGACCGTCTCGATGATATGTTTCACCAACGACAGTCCCAGCCCCGTTCCCTTGGCCATGTGGTTGTTGGCCTCCGCCCTGTAGAACTTATCGAACACAAACGGCAGGTCCTTGGGTGGAATTCCAACCCCGGTATCGCTTATGCGGGTGATAACCTTGCGCTTGGCCTCGTCCACGGTGGTCTGGACGGTGATCGTTCCCCGCTCGGGCGTGTATTTCACCGCGTTGCTCAGCAGGTTCAGCACCGCCTGATAGAGCATGTCCTTGTCCGCGCTGGTCTGATAAAACGCCGGCGTAAGCTGCTCCACCAGCGATATCTGCTTCATCCGGGCCTGCGGGGCGATCACCTCCAACGCCTCCTTGAGGATGACCATCAGGCTCTGCGGCTGCTTGTTGATTTGGACCAGCCCCGACTCGATCCGCGAAATATTAAGAATGTTGTCGATCAGCCGGCTCAGGCGGTTCGCCTCGTTTTGAATGACCTCATAAAACTCATGGGTGGTTTTTTCGTCATCGGCCTCACCGTCGATCAGCATTTCAACGTAGGCCTTGATGCTAGCCAACGGGGTGCGAAGCTCGTGGCTGACGCTGGAGACGAAATCGTTCTTCATCTCGGCGACTTCTTTCTCGCGGGTCATGTCGTGCAGGACGGTGACGACTCCCGCGGGGGCGTCGTTGTCGTCGGCGACGGCGGATAACGTGACCTTGAAAATCTTTTCCTCGCCCGGGCCCTTGATTTTGTGCTCGACGATCCGCCGGCCGGTCTTGCTGTTGCTTTGCCGCATGTCGCGGACCATCTCGACGAGCTTCTCGTCGCGCAGGACCTCCTCGACGCGCGCCCGGCGCGAATGCTCCAGGTCAAACTGGAACGTGCGGGCCGCCGATTCGTTGGCCAGCACCAACTCGTCGAAGGTGTCGGTGACGAGCACGGCGTCGGAAATGCTGTAGATGATCGCCTGGGCGTGTTGCCGCTCGCTGGTCGCCACCTTCAGTTGGATTTCCAACTCCTTCATCTTCAGCACGGCGTCGGACATGCAGCGTTCGGCCGCCTCGACCATTTCGTTGACGGCGCTGATAAGCGGGCGAATTTCGTGGTTGTCGGTCTGGAGATCGTCCAGTTTTCCCTGGGCGGTCATGCGACGGATGGCGTCGATGAGGATGCGGCAATTCCGGCGGAAACTGGTGATGGCCAGCAGCCCCGCCGCCCCGCCGGCCGAAAACAACACCGGACCGAGCGTGCCCAGGTCCAACCGGCCGTTGGACCACATCGAATGAAGCGAGCCGATGGAGCAGAGCATGCCGCCGACAAGGCAGACCACCATCAGGATCGACAGGATTTTTCCGGAGCGCACCGACGTCTCCATCAGGAATTTCATTGGCGAACGTCCAATCTCGCCAGAAGTTGTCCGGCCATCTCATCACCAGGGTTGATCTTCAGGGCCCGCCGATAACACGCCGCCGCCTCCGGCGCTCGGCCCAGACGGTCCAGCGTCAATCCCACCATGCACAGACTCACCGTGTCGGCCGGATCGAGTTGGCTGGCACGGGAAAAGGACGCATAGGCCTCATTCAACCGATCCTGGCGTAGCTGCACGTAGCCGAGGAGCAAATGCGCCTGGCCGGCGGCATCGTCGATGGCCAGGCATCGGCGCAGCGCCAGCTCCGCGCGGCGCGGGCTGTCGAGCTGCAACTCGGCCCGGGCCAGGCCAAGCCATACGCCCATCGAATCAGGCCCGATCTGAGACGCCTGCTGGAAGCTCTGGAGCGCCTGGCCGGCATGTCCGGTCTGAAGCTGGCATTCGCCCAGCGCTGCAAGCAGGTCGGGACGTTTTTCAAATTTCCCGCTGGTCAGCAGTTCCGACAAAATGCCCGCCGATTCGGAATACTCCCTGCCATAGAACAGCGCCATCGCCAGGTGTTCGCGGATCGTCAGGTCGTCGGTCGCCAGGATGGCGGCTCGGCGAAACATTTCGATGGCTTCGGGATACCGGTGCTCCTGGACGAGGAGCAATCCGACTTCGTCGCGGATGGCGCCGCTATGCTCGAAATAGGCGACCTTCGCCTGGAGCATCGTCAGCGCCTCGCCCCGCCGGTCCATGGCGACAAGCATCTCCGCCTTGGCCAACACGTATGCCAGGTCCGCGGGCGACTTGTCGCAGGCGTGCTGGTAAAACTCCAGCGCCCGTTGCGGCTGCTGCCAGCGCTGATAAACCACGCCCGAAAGATACTCCGCTTCCGCGCTGGTGGGATCAGCCTGGCGGGCCAGGGCCAATTCCTTCTCCGCCGCCTCAAGCTGCCCCGCCTCGATATACAGCTTCGCCGACAGCACGTGCGCCGCGGCGTTGTCGGGAGACAGCCGGATCGCCTGGTCGATCGTGGCCCGGCTCTTCTCGAAGTTGCCGTTGGCGTACTGGTCGGCGGCCAGGCCCGACAGAACGTTCGAGCGCGCGTCGTTCCAGCGTTTCGTCGCCGCTTCCTGCGCGGTCGGATCCTTCGTGATGGAGCACGCCGCAAGAAAGCACAGCAAAACAACGCTCAACTGGCCCAATTTCCGCATGGCAACTCCGTAAATCTCAAATCACCGAACAATCGCCATCGCCGGCCTCGTCGCAGGTTCGACCGCCGTTTCCGCCATGATCTGCCCGCGAACGAACCCGCGAATGGTCGAGTTGTCCACGTCCGTGACCTGCACGCCGGTGATCTTTTCCTTCAAGTCGATCGCCTCGGCGAACTTCGGATTCAGATTGATCGCGCAGTCCAGATGCCACAGCGCCAGGTTCACATTGGGTTTGGGCTTGGCCATCTCGGCGACCGCGTTTTCGTAGGCGGTTTCCGCCAGCCGCTCGCGCCCGAACCACATCATCCCCTTCCGCATGCCGACGCGCTCCCTTTCCGCTTCCTTCATTTCCTCCAGGCTGGCCTTGTTGTATGACGAGTCGTCCTTGATGATGTGTGGCGTGAGCAGGATGATGATCTCCTGGCGCTGGGTCTGATCCGTCTTGCTCCGGAACAGCGCGCCGACCACCGGAATCTCGCCGAGAATCGGCACCTGGTTGCGGCTGCTTTGGCTGACTTCGCGGAACAAGCCGCCGATCACGATCGTGTTGCCGTCCTTGATCATGACGTTGCTGGTCACTTCGCTGGTGGTCTTGCTGGGCAGGTTGTTGGTGACGGAGCCGGTCGAATCTTCCGGATGGATTTCCATGCGGACGTATCCGTCATCCCCCACAAACGGCCGGAAACTGAGAATCGTTCCGGTGTCCAAATACTGGACCGTCTGGGTGGACGTGGTCTGCGTCACCGTCGTCGTTTGATACCCCAGTTCCTGGCCGACGTGTACTTCGCCGGCCTGTTTGTTCAGGACCAGGACCTTCGGATTGGCCAGCACGGTGGTATCGGCGACGGATTCCAGCGCGGAGATGAACACGCCCAGGTTGTCGTGCACGATGCCAATCTGAAGTCCGCCCGGCGGAACGTTCTGGTCATAGTTCCCGCTGGTGCCTCCGGCGTAGCCCTGGCGAACCAAACTCGAAGCCGTCGGGGTCCCCGATGCAGTGCCGGAACCGGTGGAACTCACGGCATTGAGAATCGTTCCGCTCAAAGCGCTGGTCAGCGGTGTCCCGCTGGCGATCAGGTCGGCGAAGTTCACCCCGCCCATCAGCGAGAAGTCGATCCCCATGGAGTTGTTGTCGTTGAGCGTGGCTTCGAAGATGGTGGCTTCGACCAGAATCTGCACGGGGCGGCGATCGACCTCCTGAATGATCTTGGAAATCTGCTCGAGGTTTTCGGGGTAATCGGTGACGACGATCATATCGACGCCGGATTCGCTGTTGCCGCCGGTGCCGACCGAGGTGCCGGCGCCCCCGCCGCTGGCCGTGCCGCCGTCGCCGGTGTCGATTCCGCTGATGGCATCCTTGGTGATGGCGACCTGTGCGTCGGCGCTTTCGGCCGGTTTGATCAGAGCTTCGGCGTCGGCGGCGGGGATGTAATGCAGGGTAAACGTCTTGGTGGCCGCTTTTCGCGCGGCCTTTTCCCGGTCCGCCAGTTCCTTCTGCGTATAGACGAATATCAGGTTTCCCTTCTGCTGCCAGGCCATGCCGTTGCTTTGCAGAATGGCGTCCAGGGCTTCGGAGAGGGTGACGTTGTTCAGGTCCATGGCGGGGACGGTGCCGCGGACTTCCCGGCTGGGAATGATGCTGCGCTGCGCTTCGTCGCCGATCAGGCGTAGCACGTGGATCAAACTGTCGTCGTTGCTGATCTGGATGCTGAAGGTCCCCGAATCGGAAGCGACGACCCGGGTTGGGGACGGGGCATCGGGGGCGGCGGGGTCGGCGGCGTCGCCGATCACCTTCACCTTGCTGGCGGAATCGGCAGATCCTGCCTGGGTTTCCCCGGCGGAAAATGCCGCCGGACCGTTATAAACGGCCAGCAAGGCACAAAAAATAAGACCGGTTGTTTTGGTCCAAATACGCATACGGTTCCTTAATCCGGTCGGGCCGCTTCAATCCATGGAGACGGCCAGCTTGACGCCTTCGCGCTCGACAACCACCTGGCGCGGTTCGATCTTCAGCACGCGGAAGCCGGCGATGTTGCTTCCCTCCCGCACCATCTGCCCGTTGACTATGGCGCCGGGCGTGGGGCCGACGATCGTGGATTCCAGCTTCAGCGCCTCGGCGGCGATCCGGACGTTGTCCACCAGGATCTGCCGCTGTTCCTGTTGATCGGCTCGCGAGGACATCGACTTTCTCACAAGGTCCCAATAACCATTTTCCTGGGGCGATTGGGCGGCGGTCTTGGAGCCGTCGTGCGGATAGCAATCAAAAGGAATGGCAAAGGGATTTCGCGCCAGCGGGCCGATGGGCTGGCGCACCCATTGCTGGAGCGACGAGGCGTTCTCGGCCGGGTGACGGGGGGCCGGCGGTTCGTTCGGTCCCGGCGCGGCGGGCGCAACCGAGGTGACCGCCCCGTGGGCCGCGGAGGGGGCGTGGCCCATCACCAGCAGCCGCGCCCACGCCACCACGAGGATCAGCACCAATCCGCCGACGGTTGACGAGCGCCCCGGCGAAGCGCGAAACGCGCCGACCATTTTTTGCGGCCAGGACATTTTGGCCAGGGCGATGGGCATGGTCATCCCTCCGAGTAGTAAAGGCTCATCAGCAACTCGACCTGCACCTGGCCGTCGGCGCCGTTGCCCTGGATGGTCAGGCTCTTGACGCGGGTCAGCCGCGACAGGTCTTCCATCTGGCGCAAAAACGAAAACACGTCGGTGAAATCGCCGGCGAATTTCAAGCTGATCGGCAACTCGTAATACTGCTCGTCCCGCTTGGGCATCCCCGGCGAACTGACGGACCATCCATTCAGATTGTCGCGGCGCGCCAACTGGCCCATGTCGATCTGAAACTGGCCCAAGTCGCCGGGATTGGCCGGCAGCTTCTTGAAATCCGCCAGCTTTTCCTTCAGGCGATTGATGTCCGCCTGGACCAACTGCGCCACCCGCGCCTGCGATTGGGCGGTGGTCAACTGGTTTTCCTTTTCACTGATCCGGCCGGCCAGCGTCTGAAGCCGGCCGGTCTCCGGGCGATACACCAGCGCGTAAAATATGATCCCCGTCACCACCACGGCGCCGGCCAGCGCCTGTTGAATCCGGGTAAACCAATGAATTTGCGTCTTCAAACTTGGCATTGACAGTTCCTAATCCTCCGGGTCGTTCAGCTTGATGCCGAAGGAAATCTTGAAATCCGTCATCAGATGTCCATTTTGATGGACGTCCGACGTCTTGACGGAACCTTCGACGTAATTCGGGATCGCGGCAACGTGGATCATGAAAGTTCCCAACTCCTCGACGTTGGGCGACACGCCGTGAAGGGTCACGAGGAGTTGACGTTTCGGCTCGGCGTTGGCGGAGACGGCCCTGGGCTGGGCGTTGGGCTGCTCCTGTGATTCAACCGCCACGTCCAACAGGGCCATCTCCTTGGGCATCATCTTTTCCACGGCATCGACGAGCCGGGCCATGGGCACGTTCAGGCCGACGTGAGCCATCAGCTTGGCCTGGTCCGACATCTGACGTTTGAGCGATTCCAATTCCCCCAGCTTCTGGAGTTCATAGTTGGACTGGGTGAGCTGTTTTTCCCGGGTGGTGAGCAGGGTTTCCTTGGCGATCACGTTGCGGGCCGAGAGAATCATCCAAAGCGCCAGTCCCAGGGCGATGACCATGGCCAGCCAGGCCTCAACGACGAGGATTCGCCGTTTTTGGCGGAGGGTTGCGTACCAGGGGGGCAGGAATTCCAGTTCACGCATGGACGGCCTCCCGGGGCACGGGGGCAGGCGATGGCGCCGGTTGCGTCGCCGCGGCCGGCAAAGCCGGGGTGGGAGGCGCGGCGGGGGCGGCCGCTCGGGGCGTGCCGTCCATCGCCGCGAATTTGCCGGCGCTTCGTTTCAGCCCCAGGCCCATCGCCACGGCCCAATCGCCCGACGGCTTGCGATGGTCAAAGCCGCGCATGGCCGTGCAATCGACGTTGAACAGCGGACGCGAAGGCTCAACCGGAATGCCCAACACCGAATGCAGCATCGGCAACAACTGCGGATCGCCGCCTTCGCCGCCGCTGACGCGCACCTTCAGCGGCCGCTGGCCGCGGAACGTGACCGAGTGATACCGCAGGCACAGGGAAACCTCGCGCGTCAGGCTTTCCATGGCGGAGCGCGAGGCGTCCAGGACGGCAAGCCGGACGGTATCGGGATGTTCGGCGTCGTTTTGCTCCGACAATCGCCGGCGGAGGGCGCGCGCCTCGTCGGGCCGGATGTCCAGCTTGCGGCTCACGGCCGAATTGAAATCGGCGCCGCCCATCTCTATGGCCTTGAAAAAGCTGATGTCCCGCCCCTTGCCGATCAACACCTGAGTGCATCGCGTGCCGACGTCGACCACGACGTGGACCTCCTGCTCGTCTTCGCGTCGGCGAACGAACCGATCGACGGTGCGATACAAGGCGCACGGCTCGACGTCCAGCGAATCGATCACCAGGCCGGTGCGGTGAAGCTGCTCGACAAAGCGGTCCACGTCCGCATTCCGGGCGGCCAGAACAACCACCTCCTGGCGGACGTCGGTCCCCTGGCGGACCTCGCCGGCGACGAGAAACTCCACGTGCGCTTCGGCGGTGTCAAAGGGAAAGGCCCCGCGCGCCTCGAAGTTGACGACGGAGGCCAGTTCGCCGGGCGGCATCGGGGGCAGGCGAAGGTTCTTGACGTGAACGACGTGTCGCGGCAAGGCGACGACCGCCGACCGACCCGCGAAATTTCCGCCGCTCAAAAGCTCGCGGACGGCCAGCGCCGCCTGCGGAGAAATCAACTCCGCCGGACTGCTTTGCGCTCCGACGGCGCCGTCGACGTCGAGCGTGCGCCGCGCCCAGGCGTGCACCACCAGCGATTGCTCGCGGGCCTCGAGTTGCAGCATCTTCACGCTGTCGTGGCCGATGTCCACGCCAATGGGCTGAATTTGAGGTCGATTCAATCGAAACATATCGAATCCAGCTTTGCGTTTTTAGTTCACCGTGATCTCGCCGGTGTCCTGCGCCACCGAGACCGTCACGGAATAACTCCCGCTGTTCAGTCGGATGCTTCCGGTTCCAGTCAGCGGCGTCGGTGGGCCGGAACTGTAGAAATAGGGAACACCCGTCTCATCAAAGGCGATCGTGCTCTGGCCGTTGAAATTGACGGAGCCGAGGGTCACGTCGCTGGCGACGTTGTTGGGGCCGGCCTTCCCAAACGTCATCACGTAATTGATTCCATTGACCGGATGGGTCAGAGGCGTCGTCGCCGGCCCGGCGGACGTGCCGTCGTAAAGGCTGTAGCTCTGGCCGGCCTGGTTAAAGGCAACGTACGCATATTGCTGCATGGCGATCGCCCGGTTCTGCGCATAAAGCAGGTCGCCCATGACGGTTCGCGCGGCGGCGGCGGCGCTCATGTCGTCCTGGCCGCTGACCTCGGGCAAGATCAGGGCCGAAGCGATCCCCAGGATCAACACCACCACCAACACCTCGATGAGGGTGAAGGCCCGGGCGCGCGGACCGGGATCGCAAATTTGGTTTACAGATCGCCCACGCATAGCGCAACCTCGGTTGGCGGCCGGGCTTATTTCTCTTGATTGTCATCGGGCTTTGAAAGCTGGACCTGAAGCTTCCCGGACTGGAAAATCGAGACCATCTTGTCCAGCTTATCGTCGATCCCCTTGAGCGTATCGTTGCTGCTCTTGAGTTGGGCGATGATTTCCATCTGCTGCGCCCCCGCATCGGGGATTTGCGCCCGTGCCTTGGATATCGGACCGCCGAACCACTGGTTCAGGATCGTGATCACCTGCAAAACGAGCACCATCGTCAGAAGTTTGTGCGTATTCACGGCTTTCTCCATTCGGCGAAGAATCGGGGTCATTCGCTCCAGGCAATGATTTTGACGCTGGAGTTCGACGCCCAATCGTTAACGTCAAAACTCGGGATGTTGGTGTAAGTCGGGTTGTACGTCACCGAGAGTGTGCCCGCGTAGGTGCTGTTGATCGCGTTCTTGGTAATCAACAAGGCGCCGTTGATCGTAACGTTGGTCGCACTGCTCGTGGCGACGCCGTATATTCCGTTGGCGATATAGGTCACGCCCGTAGCGTTGAGGCTGGCGCTATGGCCGCTCATCGAGAGCTCGTTGTTCACCACGAGCGCCGGCAAATAGGTGTTGGGCTGGGAAGTCAGCGGCGTGATATTTATTGCCGAGGTATTTGTAAGCGTTCCCTTGACGATTAGCGTGCCGTTGATGGTCAGTGACTTGCTGACGTTGAGATTGCCGGAACTGACGCTGGGAGAGGTGTAATAGATTCCCAGGGGGTTGCTGGGCGTTGGGCCCAGAGAAGTGGCCGTACTGATGGAACTCGCGATCGCAACGGGGTTGTAGAGCGATCCCTGGAATACATAGGGTTGGGTATAGTCGGTGACATTTCCCGCCGCCGAAGGCGCCGGCGGGGTTGACGAAGCCGGTAGGAGCGCTCCGTTGCTCCATGCACCAACCCCCGTCACGTTGCTCGCGCTGACATTTCCGCTGATGTGGCCGCTATTTGTCACCACCCCGTTTGAGGCAATCGCCGGCGCGTTGGCACTGGAACTGGAAAACGTGGCGTTGGCTCCCACGGTGATCGGGGAGTTAAATGCCCCCGCCTGGTTGATCTGAAGCGGGGTGCCGGCTTGGATTTCGGCGGTGATGGTTCGCGTCACGGGCTTGACCCCCGCGGAGGAATCCGATGAACCGATGGAAACAACCTTATAGCAGTGGTTTGATGGCGAGCCGACCTGGATCGTGACGCTTCCGGGCATGGTCACGGCGGGCTGGGTGGTGGCGAAGGTGGCGGTGACGGTGCAAGGCGGGCTAAAGGACGCCGGAGCATTGGCGGGATTGAGCAGGTAATACATCGCCAGGTGGATTCCCGATTCCGCCTGGGCGCGGGCGTTCGCGGCGGCGGCGGCGTTGGCGCCGGCGGTCGCCTGCACGGCGGCGGCCGAGAGCATCGCGTAGGCCAGTATCGTCGCCAACGCCATCACCAGCACCACCAACACCAGGGCGATTCCGCCGCGGCGAGACCAATCCCGAGTTGGACGATTTGGTTTCATTGTGGTTGCGTGGCCGGTCCGCGAAGCGTGGTGCTGTTGTAAAGAATCAGGCTCGTCCCGTCGTTCTGTTTGAAGCCGATCGCAAATTCGACCACCGGCTGTTTGAAGCCGATCGCAAATTCGACCACCGGCAATTGGGTGCTGGCGCCGCTGGGCCAGTAGGGATTGACGTATACCTGAAATCCCCTGACCTGGAGGCGGGTGCCGTCATTTGACAGGCTTCCCGGGCCGCCCAACGCCTGCTTTTGCACGAAGGACTGCTGCGGAAATTGCGATACGATGGCCGCGAAGTTGCTTTGCGAGGTCAGTTGCTGCATTTGATTTGGGTCGGCCTGCGACGGAGACGGATTCTGATAGAGCCATAAGGACTGGGTCGTGGGATCGTATTCAATCAGAGCCATCTCGCCGAGATAGGGATCGAGTATGGTTCCCGATTGGAGGTTGTAGTTCTGCCAGAAGAAAATGCAGCCTGGTTGGGCGGAGTTGCCGTTGACGTCTCCGGCGGCGTAATAGCAGGCGTATTTCGCCCCCTGGAGCGCGTTCTGAACACGAACGTAAGTCTGATTCGCCTGGACCTGTGTGGAGCGCGTGACGTCCTGGTCGTTCCAGCCCTGGGCGACGGCGCCCATGATCGCCGCGGCGCCCAGCATGACCAGCGCGACGATCACCAGGCCGATGACCAGTTCAACCAATAGGAATCCGCGCGGGCGAAACCCACGGCAACGCCGTGGGCGTTCCGAGAAGCTTACATAAGCCTGAAGCGGCTTCTTGGCGCGCGAGATTGTGTGCGATTGAGCCGCCACCGCTCTCCTCATTGCTGGGGAATCGGATACTTGGCCACGAATTCGGGGACCGAGATGATCTGCCCATCCGGACACCTGACGTTGACGTTCACGATGGCAAAATCGGTCGCGGGAGAAACATTGTCCGGGACGTTGTTGATGGTCGGCTGGGCGCCGACAACCACGCTCGTCTGGCGGACGTAATCATCCTCGCCGGTCACGTCCAGCGACGGCGGCGGAGTTCCGGGTTTCAGCAGCGGTAGGTTGTCGCTGTTGTCGGAGTAGCCGTTGTAGGCGCTGACGTCCGTGAACGTGCTGCGTGCCCCGCTGCCGGTTCCGGCGGGATCGCCATCGAATGGCTTGGAGACGATCTCGTCGACGAGTTGCCGGGCCAGGGTCACGCCCGTGGA
This sequence comes from Tepidisphaeraceae bacterium, assembly GCA_050010915.1. Classification (GTDB taxonomy): domain Bacteria; phylum Planctomycetota; class Phycisphaerae; order Tepidisphaerales; family Tepidisphaeraceae; genus PALSA-1353. The sequence goes on along the minus strand of JBEKKC010000001.1, from coordinate 74,009 downwards.
AGTGGCGCGAACCGATTGGCTCTGCTGGTAGGACGTGGAAAGCGAACTCACCACTCCCACCACCAGAATGACCAATACCACGGAGGCGGTAAGCCCCTCCAATAGCGTGAAGCCCCTTCGCCTGGCTATTTGATTAGTAACTGGAATACGCTGTTCCGCTGTCATCTCTTCCCGTGAGGTTAGGGATCACTTCCTGGGTCTGTGGCTTGTAAATCCATCCGGTGCTGCCGTTGGGCGCCGGCATTGGCTGGTTGTTCCCGACCATCTCGAAGGTGCTCAATCCGTTCACCTTATTCGCCGGCACTTGCTTCAGGTACGGCCCATAGGGAAACGAGGTCGAAGCGGAGTCGCTGAGATGGAAATTAAGGTCGGAATGCTGGGTCATCTGGGCGACAAATTGGTCGGCGCTGGGGATTGAGGCAGGATTGCCGTCGCGATATCCAGGTGGAACGTCCTGGTGCTGGGCCTTGAATACCGCGATCTGGGTTCTCAGATATTGCAGGTCGTCCTTGAGCCTGTTCTGGCGGTTATGCTGGCCGGCCATGGAAAACTGGGGGATGACCACGGTGGCCAGGATCCCCAGCGCGAAGACCACGATCAGGATTTCCACCAGGGTGAAGGCGCGGACATTCCGCGCTGCCGGGACATTCCGCCTGACGCGGAATTGACGCAGGCAAGCCCAACGATTAATGGCCACCTCGCCGATCAATAGAATCTCCTTGCGTCAAAATCGGCAAAATGAAGAAGGCGGTTGATGGAAACCGCCTTCAGATCAGATTAAGTTGCGCCAACGTCAATAGGCGGTGAAGATGCCGCCGCTGATTGTGCCGGCTATGACCGTGCCGGTGTTATCGGTGCCGTAGATGAGGCCGCTGCCGGTACCGGCATTGTAGTCATAGACGAATCCACATGCCCCGGAGGCGGATGGTGCGGTCGCTTGGTTCACCGCGACGGTCCCGTCGAGAATAGTGGAATTGCCATTCATCGGATTCACGGGTACCGCCTGCATATAAGGTCCAAACGTCTGCGCGGGAGTGCCCCAGGTGCCGCCGGCGGTCAATGCCGCCCATGCGGTGGTCTGGGGAATGGGTCCCGTGCCGGCCGCAGCCAAATCGGGCAGGGAATCGCCATGCTGCAACTTATAAAGCTGAATCTGGCTCCGCAGCGTCTGCAACGTGCTTTGCAGGCTGCTTTCGCGGGCGTTCTGGCTGGCATTGGTGAACTGCGGGATCACAATGGCGGCCAAAATCCCTAAAATGATCACGACGATCAGGATTTCCACCAGAGTGAATCCCCGACGTGTGCCGACGCGACTGTTGGTCATTGGTCCACCTCCAAATTGCATCGAGTTCCACCCACTCATCGGCGCGGTCCGTAGTCAACTTAACCTTTGATCTGGCAAAGACAGATATGAGGAAAGGGTGGGATGCGTTATCGGACCAATGGAGGGGATATGTCATTGGTCATTGGTCATTGGTCATTTGTCATTTGTCATTTGTCATTTGTCATTGGTCAAACGCAAAATGCAAATGGCCAGTTGCTAATGACAAATGACAAGTGACAAATGACTATTCCCATTGCCCCTCAATTTCCATGCTGATGTCCAATGCCTGAGCCGAATGAGTGATCGCGCCGACGGCGATGCGGTCCACGCCGGTGAGGGCGATGGGACGGACCGTCTCCAACGTCACGCCGCCGGAGGCTTCCAGCAGAACCTTCCCCGTTTTCCCGGCGCGGTCGCGCAGTTCCACGGCCGTCTGCATCCTGGGACAATCCATGTTGTCCAGCAGAATTGCGAAATCCCCCTCCAGCTTCAGCACCTCCCGAAACTGTTCCAGGCTCTGCACCTCGATCTCGACGAACCGGTCGATCCGCTCGGCCCGGCTGCGGGCAATCCGCTGCGACAAGTGCAGGGCCAGGTCCTTCAGCGGAACCCCGGCAATATGGTTGTCCTTGACCAGAAGCCCGTCGAACAGGCCGGCGCGATGGTTGTACCCCCCACCGCTGCGAACGGCGTATTTGTCCAGGACCCGCAGGCCCGGCAGGGTCTTGCGCGTGTCGTATATCCTCGCGCCCGTCCCCTCGACTCGCCGCACGAACCGCGACGTCAGCGTCGCCACGCCGCTCAAATGCTGTAGGAAATTGAGGATCACCCGCTCGGCCGACAACAAGGACCGCATCGGCCCGCGCACCCGCAAGAGCGGCAACGCCCTGGCGTCGCTGAACCGGCCCTCGAGAATGTCCAGATGAAAACCGGGAATCGGCTCAACCCGCAACCGCTCGTCATAAGTGCGGCAGATCATCTCCACCAGCGGCAACCCGCACGTCACGCCCACTTGCTTCTGCAACACGGTCCCGACCCCAACGGCATCCTCGGAGATCATGAATCGGCTGGTGACGTCGTCTTCGCCGAGGTCCTCCCGCCGCGCCAGTTGAATGATCTCGCGGATGTCTTCGAATTTGGGAAACTGAATGGGCATTGGCAAGCTTCGTTGGAATTTTAGTCTCGCGCGCGGTTACGGTCGAGGGATCGCCGAAGAAACGCCGCGCAAGCGCGGCCGCTAAACCGGGGATCACTTCGCGGACCGCTTTTGTTTTCCCTTGCTGCGCGGCTGCCAGATTTTTGTGCGCTGGTCTGATTCGGTCACCTCCGGCTCCCAGGAGCGGGCGCTGCGGATCGTCGGGACGCCTTTGATCTCGTTCAATTTGTCGCGGAGCTGGGCGGCACGCTCGAATTCCAGGTTCTTGGCGGCTTCCAACATCTCCTCCTCCAGAAGCCGGATCAATTCGCCCTGATCGAACTGCTGCTGGCTTTCGTGGATCGCCTCGCGCGCGGTTCGGCGGGCTTTCATCTCCGATTCGATGCCGGTGCGGATGGCCTTCTCGACCGTCTTGGGCGTGATGCCGTGCTCGGCGTTGAAGCGCATCTGAATCTCGCGGCGACGGGCGGTTTCGTCCATCGCCTTCCGCATCGCGGGCGTCACGCTGTCGGCGTACAGAATGACGCGGGCGTTCACGTTCCGGGCCGAGCGCCCGATCGTCTGAATCAGCGAGGTTTCGCTGCGCAAGAATCCGGCCTTGTCGGCATCCAGGATGGCGACCATGGAAACCTCGGGCAAATCCAGGCCTTCCCGCAGCAGGTTGATCCCCACCAAAACGTCAAAATCGCCCCTGCGAAGATCGGCCAGGATTTCCGAGCGCTCCAGGGTCTGGATTTCGCTGTGCAGGTATCGCCCGCGGAGGCCGGCCTCCTGAATGTACGCGCTGAGGTCTTCGGCCAGGCGCTTGGTGAGAGTGGTGACCAGGACGCGCTCGCCGAGCTCGGCGCGCTCCTTGATCTGGCCGAGCAGATGCGGGACCTGGCCCTGGGCGGGGTGGACGACGATTTCGGGATCGATCAATCCGGTGGGGCGGATGACCTGCTCGACGATTTCGCCGCCGGTTTTTTCCAGTTCGAATTTCGCCGGCGTGGCGGTGACGAAAACCACCTGGTTCCACATTTTTTCGAATTCCTCGAACTTCAGCGGGCGGTTGTCCAGGGCGCTGGGCAGGCGGAAGCCGTGCTCGACCAAGACCTCCTTGCGTTGCCGGTCGCCGTTGTACATCGCCCGAAGCTGCGGCAACGACACGTGCGATTCGTCGATGATCAGCAGATAATCCTTGGGAAAATAATCGATCAGGGTGTACGGCTTCTCGCCGGGCTTGCGGCCATCCAGGTGCCGGCTGTAATTCTCGATGCCGCTGCAATAGCCGACCTCGAGGATCATTTCCAGGTCGTATTTCGTGCGGGCGAGCAATCGCTGCGCTTCGAGCAATTTTCCCTGGCCGCGCAAATGCATCACCTGCTGGTCCAGTTCCTCGCGGATGGACTGAACGGCGGCGTGGACGCGTTCCTCGGGCATGACGTAGTGTACGGCGGGATAAATGAAGACCTGCTCCTCGCCGCGGATCACCTCGCCGGTCAGGGGGTTCACCGCGTCGATGGCCGAGACGTCATCGCCGAAGAACTCGATGCGATAGGCGAATTCCTCGTAGGAAGGATGGAGTTCGACGACGTCGCCGCGGACGCGGAAGGTGCCGCGTTTGAAATCCATGTCGTTGCGGGCGTACTGGAGGTCGATCAGCTTCCGCAGCATGGCGTCGCGGTCGGTCGTCTGGCCCACGCGGATCGGCAAGACCGACGCCTTGTAATCCGCCGGCGAACCAAGTCCGAAAATGCAGGAGACGGAGGCAACCAGCAGCACGTCGCTACGGCTCACGAGATTGCTGGTTGCCGACAGGCGCAGGCGATCGAGATCGTCGTTCCGGCTGGCGTCCTTTTCGATGTAAATGTCGCGCTGCGGAATGTAGGCCTCGGGCTGATAATAGTCGTAATAGCTGACGAAATATCCGACGGCGTTGTGGGGAAACAGTTCCTTGAATTCCTCGTAAAGCTGGGCGGCCAGTGTTTTGTTGTGAGACAACACCAGCGTCGGCCGATTCAGGCGGGCAATGGCGTGAGCCATGGTGAACGTCTTGCCCGAGCCGGTGACGCCCATGAGCGTCTGGAAAGGCATGCCTTTCTGAATGCCGGCAACCAGCTTGTCGATCGCCTGCGGCTGATCACCCTGCGGCTGGAACGGACTGACGACTTCGAATCGGGGCATGGGGGAATTATAGGTGCAGTGAGCGAAGATGGGCCATGGGATGGCCCTGAACAATAACCTAACTTCGCATGGATTTCAAGAGGAAAATTCGCGCGCGATTTCTGGCTAGGCGTAGTCAATTTGCTGCCATGGGGACTTTCCTATATAGCTATGTCGTGACGCAGGCGCGGATAAAAGGAATTGCCATGAAGAAAAAAAGGAAGTTTGCCATTGAAGAGTTCATCGCGTTGCCCGATTCGGAGAAGGAGCGAATCTTCCAGGAGATCGAGAACGAAACGCCGGAGGAAACCCTCGCCCGCTCCCGGCCTCTCAACACCCGGGAACGGCGGCAATGGCGTCGGTTCAAGGCGAAGATGGGACGGCCCAAGATCGGCAAGGGGGCCAAGACGATTTCTCTAACGGTTGAAAAGAGGCTGCTGGATCAGGCGGATGCATACGCCAAACGGCATGGCATCAGCCGGGCCAAACTGGTGGCGGAAGGTTTGAGAGCCGTCATGGGGTCGGCGGCATGACGGGCAAACTACGCCCGGCGGGCGCGCCTGCGGAGCAACGCCAATGAGGACAATCCGATCATCGCCAGGGTGGCGGGTTCGGGAACGGTGGAAACGTACAGGAGGTTGTCCACCGTGTCGTAGGTCATGCCAACGACGTTGCCGGGCACTGTCGCCTCGGGAATGAATTGGTTGCCAACGGGGTCATATTGGTAAATCGTCGTGCGGCCACCGGATTCGTCGTAGGATTGAATCATCCGGCCGACGGCGTCGTAGGTGTAGCCGGTGGGGCGACCCAGATCGGTAATCTCGTTGGTTTGAATATAGTTGTTGTTGGCATCGTAGGTGTAGGTCGTGACATTGCCAAGCGGGTCTTCGGTGGTGATCCCGACCAGACGGTCCTGCGCATCATAGCCGTCCAAAACAGGTGAGCCGGGGGTGTCGATCGAGGTGATGGTGTTTCCATTGCTGTCATAAAAATAGGTGGTCGTGGTGTCCGAGGGACCCGGCTCGGATAGGGCAATTCGATTGTTCAGGCCGTCGTAGGTGCTGGTGGTGACATCGCCGGTCGTGGGGATGCTTCTGACCGGGTTATCCAAGCCGTCGTAGATGTAGGTGGTGGTATTGGGCCCCTGATCGTCGGAGATGGCCACGCCGCCGGTGTTGGGGTCATAGACGCTGGTCGTGGCTGAGCCGTTAGTGGTCGTGGTGTCGGTTTGGTGGTAGCTGGGGTCGTACTGATACCGGGTGGTGATTCCGGTGAGGGTGTCCGGGACGGAGACATCCAGCCCGCCGGGATCGGCGCCGTACTGATAACGGTATGTGGTAGTGCGGCCCATGCCGTCGGTAGTAACCACGGGCTGGCCTTGGAAATCGGAATCGTACGAGTAGGTCGTGGTGTTCTGGCCCGCGCCGATTGACGGCAACGCCAAAAGACCCGCCATACCAAGCAGGAAAGAGCCGGTTTTCGCGAAACGCGAATTTCGTGATCTCATTTTGCGTCCCTCCAATGCGGTTTCCGACTGCCCAATAACAGGAACACTTTGACGGGAAGGCGGCAAATGTACCAATTTCGGCCCAAAGGTAAAGCTTTTTCCGGCGCGCGACTTTTAATTGTTGATTAAGATGCGGCGTCCAAGGGGTGGGCGGGACCTCGATCAGAGGTGCAATTTAACCTGATGGGAAGGTCAGGCTTGCTTCTCTTACTTCTCTGCGCCTTTGGCACGGAGGCAAAGCCTTCCGCGCCTCTACGTGAGATCCTTCTTCAATTTGGTTCGAGGTATCAAGGAGACCTTGCGGTGCTGGCGCCGCCCGCATGGGCAGGATGCCCATGCCACGCCGGAAAGGTCAGATACGGCTCGATCGTTTCGGCGGTGGCGGCGCCGATGCCGGGAACCTGCTCCAGATCGGAGAGACGCTGAAATGGGGATTGATCTGGATGGCGGGATTTGAATTGCTCGCGGAATTGGACGACGGCGGCGGCGCGCTTTTCGCCAAGCTCGGGTATGGCGGCAAGTTCGGCTTCCGTGGCGACGTTCGGATCGATCCGGTCGGCCAATTGGCTGGACGCCGGGGCCTGTGCGGAGGGAGATTCATCGACGGTTGCGGGATTGAGCGCCAGCCGAAGGGCCAGGATCATGATGAGGATTCCCAGCACCACCATCCCGCCGCGGCGCTGGGAGGGCGTGGCGAGCAAGGACTAGACCTTTCGTTGCCATTGGTGGAATTGCTCGCGCATTTCCTGAAGGCGCAGGAAGGCGAGGCCGTTGCGTTTAAGGAAAATCAAAAAAAGCGTGAAATACCCGGGTTAACAATAACTCTAACTTTGCATAGGCTTCAAGGCGAAAATCCTTGCCGCGGAGTACGATTGGATAAGACAAAGGCCCACGGCAAGGGGCTTTTGGGTGCGGAATCAAATTCGTGGCGGCTATACTTCGATCGTGCCTGGAACAAGAGGTTTGCGGGATGGCGCAATTCAACGTCGATCAGGCCATGCAGATCGCCATTCGGAATCACAGAGCTGGAAAACTGGCCGAGGCGGACAAGATCTATCGGCAGGTGCTGAGCCACAATCCCAATCATCCCGAGGCGCTGCATCTGCTGGGGGCGGTGGCGGGGCAGATCGGGCGGCTCGATGCGGCGATTGAGCTGATCCGCCGGGCGATCACGATCAATCCGGGCGCGGCCGAGTATCACTACAACCTCGGCAATATCCTGCGCGACAAAAAACGGTTGGATGAAGCGATCATGGAGTACCGCCAGGCGCTTAAGCTGCGGCCAAATTTCGTGCAGGCCCAGAATAACTTGGGCAGCCTACTGAGGGATCAAGGGCTGCTGGACGAGGCCATTGCCGCGTTTGGCGAGGCTCGCAGAATTGATCCGGGCGGGGTGGAAGTTTACAACAATCTGGGCAGCGCCCTGCGCGAGAAGGGGAATCCCGACGAAGCGATCATCGCCTACCGGCAAGCGCTGCGCCTCAAGCCCGACTTGGCCGAGGCGCACAACAATCTGGGCGTTGCCCTGGGCGATCTGGGATTGCTGGAAGAAGCGATGGCGGAGTTTCGCCAAGCCATCCGAATTCGGCCCGATTATGCCGAGGCCCACAACAACCTCTCTCTGGCACTGCTGGTCAAGGGAGATTTCGCGCAAGGACTGCCCGAATATGAATGGCGATGGCGGTGGAAGGGATTTCGCACGGCCTGGCGCAAATTTTCCCAGCCGATGTGGGATGGAACGGAATTGAATGGCCGAACCATCCTCCTGCACGCCGAGGGGGGGTTGGGGGACACGCTTCAGTATGTGCGCTATGTGCCGATGGCGGCAAATCGCGGCGGCAAGGTGGTTCTGGAATGCCAGGCGGAGCTCTTTCGATTGCTGAAGGGATTGCCCCAGGTCGAGCAGCTCGTGTGCGTGAATCAACCGTTGCCGCGCTTCGACGTGCATTGTCCGCTGATGAGCCTTCCGCTGGTGCTGGGCACTCGCCTGGAAACAATCCCGGGCCACACGCCCTACCTTGGCGTCGATGCACGATTGAAAGAATCGTGGGCAAAAAGGCTCGGTCCGTCGGACGGCGAGCTTCGCGTGGGACTGGCCTGGTCGGGAAATCCGAAATTCAAAAACGACCGCACGCGCTCGATCGCATTGTCGCGGCTGGCCCCGTTGGCAGCGGTGCCCGGCGTCACGTTCCACAGCTTGCAAAAAGGGCCGGGCTCCGAGCAAATTTCCTCCGCCCCGGCGGGAATGCGATTGATCGATCATGCGCCCGATCTGGAAGATTTCGCCGACACGGCCGCGGTCATCTCCCTCATGAACCTGGTGATCTCGACGGACAATTCGCGCGTGAATCTCGCCGGCGCGCTGGGTGTCCCGACGTGGGTAATGCTTCAGTACGTGCCGGATTGGCGATGGCTGCTGGAACGCGAGGATTCTCCCTGGTATCCCACGGTACGATTGTTTCGGCAAAAGAGCTTGGGCGATTGGCCGGAAGTAATACAGCGGGTGGCACGCGAGCTGGAGAATTTCAAAGAGGGCGGAAGTCTTTGACGGCCGGCCTCAACGCCGTTATCCGGCCGGCGGCGCGAGGGTCGGGTCATCCGGCAGTGGGTCAGTTTACGCGTTTGCAGATCATACGGCGGGCAAGGATCGCCGGCTATACGGGGAAATTGACCCAGTACCCAAAATCGCTTACCGCCGCGTCGCGGAGGCTGGAAAGATCAGGTACGGCTCCATCGTCTCCGCCGTGGCGGCGCCGATGCCGGAGACCTGCTCCAGATCGGAGAGACGCTGAAATGCGGATTGATCTGGATGGCGGGATTTGAATTGCTCGCGGAACCGGACGACGGCGGCGGCGCGCTTTTCGCCGAGTTCGGGTATGGCGGCAAGCTCGGCTTCGGTGGCGACGTTCGGATCGATCCGGTCGGCCAATTGGCTGGATGCCGGGGTCTGTGCCGCGGGAGGTTCATCGACGGTTGCGGGATTGAGCGCCAGCCGAAGGGCCAGGATCATGATGAGGATTCCCAGCACCACCATCCCGCCGCGGCGCTGGGAGGGCGTGGCGAGCAAGGACTAGGCTCCCTCTGAAAAGCCTATGGCCCCACGATGGGCCGGAAACAAGTCGGATGCGAGGCGTCGCTCCGAAGTCCGGCTCCCAGCGAGCCAACGAGGAGCGGCAACGAAGCAGACGGCTTGTTTCCGGCCCACCGGAGGCGACACAGAATCGCTTCGTCCGCGTTGTCGCAACGACTCGAAGGGTCTATTGACCCAGTTCTCCTCGTTGCTCCTAGCGGCCAAAGCGATTCTGTGTCGTCGTGGGGTCATAGGGTTTTCAGAGGGAGCCTAGACCTTTCGTTGCCATTGGTGGAATTGCTCGCGCATTTCCTGGAGGCGGAGGAAAGCGGGCTTGGGCTTGAGCATGTCGTCGAGCAATCCGCCGGCGGGAAGCGAGGGGTTGATGTCGGCCAGGTTGCTCCAGGCGATGGATTCGATGTAGGGCTTGCTGAGGGCCAGGCGATAGGCGGCGACGAGCCATTCGGCCTGAAGTTCCGGGTCCCAGGGTCGTTTCCATTTCCCGGCCAGAATCGGATCGAGTTTGCCTTCGGAGCGATCGTGCGGATCGGGCGTGGCGCGGCCGGAGACGCCAAGGCTGGTCAAGAACAGCGGCCTGCCCAGGGTGGAAAACTTGTCCAGCATGCTGCTGAACTGAAAAAGATCGCGCGTGTACAAACCCGGCGCCGGCACGCCCATCTCGTATTCCAGCCCGAAGGCCTCGAAGTTGATGCCCGCCTGGGCGACCATCTCGGCATACATCATGGGGGGAACGCTCGCTCGGCTGCGGGCGTGATGTTCCCCGAACGGATATTTCACCGTCACCAGCGTCCGGGACGAGGGAAGAAGCGTTTTCACCTGCGCGACCAGAAGCCGGGTCAGCTCGATGATCTGCTCGAAGCTGAGGGTGAAGACGCTGTTGGTGTGCAAGCCCGCGCAGACGTTCCACAACGCGACCGATTTGCGGTATCGCGTCACCACTTTCTGGACGTATTCATAGGCCAGTTCGCGCAGCGTGTCGAAATCGTGTTCCCAGATGTACATCCAATCGGGCACTTCTCCTTCGGTGAGGTCGATCAACGGCCCGGCGATGATGGGGATGCGCTTGCTGGCCAGCAAATCGACCCATTCATCCACGGAGGCGGCCTCGAAGGAATGCTCCTGCGGTTGAATCTGCTTCCAACGCACCGGCAACACCGCATAATCAAAACTGTTGGTCAGCGTGTCCTTATATTTCTGGTTCTGAATCACCGGATCGATCCGGCAACCCACGATGTGCTTGACGAAGGCGTTGCTCTGGCGGCGGCGGTTGATGAGCAAGTCCGCGTGGAAACTCGCCAGTTGGTCGGAAAGATCCAGGGAAATGGCCATGGATTGATCCGCGAGCCTGGCCGCCTCGCCCGGCAGGTGCAGGATGCCCAGGGCATCGGCCAGCAGGCTCTGGGCGTCGCGGAACCGCTGGATGAATTTCTCCGCCTTGGGAAAATCAAAAAGATTCCAATCCTCCTGCTTCTGGACGATCTTCATCAGCCGGGCCCGCGCCAGCTCGACGTTGAGGTTGTATGGCTCGTCGCGATGCTGAAGGCGGGTGGTTTCCAGATGAAACGTGCCCAGCCCCGGCACGTCCCAAAGCAGGGCCACGCCCAGCGCGGTTTCATCGGCGCGGTTGACGACCAAGACCCCGTCGCGAAACAAAATCTCCGCCGGCATCGGGACGCTCTCCGGCCCCATCGCCATCGGAGCCACGGGCGTGAACTGCATCACCCGGGTCCCGTCACGATAGATCTCGAACTTGATCGACATAAGGTCCGAGCGGGCATCTTAGCAGAACCAATGGGCAAATGAATGCCGATTGCCGATTGCCAATTGCCGATTGGAAGAGGGGAAACGCGCGGGCGACCCTTCTTTCAATTGGCAATCGGCAATTGGCAATCGGCCCTGGTGTGTCGTAATCTGCCCGCCCATGAACCCGCCGCTGATGCAATCCTCGCTGCCGTTCGCCGTTCGACGGGGAAAAGTGCGGGACGTGTACGACCTTGGGCAGGAACTGCTGATCGTCGCCACGGACCGGATCAGCGCGTTCGATTGCGTGATGCCAAACGGAATCCCGGACAAGGGGAAAATCCTCACGGCCTTGAGCCTTTTCTGGTTCGAGAAATTCGCCGGGGAGTTTGAGAACCACCTGATCACGGCGGACGCGGCGGATTATCCGCCGGCGTTGAAGGCGCATCGCGATCAGATCGAGGGCCGGTCGATGCTGGTGAAGAAGGCATCGGTCATCGCCATCGAATGCGTGGCCCGCGGATACCTGGCGGGGTCAGGATGGAAGGAATATCAGAAGACGCAAACGGTCTGCGGCGTGCGGCTGCCGCCGGGACTTGGGCAGTGCCAGCGATTGCCCGAGCCGATCTTCACCCCCGCGACCAAGGAAGAATCCGGGCACGACATCAACGTCAGCTTCGAGGAGACCGCCGAAATCATCGACCGGCCCACCGCGGAGGAGCTGCGCCGGCGCACGCTGAGCCTCTACAGCCTGGCGGCGGAACACGCCTCGGAGCGCGGCGTCATCATCGCGGATACGAAATTCGAATTCGGCCGCATGCCCGATGGACGGCTCATCCTCATCGATGAAGTCCTGACCCCGGACAGCAGCCGGTTCTGGCCGGCCGGGGAATACGCACCCGGCCGCGATCAGGCCAGCTTCGACAAGCAATACGTGCGGAATTACCTGGAGTCGTTGGATTGGGACAAGCGGCCGCCGGCCCCGCCGCTGCCGGACAACGTCGTCGCCGGAACGCGACAACGATACGTCGAAGCGTATAAAATGCTGACAGGCCGAAACAACTTTATCTAGACGTGAAGATATGCGCCGAGTGCGCGTCACTTGCTGCAAAGAATTTCCCCCTCCCCATGTACTCAGGGGGAGGGCTGGGGTGGGGGTCGAACAACGATTGGCCCAGGAAACCCCCACCCCGACCCTCCCCCGGAGTACCAGGGGAGGGGGCAGTTATATGCGCCGATCGGCGATCTGTTTCCTGATTTTGACCATGATATCTCCGGCCCTGGCGGACGATATCGACGGGGTGCAGCCGGCGGCGCTGGATCAGCCGCGGATCAATCTGGTCGTTCGCCGGCAGCCGGGGGGTGCGCCGCTGATGGGCAAGAACGCCGAGGGCGATGTGTTCAACGTCGAGGCGTTTCTCGATACGGGGGCAAGCTCCATCGATCTTTCGCCGCACACGGCCGAGATGCTCGGCATCCAACGTGAAACCATCGGAAAATCCGAAGCCCGGTTCCAGGACGTCGGCGTTGGCGGCGGCAGCGAATTCGCCGTCTCCGAGCCGATCTATTTCTCGCTCGCCCCCGAGGCGCCCAACGTAAATGTGGATCAGAAAGACGCCATCGCCATCACCTATGCACTGACCACCGGACCCTTCCGGGCCGAGATCGGACCTCTGACCAGCGGCACCGATTTTCTCACGGCCCTGGCGATGGGCGATCTGGATATCGTCGGCATGCCGGCGATCGCGGGCAAGATCGTCGTGCTGGACCCGCGCGACGTGAATTCCATGTCCGACAAGATTCGCACCTTTGTGTACGACGCCAAGACCGCGGCGGCGGACCATGCACCCATCCCTAAAACTACGCTGCACGTGAAGCTGCGTTTCGTTTCCTTCGGGCGGTTCACGAAGATTTCCCCGCCCACCGCCCAGCCGCCAGCGGTGTGGGCCAATCCGATCATCGGGCCGAGTCCGTTTCATCCCGAGGGCGACCGCACGCCGCCGATCGTTCTGACGAATCGCGGCAAGACACTGCCCGGAAGCTGGCTCTTGGACACCGGCTCGGCCGTGTCGATGATCTCCCGCAGACAGGCGGCCGCCCTGGGCGTGACGTATGTCCCCGACACCGACGGCACGGATCACCCGCGCCTTGCCGGCGCGCCGGCCGACCGGCAATTCATAATGACCGTCGGCGGCATCGGCGGCTCCAAGAAATCCGCCGGGTTCTTCCTCGACAAACTCAGCCTTCCGACGATGGAAGGCACGCCGATCGTCTTCGATCACGCCCCGGTCCTGGTCGCCGACATCACCGTGACCGATTCCGCCGGCAATTCGTTCACCCTCGACGGCGTGCTGGGCATGAATTTCCTGGTCGCCAGCGCGATGGTGGACGAAGGCAGCCTGGTTCCGGACATGGATCATCTGACGGCAGGCGCATTCCGCTGGATCGTCCTGAACCAGCCCGCCGGCTGGCTGGGGGTGGAGAGGAACTGAGTGTAAGGGGGCCATTCATGGTTTCCGTCGCGGCGGCTGCGGAAATTAAATCTTGAATATCCCCGTTTTTCCAATCGAAGGGGGGAATGACCCGCACCGCGTCTTGGACGCTGAGCGTGGGGCCTCATGCCGCACGCTTTGTCACCATCTCTACCCGCAACGTAGATTGTCTTGACTTCGCCCGCATTTGGCGATCCGTCACGAATTCATAAACTGGAAAAACAAGCATAATTATCAGCCCGACTCCAAAACTCAAAATGAACACCCCAAATCTGACCAGCACACACCACATAAGAATGGTGCCGATCCAACCATGTGTCCACCATCCCGAAAGAAACCAGTCGGCCCAGCGTTCGCAAGCGGCGACAGCGGTATTATCCAGTAGATTTGGCCATGCACAGAAGATGATGAATCCAATAAGGCCAGTCAAGATCGCCGGACCCTGGATTGCAGTCCACTCAGATTCAGATTGTTTTGGAGGGTAACAACTCGCCAGTAGAAAACAGAAGAACAAAAAAGAGGCGGGATAGTACCACCAGCCAAGATATAATTGATCTCGCGTGGCGGTAACGATTATTGCGGACAACGAAGCAAACGCAATTGCCAGAAGTGAATGCCACCCCATTCCGAATAAAACGCGGACAGTAGGTTTTCGGAACAGGCAGAGATAGACCGGCATTCCTATGACAAAGGTAAGAACGGTTTGTGAAATGGCAAAAACCCATGAAAGAATGTACATCAGGAATAACGGATGTAGCAGGTCCGCCATGATTGATCCTCCCCGTAGACCCCCGCGTCATCGACTGTTTGAGATAGCCAGTTGAGGAGCATTTGCCGAAATGCCCGATAATCACACCCGGCCCCATCCTGATCGCGGACGTGATGGCTCAAGCCAAATCTGCTTCACGTTGATAGTCCAATTATCATCACGAAAGAGAGAGGTGGGATGGCAAAGGTGCCCGCATATCACACCACCACGCCCGAAGATCGGCCCCGGCATCGGGACGTTTACCATGACCACGACGATTGCCCGGGTGGGATACGCATCAAGCCCGAACACTGGCGACCGGGGACTGGAGGCAAACCGCGTTGCGTTGAATGCGAGAGACTCGATTTGCCGCTACCTGTAAAGAAGAAGCACAGGGTTGAAAGGATTTAGCTGAGAGCGGGGAGCCGGGATCGGTAGCGGAATAGGAGCAGCGCAAATCCAATCCGGCCAATGCAGGTCGGCTCAGGCACAGCCGCAATGTCTGCCGTTCCCGTCATCGTCACATTGAGGCCGGACGGACTGGGGTTGGAGTTGTTCACGGTAAAATCGAGGGTGTTAATTCCGGGAATGAATCCGCCGGTGAACGAAAATGAAACGCTTTGCCCCGGCCCGTAGCTGCCGCCAAGGAATCCGGTTTGAGCTGAGTTGTTCAGCACAACATCGTCCAACGCATTGTCCACAAATGCTGTCCCCTGAATCGTGACAGTGCTGGGATCAAATCCGGTTAAATCAAAAGTGGTTTGGTAAATGAAATCACCGCTCGGATCGTTGTTCTCCCCATCAACCTGTGGTGCGATCCATTTAGATTGAGGCGTTGATCCACCGGCAAGCACACCACCGATCCAGATGTAGTTCGGTTGGGCTGCATAAGCCGGTTCGACGGTGACGGACGATGGGGGCAGGATGGTGTAATACGGGTCAATTCCGCCAACGGCAACAAACGACGCGGGATTTCCATTGGCATCATTCGTGACGACTCCCGTACTGAACAACGTGACCAATGGTGCGGCCGATAGCGGCATGGCCCAAAGAATCACAGCACTACACGCCGTTCGAGCGGCCCCGAATTTCCGCGAAAGGGCCAACAGCCCGATTGATGCCAAGCCGAGCAATGGAAACGTCCCCGGCTCAGGAACAGTGGTGTACGTTCCGACGATTCCGTCAACGCGAAGGCCGGTGGGACTGTAATAAACTTCTTGGTTATAGACGATGAAATCAAGAGTGTTGATTCCCGACAAAACATTATTGCTGCTGAAACTGATGGGTGTGTAGCCGTAGAAGTTGACGGACGATGGCGGTGTGTCCGCCAACAGACCGTTCAACAAAATGGCCGATGCCGTATCGTCCGCTGCCAGATTGAAGGAAATGGCAACGGAATTCGCGTTGCTCGGCAATGCAAATGTCGTTTGATAATCGTAATCCCCGCCCGGCAGATAATTCGGCGAGCCGGGATAGCCCGCACTCGGCATGATCCACGCTGATGTTGTGCTGTCACCATTCCACCAAGTCCCTACCGGATACCCACTGGCCGACGTTTTCACCGTAGCGGTACTGACACCCAAGGGGCCGGAAAGAATTGTGTAATGCGGGTCGGGCGTTGTTCCATCGGGCGAGGATACGCCATTACTTCCGACCCCAGTATCGTACAGGTCTGAAATCGTGCCCGCCAATGATCGGCCAGTCCAAAGAATCACAGTGCCGGCGAAACAGAGAACAAGCCTCTTGATGTTCACGATGGAATCCCTTTCGTAGCGACGAAGGATTCGCATCGGGCGTATGACGGAAATTGCTTCAGTGCCGTAGGCGTGAATGTGGCTATCGGACTCACAGAGCTTGTTTGCGGTCGGCCCAGCGTTGCTCAACCCGCTGTTCAACTCTCGATTCCTGAAAGTCGATGAACAGCGAGGCCATGACCATACGCATCACCAAGAGCGGAATCGAATATATTCTCGTAGGGCGATATACTCGGCTGCCAAAGGGTTGGAGACGTTATGGCGTGCAACGGCCAAAAAACAGCTTTGGTGTCCATCCCCAGAGTCGATACTTCGCTGCCAAATGCCTAATGGATGCCCAAAAGGTATTCCGAGAAATATCTCAAAACAAGAGGGGGGCCTCACTCATACTCCCTGTGGACCATTGACTAAATAGTCCGAGCACAATCAGTCAGTCAAGAACTCATCATCGTCCAAAGTCATTTCATCGGTCGATCCCCGTCGCGGCGAGCGAAATCTTGAATGTCCCCTTATCCACAGACCGACACCTCCAGCCCCAGTTCGCTCATCGCGGCGGCTTTGGCATGCAGAGCTTTGCGGGCGCCGGCCGCGCTGGGGGCGTAGGCGACCTGGATGTGATTGGCCAAATGACGGGCCATCATCTGATCGCGGGTGACGCCTTTCAAAACCGCGTGCATGATCGGCCAAACCGGCGTCGTCTGGTTCAGGCGGTCCTGGGTTTCGGAGTCGGGGAGGCCGATGGCTTCGGCCAGGCCGATGTCCATCTTGAGGCGGTTGTCCTTAACGAAAACGCGGCTCCAGACGACGTGGCCGCATTTTGCGATTCCGGAGCAGGTGCCGCCGCCGAGGCGGAAATACATCGGCGGCTGACGATAGCTGTGGGTGCCGGACCATCCGCCGACGTGATGTTTCGGGGGCGTGCCGCCGCTGATCTCGAAGACCCAGACGTAGGCGTCGATGGTTGCGTCCCGGCCGTCGGCGTTTTTGCCGGGTCCGGTGTAATGGCGGCCCCAGCGCAGGTCGTGCAGGGTGTTTTCGGGATCGAATCCGAGGGCGCGCCAAAGTTTGTAGGTAATCAGGCCGTCGAGGCCGGCGCATTCGTCCGCTTCGTTGAAATGGGGCAGGGCTTCGCCGGGGAATAATTCGCGGGTTCCATCGGCGCTTTTGGCCGGGGGGCGATCGACGTTGTTGAGCGTGCCCTCGGCCAGGTCGCTGGCGGGGGCGAGGTCTTTCAAGCCCTGCTGATATTGAATGCCGATCGTCTGGCAGCCGAATTCGTCGGCGATTCGCAGGGCGGCGACGTACATCTTGCATTGCTGAAGTACCTGGCGTTCGGTGAGGTCGTCGGCCTCGCTGGGGCCGAAATGAAAATTCACGCCCCTGGCTTTGTACCAGTCGAAAACAGCGCGGGCATCGGCGTCGCTCACTTGGGTCATCGCATAATAGAGGGCGCTTTGGCTGAGCCGTTCCTTGAAGACTCCGGTCAAGTTCAGGAGTGAATCGGGAATGATGGCGTTGAACATTCCCATGCAGCCCTCGTCGAAAACGCCGAGGATGGCCTTGTCCTGCCTGAAGCGCTGGGCGAATTTGACGCCAAGGCGCTTGGCGGCGGCCGGCATTTTCACGGAGCGCAACGGCCGGACGTGGCGGGTGTCGTGAGAGACTTTTCCGGTTTTCATCCAGCGGGCGAGCTTGGTCAGGAATATCGGATCGGTTTGGAAGTTCTCGCTCCAGAGGGTGGAGAACTTGATGCCCGCCTTGGCCATGGAGCCGTTGAGATTGAGCATGCCGACCAGGCCGGGCCAGGTGCCGCTCCAATTGGCGACGGTGAGGATCGGGCCTTGATGAAACGTCAGGCCGTGCAGGACATGGTGGGAATACTGCCAGACGGCCTCGGCGACGATCAGGGGGGATTTGGAAGGGATGTTGCGGAAGACCTCCATGCCGTATTTCTGGGAATCGATGAAACTATGGCCGACCTCGGGGCGGAAGGCGTGGGCGCGTTGGATTTTGCCGCCGAGTTTGGTCGCGGCCGCGATCAGGGTTTGTTCCATCTTCTGTTGCTCGGCCTCGCATTGCCGGTTGGCCGAGGCGCGTAAATCACCGCTGGCGATCAGATAGATTGTGCTCATGGGTTGGATGTTTCCTCGTTAATGAATCGAACGGAGAGAAGTTATTGTCTTTTTTGGGAGTAAATCAATGCGCCGCCGACGGTTGGCCGGCGGGGGTGGTGGTGCGGCGCATGAGGAGGACCAGGGGAACCACGAGCAATGTGATGATCGCGAACATCTGGAAGAGATCGAGGTAGGAAAGGATGGCCGACTGCTGCCGAACCAGGGCGTAAAGCAGCGACAGGGCGCCGCGGCCGGCGGTGGGGTCGGCGGGTCCAAACAACGCGCCGGCGTTCTGCATGGTTTGGACCGCCATGGGATTCAGCAGGCTAATGTGTCCGATCAAGTTCACCTGGTACGTCTGTATGTCCCGGGCGAGCAGGGTTGTCACGATGGCGACGCCGATGCTTGCGCCCTCGTTGCGGACCAGGGAGAAGAGTCCGGAGGCGTTGTTGGTTTCACTCCGGGGAATGAATCGGTAGGCGATGGTATTGATGGAGACGAACATCATGCCCGAGCCCAGGACTTGAACGATGCGAGGCCAGACGATGTCGGACTGGGAGACCAGGAGGTCGAGGCGAGACATCCACGCGGCCGACGCCGCGACGATCAGAAGTCCGCAGATAATCAGACGTCGTGCGTCGAAGCCGCGGGAAAGCAGGATGCCGATGATGGGCATTTCCAGCATGGCGACCAAAGCGGCGGGCGAAAGAACCAGTCCCGCCCGGGTGGCCGAATAGCCCATCAGCGTTTGCATCATTTGCGGGAGCAGCACGGTCGTGGCATACAAGACCGCGTAGACGGCGAAGCAGATGACGGAGCAGATCATGAAGTTCCGCTCGGCGAAGAGCCGGACGTTCACGATCGGAGCAGGGTGGTGCAATTCCCAGATGACCGCGGTAACCAACGCCGCGCCGGCGACGATGGCCAGGATGAGAATGAAGTTGGAGCCGAACCAATCCAGTTCCTGTCCCCTGTCCAGGACCATTTCAAGGGAGGCCAATCCGATGGCCACGAGTCCCAGGCCGATGCCATCGACCGGCCGGGGTCGGGCGCGTTGGGCGGCCCGCTGGGCAATCAGGTAGGGCGGATCGCGCAGGACGATCTGGGTGAGGACCAGCGACAGGATTCCGACGGGAAGATTGATGTAGAAAATCCATCGCCAGGAATAGCTGTCGGTGATCCAACCGCCGAGGGTGGGGCCGAGCACGGGGGCGACCATGACGGCGATGGCATAGACGGCCATGGCCATGCCGCGTTTGGCGGCGGGGAAGGTATCCAGCAAAATCGCCTGAACGGAAGGCTGCAATCCCCCACCGCCGATGCCCTGGATGATTCGGAAAAAAATCAGCATGGGCAGGCTGGTCGCCATGCCGCACAACACGGAACTGAGCGTGAACAGGGTCACGCAGGTCATGTTGTAGCGTTTGCGGCCCATCAGGCCGGTGAGCCAGCCGGACAGGGGCAGGATCACGGCGTTGGAAACCAGGTAGCTGGTCAACACCCAGGTGGCTTCGTCATAGGTTGCGGCCATCGAGCCGGCGATGTGGGGGAGGGAGAGATTAGCGATGCTGGTGTCGAGCACCTCCATGAACGTCGAGAGGGTTACGGTGAGGGCGACGACCCAGGGATTGAACACCCTGTCGGCGCGATCCGGATTCAGGGAAATGCCGGCGGGGACAGCGCTCATTGGCTGGGCGCTCCGCCGATGCCATGGGCCGCGCTAACCAGCCGGCGTCCGGCGTCCGGCCCTTCGGGCTGCGAGCGGATGTCCACCTCCGGATCCACCGAAAGACCGGCCATCAGCGGCGTGTCGGGCGGATTCGGCTCGGTCAGTTCGATCCGGACGGGCAGGCGCTGAACCACTTTGACGTAATTGCCCGTGGCGTTCTCGGGCGGCAAGAGCGAGGTCACGGCGCCGGTTCCCGGGCTGAAGCCCGCGACCCGCCCGTGGAAAACCTTGCCGGGATAGGCATCGACGTAAATCTCGACCTTCTGCCCGATCCGCAAATCGTAAAGCTGCGTCTCCTTGAAGTTCGCGTCGATCCAAACGTCCGACAAAGGGCGAATGGTCAACAATGGCTGGCCCACGGAGACGAACGCGCCCGGATTGACGTTCCGCCGATCGACATATCCGGACAACGGGGCGCGAATCTCGGTGTATCCAAGTTGAAGCTCGGCCTGCTCGAGGGCCTTTTGCGCTTCGACGATTTGGGGCTGGGCATCGGGATTGGACCGGTCGAACCGGTCCCCGCCCAGCGCCGCACGGGCGGAATCGACTTGAGCAATCGCCGCTTTCACCGCCGGGGAGTTCTCGATCACCGATTCAGCGTTGACCTGGCCAAAGCGTTCTTTCAACTCCTGCATTTTGGGCGGAAGCACGGAGTCCAATTTCAAGCCAAGTTGCGCAAATGCGCCCAGGAAGGTGGAAAGGGCGTATTGGGTGCCGTTGAAGGTCGTGGCGACGTCGGGAGGCACGGCGGCGGGGTCTTGCAAATCCGGGGCAAGTCCCAGGAGCGCCCGGGTCTGCTGCACGTTGGCCTGGGCCGAGGCCACCTCGGCCCGCGAGACCAGCAGAGCGGAACGCCGCTGATCGATCTCCTCCTGGCTGACGCTCTGGGGACCGAGGCGTTCGACACGGTCGTACTCCTCCTGCGCCAGGCGGAGGCTGGCCTCCTGCTGGCGAAGATTGGCGACGTTCGACTGCAACGCGGCAATCTCGTATTTCACCAAATCCTGGACCGTCGCGACCATGTACCACGCTCCGCGCAGATCGGCGACCTTGGAGCGCGTTTCCGCACGCACGCGCTCGAGCTGCGCGTTGGCCAGATCCAGCGCGGCCACCTCCTGCGCCACCGCCAGCTTCGCCCGATTCAATTCGGCGCTGTGCTGCTCGACGGAAAGCTGATAGGGCGTGCGATCGATCCGGATGATCGCCGTCCCCGCCTCGACGTATTGGTCGTCGTCCACCAGCACTTCCTCGGCCAGCCCGGAAACACGGGAGCTGACGTAAGTCACGTGGCTGTTGGCGGTGGCATCATCGGTGGTAACGTGGTTCCAGGCGTAGATCGCGCGCGGCACGCCGAAGATCAGCCCCAGCGTCAACCCCACCGCCACCAGAGCCGCGACGATCCAGCGTTTGCGGTAGCGCGATCGGCGAGCGCCGCCGTCGTGCTCGGGCATCACGCTTGACGGCGCCGCGGGCGTCAGGTAGGTCTCGCCCCTGTCGTGCTGCGACAGCGGCGTCACTGATTCAACGATTGGTTCTTCGCCTGCCATGGGTTTTCCCGGTAAACATTTCGACCGGCCGTCAAGTGCGGTTGCGTTCCTTGTCGCTGAGAATTCCGTTGAACATCACGTCCAAAACGTCCTGGGCCTGGGCCTGGTAGGGCTTTTTCCGGCCGGCGAAATGATTGGTGAACATCGTGCCGTACAAAACGTCGCCAAGAACGTCGATGATCCTGTCGAGAGGTATGGACCGAATTCGGCCTTCGGCCAAGAGGCCGGCAAAATGCTCGCGGGCGGGCTGGCGGCGCGAGGCGCGATGCAGGAAGTAGATGGGCTGGCGGCGGCCCTTGAACGCCGCGCGCTCCTGAATGAAAAGCTCAACCAATTGCGGATTTTTCTTGAAGAAGCGGAGATAGGCAATCACGGCGGCGCGGATTTCGTCAATTCTGTCGGTCACGCCCCGCCGGGCCGCATCGATGTGCTGCCGCATCCGCGTGATGCCGCGCTCCACGGCCGCGAGAAACAATTTCTCCTTGCTGGGGAAATAGCGATAGACCGTTCCTTTGCTGATCGACAGGGCGTCGGCAATCCACTGGACATCGGTGTCGGCAAAACCGTGCCTGGCGAAGATCGCCGCAGCCTGTTTGAGAATCGCCTCGCGGCGCCGTTCCTGAAGCGCTTCGTCGGGCGGCCGGCCGGGCAATCGTTTTTCGACCAGGGTCATCCATCCACCTCGATTAATTAACTGACGAGTCAGTCATATATTTATTCATCGGCCGTTCCCGGTTGTCAAGTGAATTCGTGCATCCGGCCCCGGAGTCGGTTAAAAAGACGCATGATTTGGCGAAATCCGAGCAATCCATGACCGATGGTTGGGACGATTCCCTGCTAGCCAATCCGCACGCCGTGACGGACAAGCGGCGGCGCGTGCAGAACATGTTCGCGGCCATCGCGCCGTCGTACGATCTGAATAATCGCCTGCATAGCCTGTGGATGGATCAATCCTGGCGGAGAAGAGCGGTGCGATTGGCACAGATTCAGCCGGGGGATCGCGTGGTGGACGTCGCCTGCGGAACGGGGGATCTGACGCTGGCGTTTGTCCGGGAATTGATTCGCGCAGCCAAGGGAACTGAACGCGGCGGTTGGTCGGTCCCGGCCGAGCTACTGCCGCCGCCGGCAATCGGCATCGACTTCACGTTTGAAATGCTGCCCCTGGCTCAAGCCAAGACCGATCTCGTTCATTATTTCTGGGCCGACAAACAGGCCCTATCGGATGGTTGGCGGAAGCCGATCGTCTGGCTGAACGGCGACGCCCAAAACCTGCCGCTGCCGGATGCGTGCTGCGACGTGGCGTCGATTGCGTTCGGGATTCGCAACGTCGTCGATCCGCTGGCAGCCTTGAAAGAATTCTTCCGGATTCTTCGGCCCGGCGGAAGAGCGATCATCCTGGAATTCTCCACACCGACCAATCCGTTGTTTCGCGCCCTGTATCATTTTTACTTCAAACATATTTTGCCTCGCACGGCCACCTGGATCAGCGGCGACAAAACCGGCGCGTATAAATATCTTCCGCAGAGCGTAGGAACGTTCATCGACCGCCAGACCATGGTGGAGATGCTCGCGAAGGCGGGATTTGCGAATATCGAGCAGCATCCGATGACGTTTGGGATTTGCGTTTGTTATCGGGGGTTTAAGCGGTAGCCGACTTGCGGTAATGTCGAATTTTGAGAAGGGTTGGGCCGCTACTTGAACAAGAATAACTATCTCATCGACCTCGCCAGAAGCGCACGAACTGATTTCGGCCGGATAGCCTTTTCGAAGCAAGACGAAATACAAAAGGTCTTTTCCGCCATCTGGGCGCTTGAAAGCGAGGTAAACAACGGCGGGTTCCTGCAGTATTTCGGCAACAACAGTGGCGAGACCGCCAATTTTGCCCCGACCGCCCTGCGCCGCATCGGAGCGAATCGATGCGCATTCATCGTGGAGCAGGCAATTAAATCCATATCCGCCAATCCAGTACCGGATTCCCGCGACGCACGCCAACGGATTCTCGATTCGCTGGGGAAAGCAGCGCGTGCAAAGTTGGCGGACCTGGATAAGCAGTTTTTCGCATATCCGGATAATCTTACCGATTTGCTCTTCGAGTACGTCCGCGCACATTCACAAGTGTTTGGTGCAGTCGAATGACGCAAGCACCCATTACTGCGCATAAGCAGGCAGAACGTTCGGTACGCCGGAGGGATGTTTTTTTATGCCGTGATTTCCCTCAACCGGCGATTTCCGAAATAGGCCCCGGGATCGGCTGGCCAGTGACGTGGCTGTATAGAACTTCCGGGTCAAAATCCACGTCATTGGGCCAGACGATGGTTCCGATGTCGGGATTCACGCTCACCTGGGCGAAGAAGTTCTTGTCCTCCAAAGGCGCCAGCACGCCGCCTTGGCCGACGATCCATGAGGCGAAATCGATGCGCCCACTGACGCCGTCGGCGAAGGTCAATTCCAATTGATAATCATGCAGATATCGAACCGATTTCACGTCTGGAAACATCGCAACCTCCATTTCAATGAAGCGGTTCAATCTTTCGCGTTGGACGGCGCTCGATAGCCGCGGAAAAGTTTTCGCGCAACTCCGTGCGGTGCAACGCGGCCCATTCCATCACCATACCGAGTGCTCGCGGCGGCAGATCGCCGGCGATCAGCATCGGCGGATCAATCAGAATCTTCGCCTTTTGCGAACCATAGCGCGCATGGAAATGCGGCGGTTCATGGTCGTTGTAATACATGGCGATTATAATTCCGAAAAACCGGCTGATTTCCGGCATACTTGCGCTAAATTATATGCACTTGCCCGCACTTTGGCGATGCCCGCGCTGGCGACGGAATACTCCCGCGCAACCAGCGGTGAAGAGTTCGTTGTTCGATCGTCGAGCTTGCTTTTAGGGTTGACCTTTCGACCGTCGAAATGTAATTTGTGGCTGTCGCGATTCCGGACGCCGCCCATCCGCGGGAAGGGCTTTGCCCACCGGCTTAAATCCTCGATGGACCTTCTTTCAGCCTGAGCAGCGGATGCAGGCGCGGTTGATCGCTTATGCGATCATTATGAAAGGAGGTCGGCTATGTCCGATCCATTCTCCACCGGTCCGCCGTTTCGCGCAGGCGATCTCAACTTTCTTCGTAAGCGGGCCAAGGCGTTGCTTCGCGCGGCGCGCGGTAAGGAACCCGCGGCGATAACGCGATTCCGCAGGATACTTGGCGCTGCATCCGACGAATCGCCCACGCTCTCCCGTGCGCAGCTTGTGGTTGCGCGGGAGGCTGGATTTGCGAGCTGGCCGAAGCTTCAGGACGAATTGCGTTGGCGGGAGGAAGTCCGCGCCAAACATCGCCTTGGCTCGGCCACTCCCTTAAATAGAGGAATCACGATGACCGCTTCCAATTTACTCCAACTGGGCCCGATCGATCAGATCGGGCTTAGCTGCACGGACCTGGACAAAGCTCAGCGATTTTATTGCGACCTGCTCGGCCTTCGTCACGTTGCCGATGCGCTGCCCCAGATGAAATTCTTCGGCTGCGACGGCGTCAACATCGTCATGTTCAAAGGCGACAAGATCGCGCCGAATTCGTGCATCTATTTCCGCGTTCCCGGCGAGCCGGGACTGATCGAAAAGAAGCTGGAAATGCTCAAGGCAAGCGGCGCGAAAGTCGAGAGCGACGCTCACGTCATTGCCCGGAATTGGAACGGCTGCGATGTATGGATGGCGTTCTTTCGCGACCCGTTCGGCAACCTGCTGGCCCTGAAGAGCAACGTGCCGATAAAGAAGCACACTCCATAGTGACGGGACTGAATCGAACCGCAGTTAACCGCTTGCCTGACTACCCCGCTTGCGGCGAGCCAACCTTTGCGACACCCATTGCCGAATCAGTTCGGCCTGGGAGACGCCCTTGGATTCAGCGATTCGGCGAACCGCGTTGGCATCACGCGATCGCAGGTGCAGGCGAATTGAATCGCCGCTGACAAACACCGGCTCGGTAACATCCTCCAACTCGTCTTGAAAGTCCGTCAGATCGTGCGTGTCCCAGAACCGGGCGAGTTCCTGTATCGAATCAATCCGTGGCAATTTGCTTGTCTTCATCGCTGTTTCCATCGCCGATATCGGCGCTTTTCATGGGTTGTCATAGGCCTGGCGGTGACGGGATATCCTTTCCCGTCCGGCAGCCGAATAACCACGCAGAACAGATGTCTGCCGGCGTCGGTTTGTCCAAGAACATAGTATACCGGATTTTCCCCCTCAGAACGGGCTCGCTGCACAAATGGATGGCCAAAACAGACCTCTTGAACCTCCCGCGACTCTACACCATGCCGCGCTATATGCTCGACGCGGCTCCGCGGCCAAACGAATTCGCGAATCGTCATTGCCGAATTCTACGCGAAGAGATCTCGGAACTGCCATATTATGGCGATGGCTCAAAATCACCGGCCACTTTTCGTCCGGATGATTCCCGCATACCATTGATTCCTCATGGACATCGTCACCGCCATCACCGGCGCCAGCGGCGCGATGTACGCGCAGCGGTTTATTCAGGGCCTGGTGGCCGCGGGGGTCAACGTGCATCTGGTGGTCTCGCCGCTGGGAAGGCGGCTGCTGCATGATGAACTGGGGATGGAAGGCGTCGATTTGGCGGCGTTGGCGGGGGCGGCGGAACATACCGTGAGCCTCTACAACTACGGGGATGTCGGCTGTAGGCTGGCCAGCGGGAGCTTTTTGCATCAGGGGATGGTGATCGTGCCGTGCAGCAGCAACACGCTGGCGGCGGTGGCGCACGGGATTGGCGATAATCTGATTTCCCGGGCGGCGGCGGTGGCGCTGAAGGAGCGGCGGCGGCTGGTGCTGGCGCATCGGGAGATGCCGCTGTCGCCGATCGACGTCAACAATTACAAGATTCTCACCGATGCCGGGGCGATCATCGCCGCGACCAATCCGGGGTTTTATCTCAATCCCAATTGCGTTGGAGACATCGTCGATTTTGTGGCCGGGAAACTGCTGGACCTCGTGGGCGTGCCGCATGGCCTGGAGACAAGGTGGGAGCCGAAAGGCAAAATTCGAAATCCGAAATTCGAATGACGAATCAAATTCGAAATTCGAATGACGAAACAAATACCCGAACCTGCTCGTGGGTTTGCTTCGAGTTTCGAATTTCGAATTTGATTGGGGTCCCCGGCAAACTTCCGCCGGGGCCCCGTCATTCGAATTTCGAGTTTCGAGTTTGGCGCAGATCCGTCCCGGATTCGCGGAGCCTTATTTCGGTACACCACCCGTGAATCTGGCGCCCCCCCCACCGTTCGCCCCCCCGCCGCCGGCGTCGCTGACGGGCCGCCTGCGGCTCTTCGCCGGGGACATCAAAATTCATCACACGGTTTTCGCCATGCCGTGGGCGATCCTTAGCGCCGCGCTGGCCGGGCGGACATTCCCGGGCTCGCTGACCGTGGCGAAGATTTTACTGATAGTCGCCTGCATGGTGACCGCGCGCACCGTGGCAATGGCCGCCAATCGGCTCATCGACGCGGACCTGGACTCGAAAAATCCGCGCACGGCGCGGCGAGCGCTGCCTTCCGGATCGCTGTCGCGCGGGTTTGTCGCGGCGATGCTGGCGCTGTGCTGCATCGGATTCGTCGCGGCCACGGCGGGATTCCAAATTCTATATCGAAATTACTGGCCGCTCGTTTTTTCCCTGCCGGTCCTGGCTTACCTGTGCGGTTATCCGTACATGAAACGGTTCACGCGGCTGTGCCATTATTACCTGGGGATCGCGCTGGCGTTGGCGCCGGCGTGCGCATGGGTGGCCGTGGCCGGGCGAATCGACTGGCCGCCGGCAGTGATGTTCGTCATCGTCGCCGCGTGGACGGCGGGGTTCGACATCATTTACGCCTGCCAGGATTACGACAGCGATATTTCAACCGGCGTTGTTTCCGTGCCGGCGAAAATGGGAATCTCTCAAGCGCTTTGGATCAGCCGGGCGACGCATTTGCTGGCGGCCGTCATGCTGATCGTTCTGGGCCGAATCGTGCCGCAGTTTGGAATTCTTTACGACATCGGCGCGGGCGCGGCGATCCTGCTGCTCGTTGTGGGACAGAGCCTTGTGAAGTCGAACGATCTTTCCAAGGTGAATCTTTCATTTTTCACGATCAATGGGGTGATCAGCATTTTGCTGGCTACGCTGGGAATATTGGATTTGATTCGGTGATTTGGCCCGCTCCAATTTAACCCCTCACCGCCGCCCTCTCCCGGCCTACTGGGCGAGGGGGATATGCCTTCGGCGACGCTGGTTGCCGAGCAAACGCGATCCTATACTGACCGTGGATGAACCGGGATTTACACGTAAATGATGCGGCCCTGCGGCCCATCGCGGAGAAATTAACCGCGGGCCGGCGGCTGTCGATCGAGGACGGCACGGCCCTTTATGCCAGCCGTGATCTCCACGGGATCGGCCGGCTGGCGAATTTCGTGCGGGAAAAACTGCACGGAGACAAGACGTTCTACAATCGCAATCGGCACATCAACTACACCAACGTCTGCGCCTTGTCCTGCAAGTTCTGCTCTTTCTATCGTAAGCGCGGCGAGGAAGGGGCGTATGAGATGCCGGTGGAGCAGGTGATCGCCACCGCCGTGCGCGCGGCCGAGGCGGGGGCCACCGAAGTCCACATCGTCGGCGGGCTGCATCCGTGGCTGAAGTTCGATTATTACCTGGAAATGCTGGGCGGCATTCGGCGCGCTTGTCCGCAGTTGCACGTCAAGGCGTTCACGGCAATCGAGATCATCCACCTGAGCCGGGTGGCGCGGCTGAGCGTTCGGGAAACGCTGATGGCGCTGCGCGAGGCGGGCCTGGGCAGCCTGCCGGGCGGCGGGGCCGAGATTTTCGACGATCGCGTCCACGACGAGGTCTTCAAGGGCAAAGTCCGCGAAGACCGGTGGTTCGACGTGCATCGCACCGCTCACGAACTGGGGATTTATACCAACGCGACGATGTTGTATGGACACGTGGAAACGCCAGCGCAACGCATCGGCCACATGGTGAAATTGCGGCAGCTTCAGGACCAATCGCTGGGGGCTCACCCAGCATCGTTCAACTGCGTGATCCCGCTGAGCTTCATTCCGGAAAACAGCGAGCTGGGATTTTTGCCGGGACCGACGGGGCTGACCGACCTCAAAACCCTGGCGATCGCCCGGCTCATGATCGACAACATCGCGCACATCAAGGCGTTTTGGATCATGCAAAGCGTGGGGCTTTCGCAGTTGGCGCTGAGTTGGGGGTGCGACGATCTGGACGGAACCGTCGTCTGGTACGACATCACCAAGCGCGAAGGGGACGGCGTTCACCAGGAATTGAACGTCGAGGCAATCAAGCGGCTCATTCGCGAAGCGGGAAGAATTCCCGTGGAGCGGGATACCCTGTATCGCCGGGTTCAGAGGGATGAGAAGGACTGCGCGATTCTGGCCGGGTTCTAGGAATCAGGAAACGCTGGATGCCCGTTCGGCATCGGCTTGGGAGAGGGAAGATTCCGATTCGGGGCAGGTGGTCTGGCCGTTGTTCTGGGGGTCGCGGAGCATGCGGTCGCGGATTCGGCACATGACCTTGTCCACAACCGCGGGGATGGCGGTGGCGATGGTCAGGGAAAGTCGGGAAAAGGGTTTTGGCCACAATTCGCGGCAGGGCCGCTCAATGGCGCGGACCATCCGGGCAGCCACCACCTGGGGAGCCTGCTTGGAGCCCTGGGCGAGGGCGGCGGGACTCATGCCGCTGCGGTGGGTTGCCGTCGAGAAGAATTCCGTTTCGCACAGCACGGGGTGAACGCTGGTGACGGCGATGCCGAGCGGCTTCAATTCGATGCGAAGACCCTCGGCCAGGCTGAGCTGGGCCGCCTTGGTTGCGGCGTAGGTGGTGAAATAGGGCAATCCGCGTCGGGCGCAGGCGCTGGAAACGATCATGAGTTGTCCGCGATAGCCATCGCGGCACTCCTGGCGTTTCATGATGGGAACGGCCCTGCGGCAACATTCGATGGTCCCGAAAAGATTGGTATCGAAAATCTGGCGGATGTCTTGTTCGCTCATGGCGTCAAAAGCGCGGGCCAGGCCGTAGCCGGCGTTGCACACGACCGTGTCGAGGCGGCCAAACTTTTCCACGGCGGCGGCGATGATGCGGTCGCAGTCTTGGGGGCAGGAGACATCGGTCGGCAGACAATAATGTTCACCGGGCAATCCACCGGCCAATTCCTGAAGTCGATCGAGACGGCGGGCGCCAAGAACCAACCGGCTGCCGCGGGCGGCCAGATCGATCGCCAAGGCCCGTCCGATGCCGGAGCTGGCTCCGGTAATCACCACGACCATGTCCTGAATGGGGCGACGCATAGTGCGGGATTATAGTACGGATGTGCATTGTAACGCCAAATGCGGTTGGAAGGGATTGCCGTTTTTTCAAAAATCCACGAGGATGGGAATTCCTGGACCAATCAGTCATGTTTAGCGGGATTGTCGAAAGAATCGCGACGGTGGCGGAAGTGACCGACGGTCCGGGTTTGAGGCGGCTGACCCTGGCGACGGATTTTCACAATCTCCAGCCGGGACAAAGCATTGCGGTCAACGGCTGCTGCCTGACCATCGCCCAAATATCGCCGCAAGGGGCTGGTTTCGACGTTATTAAGGAATCGTTGGATAGGACCAACCTGGGGCTGCTTAAAGCGGGCGACGGCGTGAACATCGAGCGGTCGCTCAAGGCGGGCGACCGGATTGACGGCCATTTCGTGCAGGGACACGTCGATGGCCGGGCCATGCTGATCGATATCGTTGCCGGTCCCGAGGAAACCAGGCTGACGCTCCAGGCCCCCGCCGAACTGGCCAAGTATATTGTTCCGAAAGGCTCGGTGGCGGTTGATGGGGTCAGCCTGACGGTCGCGGCCGTGAGGGGCAGCGTTTTTGAGGTGGCTCTGATTCCCACGACGTTGCGGTTGACCACGCTGGGAAGGAAATCCAAGGGCTGGCCGTTCAATTTGGAGACCGATATCCTGAGCAAAACGGTCGTATCGTGGCTGGAAAGCCGGGAGATGAAGTGAACCCGCTACGAGAACTACAGGCACAGGCCGAGGCGGAATTTCAGCCTTATGGGGACGTGGAAATCGTCTCCACGTTCGGCGAGCCGCAGGCGGAGTACGCCGCGATACGCAAGGGTTGCGCCCTGATGGACCTGCCGCAGCGCGGGATTTTGCGGGCAACGGGGCCGGATCGGATCGGTTTTCTGAATCGGCTGCTGAGCAATCAATTGGCGTCGAAGGACGGGAAAAGCCCTCTGACGGCCGGGCGGGGCGTCTATTCGTTTCTGCTGAATAACAAGGGGCGAATCGTCGCGGACGTGAACGTGCTTGAAAGAGGCGATTGCACGCTGCTGGAAACGGATGCGCGAAACGTCGCCAGGGTGAAGGAGATGCTGGAGAAGCACGTTTTTTCGGAGAAGGTGGCGTTTTCGAGCCTGATCGGCACAAGCCATCAGGTGGCGCTGCATGGTCCGGGGGCTGGGGAAGTTTTGCGGCAAATTGGCGGGAATTGCGAGGGGCTGGAACCGCTGAATTCGACGGTTGCCAGGCTTGATGGGGCCGAGGCGGTCATTTGGCGCGACGATCCTTGCGGGGTGCCGGGATATTTTCTGATCGTTCCAACCGAATCGGCGGGGAAGTTGTGGATGGGCATCCTGTCGGCATTCGGGGGCGGGGAGCCGGGAAAACGGCAGGTGCGCCCGGCGGGGTGGGCGGTGTTCAACACGGCGCGGATAGAGGCGGGCCGGCCGCTGTTCGGAATCGACTTCGACGATTCGGCCGTGCCGGCGGAAACCGGACAACTCGATCGCGCCGTCAGCTTCACCAAGGGTTGCTACCTGGGCCAGGAAATCGTCGCCCGAATGCACGCGCGCGACCAGGTGGCCCGGCAAATCGTCGGAATCCGAATGCGCGAAGACGCCCTGCCGATCGCTGGGGCGCCGGTCGTCGACGATGCGAAAAACCAGATCGGCGGAATCACCAGCAGCACGATCTCGCCGGTGCTGTCCAATGCCGCAATTTGCCTGGGATTGGTCAAAAGTCCGTTCGCCGCGGTCGGCACGGAATTGCAAATCGCCACCGAGGGGGCGTTCCGCCGAGGGACGGTGGTCGAGATTCCGTTCGTAAAAAATGGATAATTGACAATTGACGATGCCTCGCGCGCGGCGACGGTCGTTGATTATGAGGAATCGCCCATGGCACATTCACCCTTTCGCGTCGAGCCGGGAAAGAAAGTCGATCTGCCGAAATGGCCCACGGACGATACCGGGCCGTTCAAAGACAAGTCCCAGGCCAAGGACGAGATCAAGAAGCACGTCAATCGGCTGATCGAGCTTCAGGAGCTGCTCTATGCCTCGGCGAGCCATTCGGTGCTGATCGTGCTTCAGGCGATGGATACCGGCGGCAAGGACGGGGCGATCAGCCACGTGTTCAGCGGAGTCAACCCGCAGGGGTGCAACGTCACCAGCTTCAAGGCCCCGTCACACGATGAACTGGCGCACGATTATCTGTGGAGATATCACCAGGCGTGTCCAAAACGGGGGATGATGGAGATTTTCAATCGATCGCATTACGAAAGCGTGCTGGTCGAACGCGTCCACGAAATCGTCACCGAAGACGTGTGGTCGCAACGATTCGAGCAGATCAACGCGTTCGAGCGAACCCTGATCGCGGAGAATACGCTCATCCTCAAATTTTTCCTTCACATTTCCAAGCAAGAGCAAAAAAGGCGGCTGGAAGCGCGGCTGGATGACAAAACCAAACGCTGGAAGTTCAGCCCCGCCGACCTCGCCGAGCGCAAATACTGGGACGAATATACCAAAGCCTTCGAGGATGCCCTGCGGTATTGTTCAACCGAAGAGGCGCCCTGGTACGTCGTGCCGTCGGATCACAAGTGGTTCAGAAACTGGGTGCTGTCGGCCACCATCGTCAAGGCGATGGAGAAGCTGGACCTGAAATATCCCCAGCCGGCGGAGGGGCTGGACAAGATCAAGATTCGTTGAATGAACCCCTTCACGCCGCCAATGCCGACGGCGGTCGGCGCAAACGCGCGGACTGCTGACGGGCGGTGCGCCAGAGCGCGACATCGGGGGATTCCTCTTCCGGCATCCAGGTGGAGCCTTCCGGCGTCCACGCGGGGTCTTCGGCGTCCCGCAACGCCTCCCCTTCCTCGGGCAAGATCCCCGGTTGCCGGTCGATGGGCCGAAAGGTCAGAGCGGCCAGTTCCTGGTCGGTGACGGCGTTTTCGGCCGCCGGCGGACGCGGCGACTTGGAAAACCCGCGGCCCTCCAAATCCACAAACAGAAATTGCCCGTCAACGTACGACTGAAATGATCCGTCGGCGACACCCGCTAAAATCTGCTCGATGCTGATCCCCCAAATTTCCGATGCAACCGACGGCGCCACCCAAGATGACATTTTTGTTTCTCCAAATCCGGCCTTTGGATTCAATCGGCCAAATGGTGCGCCGACTGTAGTTTCCCTTACACAGCGTCCGGTAAGTGCCGGATCGCGCGGCGGCGCTCGATCGCGGGGTTGCGCTGCCGGCTCGGCCAATACCGTGGGCGCTTTTGCCTGGCGGCGGGTGCGATGTTAGTGTTGGCGGATGAATGGGAAACATCGCGAACGGCGGGATCGATCAGCCCACTGACAACCTCGGCGCGGGATCGGCATTTCAATCGGCCCGTTATGACGGACTTCGCCTTTTCGCGCTTTCCTTTGTCGCGCTGTTTCTGGAATTGATGGTGATTCGTTGGGTGCCCGCGGTCGTGCGGTTCGTGGCGTACTACAGCAATCTGATGCTCATCAGTTCGTTCCTGGGCCTGGGATTGGGGGCGATGACGGCCCGGCGACGATGGAATTGGTCCGCCTGGTTTCCCGCTTTGCTCCTGTTGAACGTGGGAACGTTGTATTTGTGCCGCCAAAACGTCCACATGCCCGTGCCGAACTCCGAGGCCCGGTTCGGCCAGGAGGCCGTCTTCCGTTTCGCCTACGTCGTTCTCGTCGCGATTTTTGTGCTGAATGCGGCGATATTCCTTCCCCTGGGCCAGCAGATTGGACGTTTGTTTCGTCAGTTGCCGCCGCTACGAGCCTATGCGTTCGACCTGGGGGGAAGTCTTTGCGGCACCGTCGTGTTTGGGCTCTTTTCCCTGTACCATTTTTCCCCGTCGCTCGGCGTGACGGCGGTTGCCGCGATCTATCTGGCGATCAACCGGCGTCACTTTCTGTTGAATTCACTTCTGTTGGTCGTCGCGGTGATAGTCATGCCGCTTTCCGTCGAGCCCGCCGCGATCTGGTCGCCTTACTATTACGTGGCGATTCATCCGTTCGACCCGAAGGCGCCGGCAGTTTCCGAGCCGACCCCCAACCTCCGGACCGTGCGGGATCCGACTCTTTACATCGTCAGCGTGAACACGGACTTCTATCAGTGGGACGCGACGCTCGACTTGCGGCGGTACACGCCGGGCTTTGGATACGCCGACTACGTGCGCGACATCCTGGACGCCGAATATCTGCTTCCCTACCAGCTTCACCCCGGCGCCAAACGAATTTGCGTCGTCGGCGCCGGCGGAGGGCTGGACGTGCAGGCGGCGTTGATGTCCGGCGCCGAGCACGTGGACGCGGTCGAGATCGACCCCACGTTGATCGACATCTCCCGCCGTTTCAACGCCTCCGGCGTTTACGACGATCCGAGAGTGCAAATCCACGTCAACGACGCTCGCGCGTTCTTTCAATCCGCGCGCGGCGGGTACGACATGGTCATCTTCGGGTTGCTCGATTCGCAAGCCCTGTTCAGCTATTCCAACAACATCCGCCTCGACGGCTACATCTACACCGTTCAGAGCATTCGCAAGGCCTACAGTCTGCTGAATCCGGGTGGAATGCTGTGCATTTCGTTCGTGATCCCGCGCGAGTGGCTCGTCTTCAAATTGGCTGAAATGATTCGCGAGGCAACCGGGCGGGACCCGGTCGTTTACGTCGGGAACGGCAGATGCATCCTTGGCGCAGCCCGCGACCTGACGGGGGCCAACGCACCGGCTCAGAAATGGGGCTATCTTCGCGCCGTCGATGTCCGCCCCATGCCCGTGATGGATTTACCGACCGACGATTGGCCCTATTTGTATCTCTCCCGCCGCACGATTCCCAGCGACTATCTCATCGTCGCCGGTGCGTTGCTGGCGCTGTCGGCCGGGGTGGTGGTCACGCTGTGGCTGACCGATCGGGAGGTTCGACAGGGCGCAAAAGACGGATTCGCGGCCGCGCACTTTCTCTTCCTCGGCCTCGGATTTCTCCTCCTGGAAACCAAGAGCATCGGGGACTGTTCGCTTTATTTCGGCACGACGTGGTTTGTGACGATGGTTGTGGTTTGCGGCGTGCTGCTGATGGTCCTTCTGGCCAATTCCATTGCGATGCGGCTGCGGCAAACGTCCCCCTGGTTGTACGTTCCGCTGCTGCTCTCGCTGGTTTTTCTGTACGTTGTTCCCCGCGACGCCATTCTGGGCCTGCCGCTGGCGGCCAGGCTGCTCTGGACGATTTTCATCGTGCCGCTGCCTATTTTCTTCGCCGGGCTGATCTTCTCGACCACCTTTCGCGACGGCGGCGACCCGTCCACGTTGCTTGCCGCCAATCTGATCGGAGCGACAATCGGCGGATTCTTGGAATACCTGGCAATGGCAATCGGAACGCGCCATCTGCTGGTGATCGTTGTGGCCGCGTACCTCGCCAGCGCGCTTTGCTGGGCGATTTCCCGCCGCTCCAATGTCTTGCCGACGAGGTTGGCGGACTAGACGAATAGGTAGACGTAGGCGGCAAACGTGACCGCGGCCAGGCCGGCGCTGGCGGCCAGACCCCACAGCCAGCTTCCACGCCGGACGGCGAGCGAGAAAGTGGCAATCGTCACGCCGGCCTGGGCCCCTAGCATTCCGTAGAAGAATTGCCTGCTGCGCACGCGGTGGCGATCGGAGATGAAGCTTTGCCGCCGAACCTGGACCTCCAATAACTGGGCCAGGACCTGGTTGTAGTGGGCCTCGCGCTGGTAACGATTCGAATTGAAATTCAAACCCGCGATGGCGACGGCGCTGGAAAATTGCGAAGTCGGTTCATGCATCGCCGCGATGGAATTCGCCGGCTCCGTTGCGACGACTTGATCGGACGCCTGGCGCGCTGCCCGCTCAAATGCGACGGCCTCATGCGAAATTCCTGTGCACACCTGCTCGATCCGCATACGGCCTGGGTTGATCTGCTCCAGCGCCTTGTCGAAAGCGTCCGCGTTTTCGTTGGCGATCGTATTCGCCCGGTCGAGATCGCCTTGGGAGATTTGCCCCGCCTGGCGTTCGAGATCGGACTCCGGAACGTGCGAATCCACGGCCCGAACGGCGTCAATGATCTGCTGATTGCCAATCGGCTGCTCGGGGATATCGGAAATTTCTCCGCTCATGAAACTTCCCAAGGCGTCCGTTCCATCGGGCCGGGTCGTGCCGGTATTGAGCTGCGAAACAAATGCGGCGGCCGCCTTCCAATGTTCGCTCAGCTCTGTCAAAACCAAGGGCATCGAACGGTGCAAAAGATATATCCGCGCCGACACGCGAAGCATTTCATCCGTTAGGCGATTGGCGGTATCCCGCAAATCTGTCGCGTCCATGGGCGTCGGTTGAGAGATGCCGCGAAGAATCTGGGCCGTGTTGCCGCACTGCTCCGCCCGAAGTTTTTTGGCCTGGAAATAGCCCCATTGGTCCGACGCCTTGGATTGCATCTGCGCCGCCAGCGAGCGGAAGTATTGGGCGCTGCTCATTTCGCTGGAAGACAGGCCGGCCAACACAGTGGCCACGACCGTCAGGATGATCGGCGTGGAAACCAGGATGGTCTCCCAGCGGGTCCGCTTGTGCTCCGGATCGTTTGCCAGCGATGCGAATGGGGGCGTCTTGGCCATGGCCACCTCAACTTTGCGGAACCGGCCCGCGATATTCGCAGGACGACGTGCAGGTCTCGCGCACGATGACGGCCGACAACTCGGGCAATGCCCGCTTCAAACGATCGTAAATCCAAACCGCCAGGACCTCGCTGGTCGGATTGCCCAGGCCTTCGATTTCGTTCAGATAATAGTGATCGAGCCGTTTGACGATCGGCTCGGCCGCCTTTTGAATGTCGCCAAAGTCGATGAGATACCCCTTGTCCGGATCGACCTCGCCTTCGACGAGCACGTCGAAGTGATACGAATGCCCATGGAGCCGGCGGCATTTGTGCCCGTCGGGAAACGACGGCAGATCGTGGGCGGCCTCGAAATGGAAGGATTTGCTGAGACGCACGAACATCCGGCCCGCATCTTATGCGCCATCCGGTCATTGATCCAATCCGTCAATCCAGCCAATCCTTCTTCTTCAGCCGCTCGGGAACGTATTGCTCGGTGACGTAGCTGATGTCCTTGGTGATGAGCGATTCGACTTCCATCTTGAACCCGTTGGAAACCATCTGCTGGATTTCCTTTTGCCAGGCCTTGTTCTCCTTGAACCACGGATAGTTGGCGATTTCGCCGGCACGCTTTTTGTCGTTTTCGTTCAACTCGATCTGCACGTCGTCCGTGAGCTTGCATTGAACGTAATCCTTGGCGCGGATGCCCAGGAATTTGGCGTCGGGAATGGCCAATCGCTGGCTTTCGAACGCCAGGCTGATGGAGCCCTGCTTGATGACGCTGTAGATGTAATGCCCCCAGGGATCGCAGTCGAGCAGGCAGATGATCGGCAGCTTCGCTTCGGCGCTGAAGCGCTGGAGAAGCCGGCGCACGCCGCGCGGCGGCTGCCCGCCGCCGTGGGTCAGAATACAGTTGTGCTTCTCCCAGAACCGGTCTTCGTTGAAGCGATTCCAGACCGTTCCCTTTTCGACGTGCAAAACGAAATCGGCGTCGATCTTCTTGAATTGAATGACGTCCGATTCGGTGATGCTGGGGATCGCGTAACCGCCGCTGCCCATCCGGCGGCAATCGATCTCGTCGCCCTTGTCGACGACGGTGACGTTGCCGACCATCGCGCCCCGGTTTTCCGCGAAGATGTGAAGCTCCTCGCGCAGCGAACCCAGGGCGACCTCCAAATCCTCCAGAATCCCGTCGGATTCGTCCTGGGCGGCGAACGTCTTTTCCCCCTTGGCGCCCTGGATGGTGTGAAGGCCCTTGTAAAACATTCCTCGAAGGCTGAGCGTTTTCTCCGCGCCGATCAGTTCCTTGATGCTGTTGCCGTGCAGCACGGTCTGCATGAATTGCTTGGCCTGGTTCAGGTTGAAAAGCTCGCGGTTGGCCTTGGCATCGCCCATTTCCAGGATTCGCCGCCGCCTGTTCCAGACGGTATTGGAGCGCGTGCGGGTTGGAATGGCGACAACAATGTCGCGGCCCTTGAACGCCGCGGCGGTCACGTCGTCGGCAAGGCCGACGATCTTGTTGAGCGTCACCTTGTCGCGATCCTTGATTCGCTTGCTGATTCCGGCGGTGGATTTGGATTTTTTCTTGGCCATGATTTTCTTGCGGGTTTAATGAGCCGCTTCCATAAAAACTACGACGATCGTTTTTTCAAGAGTCCGTCCAAAACGGAAAGAAGTTTCGGCAGGTCGTTGCGAACGGTTTTGACCAATTCCGACAGATCAATTCCCCAATAGACGTGAACCACGATATTTCTCATGCCGATGATTTCCGTCCACGGAATCGCTGCCGCCTGACGCCTGCCTGCTTGAGTTACACGAGCCGCGGCCTCACCGATTTCGGTAAAGCAATTCACGAGCGCCCTGGATCGCACCATGTCAGAATCGAGTTGGCTCGCGTCGCGTTTTCCCAATACACGAATGGCGTCCGAAGCGGCTTTTCGCATATGCTCAAGCCGACGGTGGTCTTCAGGAGATATCTGCGTTTCATGCGACATATTGCAGCAGTGCCGATGACAACAGCCCGGGACGAAGCTTCTCCGGCACACTGCCGAGAGTCGTCAGATGAACGGGTCGGCCCATCATCGACACCAAATCGCTTTGTAGCCCGCCGAGTTTGAATAGGCCCATCGGACGTTTACGATCTGTTTCGACCAGGACATCGATATCGCTATCGGGACGAAAATCCGGGCGAAGAATTGAACCGTACAACCACAACCGGCGCACGCCGTAGCGATGGCAAAGGGCCGTCAAATCACTCGACACGATCGAAGGCTTGAAATCCTCTTTCCCGCGAGTTTCGGTCCGCCCCCTTTTCTCGGATTTTGAATTCCTTTTGGCCATAATCTAAGCCTCGTTGAACCGTACGACGTTGTGAGAACGCCCCTGTTAACTGGTCTGATGCGCTCGTTCGTACTCTTCGACTTCCGCGCGCAGTCGGTTTGCCATGAGCTTCATGGACTCCAGCGATATTTCGTATGCCGCCGAGCGGATTGACGACCGCTCCTTACTTTCGATCAGTCTGAGCAATTCGTTGAGCTTTCGCTGCGAATTATTGAACTCTCTGTCGTTTTTGAGCCTCATAGCACGACCTCCACGAGTCCTTTGGACCGACCAACACGGTCGGAGCCAAACACGTCCTTCACATAGAAGTCAGAACAACTCTCCGTCGTTCTGGGACGGCTTTTTCTTTGATTTCGTAGATTTATTGTCGTTGGATACCAATGAATCAGAACTTGTTTCGTCGAGCTGGCCGGCTCGGCTTTGCACCATCACTACTCCCTCGTCGTCTTTCAAGTCCTCCGCATCATCCTTGTCGACCGTCTTGCCTTCCTCGTCGAGCTGTGCATCGGCGATCGCGGTGCGCTTGCGGGCCTCGGCCAGCAGCTTGTCGTAAAGCTTTTTGGCATCGGCGCCGTTGATGGCGTGAATGGCCTTGCTGATCTCGCCGATGTAGCGCTCGAAGACGTCGCGGCGAGCGGCCTGGCGCTGCATCTTCTGGCGTTTGCGGAGATAGGTCCCAAGCTTCCGGCCACATTCCATCAACGCGAGCTTCATCTCCTTGCGGATTTCATCGTAGTCGGCGATGGCTTCCTTGGATTCGCTGGTGAACGGGACCCAGACGCTGGCCATGTGGATGAGGATGACCAGCGGCCCGACGGGCACGCTGCCGCGGGGTTGGGTGAGGTTGTAATTTCGCCAGCCGGTTTCCGCCACCGCCTTGAAGCTGCTGCACGCGCTCTGCTGGAAGAGCAGGGGCACGCGATTGGCGAAGCGGATGACCCGAGCCGGATCGTCCGCCGGCAGTTCGCCGCCGAAGGCGATGGCCGCTTCGATCTGGAACGGCCGGCCGCGATAGACATCCGCCTCGCGGCTGCTGGCGGCATAAAACTCCGCCTTGACGCCCTTGAGCATCCCCGCCAAAAGCTGGCGAACTCCGATGGGGGCGAGGCAATCGGTGGGCGGCGACGGCAATTTCGATTCCTGAAATTGCTTGAACAGTTTTTCAACCTGGTGCGGCTCAAGATCGCCCACTTTCGTGCGGCTGTGGACGCCGATCGCCTTGCAAAATTCGCTGGCCTTGCCCGAACTGACCCGGCAGAATTTTTCCTGGAGAAAATTGTAAAGCGTCCCGCCGCCGCGATTGGCATCCTCGAAATCCTTCAACATCTGAATCAGAATGCCCAGTTCGATCCCCTTGGGATGCGGCTGAATTTCCTTGGTTTCCGGCGGGAGCTGATCGGTCCCGCGCGGGAAAAAGATCACGCCGTCCCTTTCGCTCGTCGCCAACGTCGGATCGACTCCGGCCGGCGCCGTGACGGACGACTGATCCGGAACCGCACCCCTTGCCGCTTTGCCCAGCGGCAATTCTTCCTGGTCGTCGGCGCTGACGCGCGTCGGCGGAACGAACGTGATCCGCGCATGGGGATTGGCGATGGCGCACAACTCCAAAAACTCATCCACACTTCCGCGGCCCTTTTGATATCTTCCCTCGAGTTCGATGCTCACGCTGGTGCCGGTGATGAAATCTTCCGGATTCAAAAACCCCGGATCGCGGGTGCCGGCGCACAGGGCACGGAATCGCTGCGGCGGGAAATCGTCGGTCTCCTTGTCGACGGCGACTTCGGCCCGGTTGGTTTTGGTGTTCATCGCCAACTCAATGTGATGGGCGTTCTTCCTGGCGTGAGGCCGGGTGTGAATCACCATCGGTTTGCCGGTGGTGATCAGGCCGTACATTCCCGCCGCGCTGATGCCGATTCCCTGCTGCCCACGGCTCATCTTCAGGCGATGAAACTTGCTGCCGTAGAGTAATCGTCCGAAGACGTTTTCCACCTGCTTTCGGACGATGCCCGGCCCGTTGTCGATGACGGTGACGCGATAACGCGACTGCTTGACGGTCGGCGGGCGATCGGGCTGCAAATCCTCGATGATCACCGCGACGTTGGCCAAAATGCCGGCTTCTTCGCAGGCGTCCAGCGAATTGTCCACCGCTTCCTTCACGGTCGTCAGCAGGGCTTTGCGCGGGTTGTCGAAACCGAGCAGATGCCGGTTCTTGGCGAAAAACTCGCTGACCGCGATGTCCTTCTGCTTGGCGGCGAGGGTTTCGGCCGTCTCGCGCCGAGGCGGGTTCGACCGGCGCTTGGCAGGCTCGGCGGCAGGCTCTGCCTCCGCAGCGGCAGGCTTTGCCTCCGCAACTGTCGGCTTCTTCGGCGGTTCCACGGTGGTGGCTACCGGTTTGGCATCGAACAGGTCATCGGTCTCGCGTTCGAGGGATTCACGTCTGGGTGCGTGGCGCAAATACTGCATGCGTCGGGTCCTCCGTGCCATTGCGTTATTATCACGTTATCGGCAGGAATGCGAAAGTTGCAAGAGGCGGCATGCCGGTCGCCGCAAGGATGAGGCAATCGAATTCTTCCGGGAAAAGCGATATATTAAATGATTTGTTAGCCGGCTATGATTGAAGGCGGGGCTTGGTGGATTGCCGATTGCCAATTGAAAGCAGGGCAATTAAGGACTGCTGCCCTTCAATCGGCAATTGGCAATCACCCGAGCCCGGTAAACCATGACGCGGCGGGATCCGACGATTCTCATCGCCCTGTTGCTGGCCTTGGGGGCACACCTTGCTTTACTTGGCTTGGGAGTCCGGACCGCGCGCCGCGATCTGGGGTGGTGGCTGAAAGCTCCGGCGGCCCGGGCGAATCCTCTTCCGGCGACGCCGGTCATCGAGCCGCCGCCGAACGATCCCATGCAGCGTCTGGGCGATCACGACACCAACGGCACGTCGATCAACAGCGCCCCCGGCGAGCAGCCGATGGAATCGGCGCTGGCCGACGCCCGGCAGGAACAGGCGGCGCTCCAGCGCGATCCGGCGGGGTTCGGCGGCAAGGGAACGAACCAGCGACTGGATCAAACCCTCCGCGGCGACAACGGCGACAACGCGCCGCGCGGAACCAATTCCGGCGCGCAGTCCGCCGCTTCCGTCTTCGGTTCGCGCGAATCGAGCCTGGCCGAGCTGTCGCCCAAAATCTCCGCCCCCCTGCCCGAAAGAGCCAAACCGAGCGCCGAATCCAACGGACCGGGCAACACGATCGATCCCCTGTCGCGCGGGCCGCTGACGATGGTGAAACCGCCCAAGCAGAATTCGGCCGGCGAGCAATCGCAGACGAATCCCACCGCCGATAGCCAGGCGTCGAATCAGCAAACCGGCTCCGAGCAAAGCGGGGCCTCGTCGGCCAGCGGCGGCGCGGGCGGCAAAGCCGGCGCGCCAGAACCTGGGGCCGGCAATCCCATCCCCACCAGCGATTTCGAATCGTATCCGGTCACGCGCGTCGCCAGCCGGTTTATCGCGGGGAAAATCGAGGCCCGCACCGGCCGGAAATTGCGCACCCGCGAGTTGCCCAAGCTTGGCCTGGCCGCCCACGCGGATTTGCAAACCATGGACGATCCCTACGTCGTGCTGATTCTGAGAATCGACGTGACCGGAAACGTGACGGACGTGAAGATCGAGCGTTCCAGCGGCAGCGACAACGTCGATCTCCCCTGCCAACGCGCCGCGTACACCTGGTGGTTCGAGCCGCTGAAAGACCCCAAGACGGGACAGATTCATCCGGAAGAAATTGAGTTCACGATTTATTTTTGATTGGACAGGGCGCAGGTGTGCGGTTTCACAACTTGACTCAAAACCAGCTGTTGAGGGGGTGTGTGGATGCCGACTGCGCGCGCCGATCAAGTTCCCCTTGAAAACATTGTTCACAATTGCCATTGATGGTCTCGATCCAAATGGCCTGTGCCAAGACCGTATCCGAATCCGCATGTTTGCATCGAGCGGTGGGATTGTAGGTGCGAAATAAGAAGATCCCGTCGATCGGAGTTCGAGTCCTGATTGACTCGACGACTCTCGTGAGACATCCGTCGCACATCCAGCAGAAATATCGCGCATCCGGGGGACACTCGGCTTTTCGACAAAGCCGGCACCGTAGCCTCCGGCGAATCCCATCCGCCTCCTTCACATATGGCACCACCGCCGGAAAAGACAGGCAGTCGCAGAGCAGTTCGGCCATCCGCCAGCCCGTTTGCCCTGATAGTGTTGCTAAACGATCAGCGACCTGAACGCCTCGCTCGTCCAGCACTTGCTTGATCGAGCGGACGCCATTGATCGCACGTAACACTCGCGGCCCACCCGGAAGTTCTGCGTCAAAAACCCCGACATCTCGAAGAGCAACGCACAGATCATCGATCAGCGTGGCCGTGTCTTGCTCGCATACTGGAGGTGGAGGCGGAGTATTGTGCATAGCGCCATGCCGTAACGCGAACAG
The DNA here is from genome assembly GCA_050010915.1 of Tepidisphaeraceae bacterium. Lineage (GTDB taxonomy): Bacteria > Planctomycetota > Phycisphaerae > Tepidisphaerales > Tepidisphaeraceae > PALSA-1353. The sequence continues at coordinate 30,915 of JBEKKC010000001.1, read as the reverse complement.
TTGCAGGATGCCGCACTGGAGCGCATCTCACCAGGTCTGCGCCGACAATCGGCGAATTTCCGTAGACTGTGCTGAACCGCAGCAGTTATTGTAAGCATTGATCTCGTTAACGGAAGGGTGAAAGTGGACAAACAGCTCCGCGTTGTTTGCTCGGAGGAACTGAGGATTGTAGGCCTCGTATATCGTCCATCGTGACGCCCATCGCGGATCGTGCTACAATCCCTCTGTAAGGAGTCCGGCCATGACGTATCGCGGACATGTAAAGAAGGGCGTCATCGTTTTGGATCCCCCGGTCCAGTTACCTGAAGGCGCGGAGGTGGAAGTTCATGCCCCCGGACAAATCTCCGCCGACGGCACCTGGGCGGAGGTTTTCCGCGATGTCATCGGCCAAGCGGACGGATTACCCGCTGATTCCTCGGTCAACCATGACCATTACCTCTACGGGGCTGCCAAGAAGTGAACACCGGCTTCGCGGACACCTCGTATTTCCTGGCCTTGCTGATACCAGCCGACGTCAACCACTCTATCGCGCGGCAGTGGTCTGAAACCCATCGTGTTCCGCTGATTACATCCGAATACGTTCTCCTTGAAGTCGGGAATTATCTTTCGCCCGTGCCGGCACGACGTTTGTTCGGCCAATTTCTGCGCGCCATCCGTTCCGATAGCCGCATGACCGTGGTTCCAGCTTCGAGCAATCTGCTGGCGCGCGGATCGGAATTTTATGAAGCCCGCCTGGACAAAACGTGGTCCCTGACCGATTGCATTTCCTTTGTCATCATGAAGGACCATGCAATCCAGGACGCCCTGACCGCCGACCGCCATTTCGAGCAGGCGGGATTCACGGCGCTGCTCAAGCAATCTTAATTGCCGAACGCAAATGCTGTCGTCTTGCGGCGACGGGAAACTGGTTGGGACGCAAAACGGCGGGACGTATTCGTCGGACTTTTTAGTTCGTCTTCGGCGGTTCCCAGAGTTCAACCCGGTTGCCCTCGCCGTCTTTGATCCAGCCAAACTTGCCAAACTCCGATTCCTCGGTTTTCGGATCCACCCACACCCCTTCCTTTTTCAACTGGGCCAGCATCTTTTTCAGATCGGCGACACGATAATTGATCATGTGGCCCTGCTTGCCGCGTCCGAAGTATTTTGTATCGGAATCGAAAGGGCTCCACACGGTGGAGCCGGTCTTCTTTGGGTTCTTGAGTTCCCGCCAGTGAAACGAACATCCGACCCACTGATCCTCGATCGGCAGGCCAAGATGCCGTTTGTACCAGGCGCTAAGTTTTCCCGGATTCTTCGCCCTGAAAAACACGCCGCCGATTCCGGTCACGCGATGTTTCATTGAAGCTATTCCTTCCACGATCCGAGCACAGTCTCACATGGGGCCGCGGCGTGTACGGTTGTGGACCAATTTCTGTAACGTTAACGCTTTTTTATCTGGCCGCGATGCCCATGCCACAGTGCATAAATGACAACGCAACAGGCCACATATATCAAAGCAACTGGCATAACCAATACCGCGCAGACCGCTGATAGGACGCCCCGTAAACGCAGCGATTGTTTCCGAAAAAAAAGTTGCGTTGCGGAAACGGGTTTGGCGTATTTCTCCCGCACCTTGGGCGAAACAGAGTTTCGAGGACGGCCGCCCAGCGACTCAAGAGCCAGAGTCGTTACCTCCATAATCGTCAAATCCTGGCCCAGGTAGCCCTGGAGGTACACGGTCTGCCTGCCGGTGCGCTCGCCAACTCCCTCCACGGCTTTCGCGACGGTCTGCTCGCTCGTGCCGGTCTGCTCAAGGCGCTCTTTCACCGCCCCTGTCCGATAGGTGTAGATCTTGATGCCGTGCCTCGGCAAGCACGCGAAGCCGATGCGTGCGTGTACTTCGTATAGCTGCCCTCGAATTTCAGAAGTTGATTCCCGCACGTCCAACGGCAATCCGCCGATCTCGACTATCTTTTCGACAATCCGCGAAAGCGAAGGCGCCGTACTCTCGAACACAACATTCTGGAGTACCAGCCCCATGGCAACCTCATTTATCGCCAGTAGCGATGAGGGACCCCGCATCGCAGGCCATCACATTCCAAAATCCAGTTTGACCGGCTTGCCGGTGCCGGGGAAGGAGTGACGGGCTGTGCCGCGGAAGGGGCCGGCGGTAACTGCCAGGCGGCAATGGCCATCACCGCGGCGGCGGCAACACGGCGAATCGGTGTGATGATAATCATTCGCACGCTCCCAAATCTTCAAGCATACGACTTTGGACATTTCATCGCGGTCTGTAATCTTCGTTGAGTTCAAGACGCAGGTAATCGTAAACCACACCGGAGGTAAGCTCGCCGGCAGGAACGGTGAGTTGCATCTGGTTTTCGCCGGCCCTCAGCAGCGTGGCGTCGAACGCCTGCGCGTACTGGCGCCATACGCCGGTGTCGGTGTTGTAGCGCAGCGCGTTGGTGGCGACGGTGCGGATCGTTCCGACGGTCTTGCCATTGACCCCCACTATCAGACCGGCGCCGCCGTCGGCGCCGGCCAGCGCCACGCGCAGCGTCGCCTGGCCTTGCGGAGTTCTGTCCATGTTGAACTTGATTGTCCAGGTGGTCGCCCGGCCCCGGCCGATGGCTCGCCACATATCCTCGCCGCGCGTTGGGGCTTTCACCCAACCGAACGGCTGGTTGGCGGGATCTTTCGCCTCGGGGTTGAGCCATGCCGTGGACAGGCCATGCGGAACCTCCTCGAAAAACCAGTCCTTGTGGTAATCGCTCTTGCCAATGGTGTAGGTGATGTCGTTGGGGAACAACAGGGGATAGCGCACGCACCAGCCCCAGCGCCAGTAGTTGTTGCCGTCGCCCTTGAAGAACTTGCCGCCGGTGCGATCGGGATACCCGATTTCCCAGACCTGCTTGCCATAGCGCACGGGTTGCCAGTTGATTGGGCCCAGGTCCAGGGTCTTGCCGGCCTGCACGGTGACGTTGGCTTGCGAGAATTCACCCAGCACGCCATCGGCAAAGGCATGGAGCGTGTAGGTGCCCGGACGGACGTTGGCGATCTTGAAGGTCCCGTCCTCGGCGCCATCGGTCCAGAACTGGTAATAATTCCCGTCATGATCCCACGTGACCAGTCTGCCGTTGCCCGACCTCAGGGCGAACGCGCTGCCATTGCCGTTGTAATCAGGGTGGGCCAGGCCAACCGTCAGATGCGGCAGTTGAGTCGAGGCGGCCTGCGGGTCGTTGAGCACCAGCCGGCCGGTTACGATCCCGCGTTCATTTCGATGCGGGTAGTCCACGCCGCTGACCCAGTCATAGGGCCACTTTGGCCTTTCGATCTTGGCGTAGGCCAGCGCGTCCTGCCAGAGGGCGATGGCGTTGTCATGCCAGACGGCCGGCACGATCGGATTGCCCGCGGTCGCCGCCAAAGCGTCCAAATCGGCTCTTGACGGTTGTTTCGGATCGGCCAGCGCGTTGCAATAGACGAAGATCGGGCCGACCACCTTTTTCCAGTTTTCGCCGGCGGGGATGGCGCAGCACGTCCCGCCGGCATAGTGGCCCGAGCACCAGTAATCCAGCAGCGTCGCCGACATGTGGCACACCAAATCCAGCTTGCAGGCGCCGCCGCCCAGGTATTCCGTCGATGGATTGATGAAATAGATCCCGATATGGTCCCTGGTGCTTGACCAGCCGTAGGCGGGAAGCTTGTACATCACGGCGCAGTAGCTGTATTTGTGTTCGACCGAGTTCTTATAAATGCCGGTGCTGAGGATGCTCTGCTCCTTGGCGTGGATGACGACCCCGTCGCGAATGTCCCGGTTGTCGCACATGAGCATGTTGCGGTCCGCGTCCACCGACAGCCAATCAAAGGTCGGGCTCATTTGGGTGATGAACCGGCTTTCGCCTTCCCCCGCGGCTGGATAACCGGCCTTGTGTGAGTATTCGGCGTAGGTGTAAATGCCGCTGACGCCACGCTCCATGGCGTAGCGCACTTCAATGTCCATCCGCCCGTTCACGCCCCTGATGTCAACCTCGGCACGTTCGCCCCCGTTTTTCGCGGGGTCGATGGTCAGGGACTGGCTCACCTGACCGGATGGCGTTTGTTCCCATCGCCCGCCTGGGCCCATGGTGTTGATGCCGTGATAAATGAGAGACGTCATGTTGCTGCTGCGCTTGTCGATGGTCGCCTTGACTATGCCGTTGTTCAAAACCCAGGCCCTGCCGTCGTCGGTGACCGTCACGGGCGCATTGACATCGGACTTGGCCACAGTGGGCGCGGCATCGGCGCGCGGCGGCGCCACAGCCAATATCAGCGCGAATAAGACAGGCGCAGCCAAGCCGACCGGGTAAATAGACAGCCCCCTTGCCGGCAGGCGCCAGTGCAATTGGAAAGCGTCGAAATTCAAACCCTCACGCATACGACCCCGAAGCCTTTATCCCGCGCGCCGCTCGCGAGGCTTCGCGCTCCTTGCCGGCCTTGGCTTCGTATCCGCTGGCGCGGTAAGCGGCCAGCGGATTCGGATCGAGATTTTTCTTTTTCCGCCATTCGGCCAGCATCGGGCGCACGTCCGTGAAGAACGCGTCGCGCAGACATTGCTCGCCGTCCACGATGTTCATCCGGGTCTGGGCGTCGCGCAGCTTCTTTCGATCCACCAGGCAGGCCTTGGCGTAGAGCTCCTGGGCGGTGACGGCGGTCTGGATCATCGCTTCGATTTTCGGTTTAAGGTTATGGCTTTGATCGATCATGTAGGCGATTTCGGAAACGTCGCGGTTGCGGAGGTCGGCGGCGTTGCGGATTTCGTGGAAAATGCGGAAGACCGCGTAGGGGTCGATGCTGCCGAGCGTCAGATCGTCGTCGGCGTATTTGCGGTCGTTGAAATGGAAGCCGCCGAGCATGTTTTCAGCGAGGAGAAACGCAACGATGTGCTCGACGTTCTGGCCCTGTAGATGATGGCCGGTATCGACCAGGACGCGGGCATTGGGGCCGGCGTCCTTGGCGAAGACGTAGCTCATTCCCCAATCGGCGACGTCGGTGTGATAGAACGCCGGCTCGAACGGCTTGTACTCGACGAGCATGGTCATTCCGCGGGGCATGGCATCGTGCCATTGCCGCAGGGCGCCATGCATGCGCTGCTTGCGCTCGACGATGTCGTCCTGGCCGGGGTAATTCGTGCCGTCGGCAAACCAGAGGCTGAGCAGATCGCTCTTGACGGCCTTGGCGATGGCGATGCAGTCCATGAGATGGCGATGGGCATGATCGCGCACGGATTCATCGGGATTGCAAACCGAGCCGAATTTGTAGACCTGGTCCTGAAACAGGTTTGGATTGATGGACCCGATGCGGACGCCGTGCTTGGCGGCGACGGAAGCGGTGGCGGTGGCGTCGACGCCCATCGAAAAATCCCACAGCACGTGCACCGCCACGGTGGGGCAACACCCGGTGTAGCGATGCACCGTACCCGCGTCGGCGAGCTTTTCCTCGATGGTCGAAGCGGCGGCCGGCTGAAGGAACTTGCCAAACCTCGTGCCCGTATCGGCATATCCCCAGCTTGGCGTTTCGATGTTGAATTGATCCAATAGTTTGAAGAGGTTTTCGGTTTCCATGGGCGCGGATTATAACCATAATCGCCTTTTGCCGGCTATGGCCGGCGCTTGGCGCAATGCGATTGGCCATGAACGGATTTTTTCAACTCGCGCCGAAACTCAGATTACCGCCGTCGGCGGCGCAGCAACGCCAGGCCGCCTAATCCGAGCAGAGAAAACGACGTCGGTTCGGGAACGAGCGTCGGATTCGCCGCATAATACTGCGCCCAATTCAGCGAGCCCGTTGCCACATTTCCCGTCGAGATCAGCGGGATATATCCTTGGACCGTGCCGACGGCCAGCCCGCCGTTGGGCCTTCCCCAGTAAACCGCCGACTCATAATCCGTGTAGTTGACGTTCACGGTGTCTTCGGGAATGTCTGGGTTTTCCGGATCGGTTGGATCGTTGAAGCTCGGAACAACTTCCTGATCCGGTCCGCCGGTTTGGGTGAGGAACGGACTGCCTGAATCTCCCGAAAGGGCCAATCCGCCTCCGTTGGCCGACGGGGCTTGAGCCAGCGCGGTAACCATCGGCTCAAAATAGCCTCCCTCATTGTTCACCGACGCGCCAAAAACGGTATTGGAAGAGTTGTTTTGGAATCGACGGATCCCCGCGGGCGCGCTGGCGATATAGGCGTTGCTCGCCGTGTCGTATACGGCCCCCAAACCATAGCCGACCTGCGTGTACGCCACATTGGCCGCCGCGCTGTTGGGCGGAACGGTCGCCGGTGGCGTGGCCGCCGGGGGAGCCGGCACGAAAGCGGTCAGATGAATCGGATTGGCGGCAACGAGATTCCATTCGGCCAGCGCCGCTCCCGCGAGAGTGGCTGGATTGATCTGTGCCTGTACGATGGCCAAATCCTCGGACAAATTGTTTGGATTGTTCACCCCATCGTTGAGCGTGAAGAATTGCACGCCCCCAGTGAGAGGCGCGGTCAGCGCAAATGTGCCCCAGGGAGCTCCGACGGCGGGCACGCCATTGCCCTGGCCGAAATCCACGAGGGTAATTCCGCCGCTGGCGACGTGCTGATTGGTCAGGATGGAAAGCGTCACCGTTCCATTCGGCGCGGCCGGGCTCACGCCAATAACGCTTCCGCTTCCTAGTGTATTGTTGCTGGTCAGCGCGACCACGTCATTGAGCGTGCCGGCAACCGGGTCGGTAACGATCTGGTACTGAGGCCCCATCGCCCGGGCAGCGCCCGGCAAAAGCAGCGCAGCCGCAATTCCACCGAAAAAAATGCCGAAATTGCCCTTAGTCCCATGCATAACTCTTCTCCTTTTATGGGTTTACCACATCCCATCCACTCCACAATAGTTTCACGATAGATTATTTAATCAATCCCCTTGTCAGCAATGTGAAATCCCGGTCATTAAATCGTCCGCCGAATGGGGGAAGCTTCACGCGGACGATGCCGTAAAATCAACCCAATCTCCCATTGATTATCACCAGGTTCATCGAATCAAGTCAAGTAAAAAATATGTTTGTGTCGTATAACGCGAATATGAATGCCGCAATCGAAGGCTCATTCGATGGATAGGACGAAAGTTCCCCTTGGCCAATACGTCATACCCGTGCGGGGGCGTCGCTTTAGCACCCGCGCAAAGGAGCGAATTCCATGGTGAGGAAACTGAATTGCGGAATCATACTCGCGGCGATTGTGCTCAATTCCTCGGTCGCAGTTGGCGCCAACGACGCGGAAAATCTTCCGTTTACGATTTCCAAGCAGACCACGGCGATCACCGGGCCGCTGCGCGATGACGGCAGCGTGGACTATGTGGCGGCGCTGAACCAGCGCTACGGCCAAGGCGTCACGCCTGAGAATAACGGATTCGTCCTCTGGCTGCGCGTGATGGGATCGCGTGAGGCCCAAGGCATTCGGAAACAGACGCTGGCGTTGTGCGGGGTTCCAGAGCAAACGAATCTGGGTCCGGGATGGAATGATTACACGGGCACGACGCCGCTGGACGAACAGCCGGCGCGGATGTGGAAGGCGGAAGAATATCCGGCGTATGCGGCGTATCTGACACGTCAGCAAGACATCCTTGCCATCGCCGCGCAAGCAGCCGCCAATGGGAGTGTCTTTAGTTATTCACAATCCATTCCAGTTAATCAAAGTGGCCGATTATATCCTGGAACCTACACGTTTTCTGTCGCGTCTAGTGCCGAAGCAATTTCGTACGACCTGCTGTCGCCGGTTCTATTAAGCGCGGCCGCAAATTCAAATATTACGCTTAATCTAACAAGCGGCGCGCCTGTATCGAATGTTGTAACTACCGGGGGTCTTCAGGAGGCCATCGATGGGGGAGGCAGTTCGAGGGTCGGCGGGACCGATGTGGTATTCGGTCAGGTAACGGGCGGCGGGACGCTTAGCAGCACCTATCAAACAGGCGACGAGCTTAATCTCGATCCCCCCCCAACCTTGGGATTTGAGTTGGCTGGCCAGACGGCACAGGGTTGGGACGTTGGCTTTACGGGCACTTTTTCCGGGGATGCCACATTGACATTCGCATTTGACCCGGCATTGCTGGGGGATGGATTCGATCCGAGCTCGCTAATTGTTGAACATTTCTACGATGGCGCTTGGCATGAGGAAAACGCTCAGGTCGATTTGACGAACGACACCATTTCCGTGGAGGTAGGTCAATTCTCGCCATTTGTGCTCGCGGTATCCGTCCCCGAACCCGCCTCCGCATCGCTACTTGGCTTGGCCAGCCTCGGTTTGCTCGCCCGCCAGCGACGCGGAAATCATGATGCTGCGAAGAGAAAATGCTGTTGGTGTGATCCAACAGCGCCATAGCTGACCACTCGAATCAAATCGCGTCTCAAATTGATTGATCGACAAAGTCTCCAACCAAAAAAGGCAAAGGGAAGAATATGAATTCAAAGATCAATCGGCTGCTCAAGGCGAGCACGTTCAAGCCACGTGCAATCCCCCTCCTGGCATTGATTTTGTTGTCAAAGGCGACGCTTCTGCCGACGACCGTCCAGGGGCAAATTTTTGAAACAAACTACGACGCCGGCACGATCGGCGAATACACCACAACCGGCGGGACGGTCAACGCCAATCTAGTCTCGAATTTAAATGGTCCAGACGCCATTGCCCTGTCTGGATCCGATATTTACGTCGCGAATGCCAATGCTGGCACAATTGGTGAATACACCACTTCTGGAGCCGCTGTGAATAGCTCCTTCGTTGCGTTTGAGGCCGGACTACTGGACCCTGAAGGTGGTATTGCCGTGTCTGGTTCCGATCTGTTCTTCACGAACTTTGAGTTCGGAACAATCAGCGAATACACCACATCGGGCGCGGTTGTTAATTCCGCGCTTGTGTCAGGATTGCATTACCCGTTAGGCTTGGCGATTTCTGGATCAAACCTATTTGTTGTGAACCAGGGTCCTAGCGGTTCCCCTTACGTTAATGACGGGAGCATCGGCGAGTACACGTTAGGGCCAACGCCCGGATCGGTAATTTCCTCGATTGCGTCCTTGGTCTCAGGATTGGTTACTCCGCAACATCTTGCCGTGTCTGGACCCGACCTGTTTGTTACGTACGGCAATGGGTACGCTGGATTTGGCGACGTTGGCGAGTACACAACATCCGGAGCAATTGTAAACGCCTCCTTAGTTTCTGGGCTGGATGATCCTGCGGGCATCGCTTCCTCGAGTTCAGACCTATTTGTTGCCAACACAGCCAATCGGATCGGCGAGTATACTACGTCCGGGGCCACAATTAACGCTTCGCTTGTCTCGGGATTGTACGATGACCCACAAGATGTGGCGGTCGTGGTACCCGAACCAGCAACTCCCTCGCTGATTGGAATGGCCAGCCTGGGCTTGCTCGCCCGCCGTCGGCGCGGAAATACCCGCTGACGCCCCCGCAGTTGCCGATTCCAATCACGTCTCACATTCAAACAACAAATTTGGAAGCACAAAGAGAAGGAATGAACATGAATCACAAAATTATTCCGATGGTGGCGGCGCGGAAATTCAGGTTAGGCACCATGTCCGTCATGGCATTGGTCCTCTCGGCGGGAGCGGTACTCACGCCCGCGACCGTGCGAGGGCAAATCTTTGCCGTAAACCAAAACGGCGGCACGGTCGGCGAATACACCACATCGGGAGCGACGGTGAATGCAACCCTCATCGCGGGGTTGAATAATCCAGATGGCATTGCCCTGTCTGGGCAGGATTTGTTTGTCACCAATTTCGGGAGCGGCACGATTGGGGAATACACTACCTCGGGGGCCACGGTGAACGCCTCTCTTGTCACGGGGTTAATTGGACCGGATGACATTGCCATATCCGGATCCGACGTGTTTGTCACAAACGAGAATGGCGGCACAATCGGCGAGTACACCACGTCGGGAGGCACTGTAAACGCCGCGCTAGTCTCGGGGTTGCATGAGCCTGGCGGCATCGCCGTGTCCGGAACAGACCTTTTCGTCGCGAACTTCAACAACGGCACTGTCGGCGAGTACAGCTCGTCGGGAGGCACCGTGAACGCCTCCCTTATCTCATTAAATAATCCGTCCGGCGTCGCTGTGTCTGGATCTGACGTGTTCGTCACGAGCACAACGGCCGACACGATTGGCGAATATATGACTTCGGGAGCAGTGGTGAATGCATCCTTGATCTCGGGCTTGAATTGGCCATCACGCATTGCCCTGTCTGGATCGGACCTTTTCGTTACAAACTACGATGGCGACACTGTTGGCGAATACGACATGTCGGGAACAACAGTGAATACTTCTCTAATATCGGGGTTGGTTGGCCCGGTGGGCATTGCCGTAGTCGTACCTGAGCCGGCGACGGGTTCGCTGGTGCTGATCGCCGGTGCGAGCCTGCTCCTGCGCCAACGGCGAAGGCAATTGGTGTGACTCAACCGAGTCGCGGATGGCCCGTCGTTTGCACGGCGAAGCGGAACATGCTGACGATGGGGTGCCAGCAGGACCACAAACGAAGGTCACATCCCACTTTCAGTTCTCCCCATGTGTTTCCTTGCCTCGTTTAGCCATTTGGGGAGAATTGCGGCGTTGACTGTGCCAACGAGACAAGCGCGCGGCCAGTTGATCGCCGGCCATAAGGGAGAATTGTTCGCGTGAGGATTCGATTTCATACGGACATTGATGGCACGCCGCATATTTACAGCCATGGCGTGCAGACGTTCGAGGTCGTTGAGGCGCTGGCGCGGCCGCTGGAAACAGTACGCGGGCGCGATGGCAGCTTTGTCGCGGCGGGCCAGACGCGGGCCGGCCGATATCTGAGAATGATCTATTCCCCAGCCCATGGTGGAGATGGTATCTTTATCATCACGGCCTACGAGTTGGCCGGCAGGCAGCTTCGGGCGCTGAAACACCGCCTGAAACGGAGACATCCATGAGGGAAAAATCACCCAGGCCGATTCGATCTCGTTCCGGCAAAGACCCGAGTCCATATCCCAAAGGTTGGAATCGCAAGCGAGTCCAGGCCGTTATCGATTACTACGACCATCAATCGGATGAGGAAGCCATCGCCGAGGCCGAGGCCGCGTACAACAATATCACGATCGCAATGATGCCCGTTCCGGTCGAACTGGTTCCCAAGGTCCAGAAACTCATCGCCAGACGGGCTGGATAGGGGACCGATCAAGGTGGGATCCAGAAGCGGTCGGTGCCGCCGGACACGGGGAAACGCGCATGAACATCGAAATGTTTAAGGAGGTCGCGTTGCGGCGCGACGTACCCGAGCATAACCTGCGCGCCGGCGACGTGGGGACGGTGGTGGAGGTCCTTCCGCATCCAACCGGCGGTCCGCGAGGCGTGATCCTTGAGGTGTTTAACGCCGTGGGCGAGAGCATCGCGGTCGTCACCGTTCCCGAAACCGACATCCAGCCACTCACCGCAGATGGAATCTTCAACGTCCGTCCATTGTCGCGAGCGGGCTAACCGTTTTCCGACCGCGTTCGGGTACACAGCTCAGATTCTCGGCATAACCCCCAGAGCGGTTTACGTTACGTCGCAACGTTCTTGATAAATCCCACCCGCTACGCGGCCGCGGATTTGGCCTTGTCTATGCCTTCGAAGTCCGCACCGATCGCAAACACTCCCTGGGACAATCGAGTGCAACACCGGATGGTGCAAACCACGGCCAGAGAGGGTGTACCGTCGGCGCGCGGGAATCGGACAACGAATCGGCTGCCGATGGTCATCGATTGAGAGGAGATAATTCCGATGCCCTTCCGGGATATGTCCCGCGTCCGCACTTCGATCTCCGCGCCAGCGACGCCTGATTCAACGGGAACGATTTTGAGGCGGCAACTAATGCCAACGCGAGGGTGGCGACGGCGCTGCTTTTTGACCGATGATCCATCGCCCTTGAACGAGCGGATGGTTTGCTCGAAGAGTTCCGCGGAGAGTTCCATAAGCAGTCCCTGCGTCGAAGTCCAAGAATTCCCTCTGATCATCGGCTGCCCTGCGGGCGTCCATTAGCACCAAATTGCAAGAAGTGAACTCGAACAGCGAGTTGTGCGATGCCGGCCCGCTCTACGGTCCCTCGGCGCCAGCGTCCGGCCCCGTTCCCTCGGTGATATCAAGCGGTGTATCGCTAAGCTTCGGCCCGCGCGCACGCAGGAGTATGCCCTGGTCCGTCCGCTGATACCGGATCGGTTCCGTCCCGGTGGCTGAAAACATTTCCACGGGTACTTGAGGCAAATAGGCCGAAACCAAATCCTGGAGCGTGTTCGGCCAATTGCCTTTGTCGGCGCGATACTCCGCCGCCGCCACCAGCGCCCGAGCCATTTTCTCTCGCAGCAATCCGCTACGGCAGGTGTCCTCGGCCCGCCAGAAACTCGGCGAATAGCTCGCCAGCATCGCATCGGCCACGCGCTGGGTATAGTCTTGGTTGGTTTCTTCCGGTTTCTTCGCCAGGCTTGGGTGCGATCGCAGGTTCGCTCCTTTCTTCTCCATTTTCCAATCGAAAATCTGGCGGGCAATTTGCTCGTCCTTGAAGCAGGGCGTTTTCATGATCGCGGTGATTTCGTCGCTCACGCCGTTGATCTGCTGGAGCACGACGTTCCAATCCACCGAATCCCGGTCCACCGCCTGGAACGGCCTTGTCCAGTCGCCATCGTTGGCCAACAGTCCTATCTTCCCCGTCGCAATGACTTGGGCACAATTCAACACGGACTATCGCTCGCCGACATCCGAAACTTCCCAAAGCGGGGGCATCGGCTCCATGCCATCCAGAGCCCTGGCCAAATTCGCGCACTGATCGCTGGAGAATATGCCCGCTCCGGCGGTGACGCCGACGGCTTGGTCGGCCAATTCGTCGATGTGGTTGGCCACCAAATGACCAATGGCCGTCCAACCGAATGCCCGGCGGTCGAGCCGTTTCGCCGTCACCACGTCCGCCAGGAACCCGTCGAAGTCGCCCTGTTGTGCCCGCAGCAAGGCGCGGACGCACAACGCCGACGATACCTTACGCAACACATTCAGTTCCGGCAGCATGACCTGCATCACGGTTCCGTCCAATGAAACGGATGGCGCCCACCATTGCGGTTTAACTAACTGATAGGTTGCGTTTGCGGCTGGTTCGAATGCACCTACGTTTGCAGCCGTGCCAGCAACCCCGCCGAGGGTAGTACCGGATATACTAACGCTATTGTCGCCACTCCCCTCCCCATAGCCTCCTGAAAAATCGGGAAAGCCGCTTATGGGGTTAGGGACGCCCCCTGTACCCGTGAAAGACAAGGTACCGGAGATCGTGAAATACTCTGAGGTTCCCGGCTCCACGGTGAACGAAACTCCAAGCGAACCTCCTGACTGGACCTGTCGAAAATCCGTCGGTAAGTCCGCCCCTCCCTCCGGTGAATTGGCGAAAGCTTCAGCATTTTCGCTACCGTTCATTTCCCACCCGGACCCAGGAGTTTGCGTGAGGCCGAAAGCCATATTGGCGGACGAGTACTCCTCCGGCACACTGTTGCTGTCGACATACTTTCCGAGTGTCGCGCCCCCGGAATAGGAATTTGAACCTGTAGGGCTGTCATAAAAACTCTGGGCCGCATTGCTAACGGGTGGGTTGTAGGGAGGATAATCGTAGCTAATTTGTTCGTATGTGCTTAAGCCACCCCCGCCCGAAACTCCATCGGATGGAATGGAGATATCGCCTCGAGCGGATTCCATCCCCGGCAAAAAAACAAAGAGTGCCATGACGGACATGGCCACTGGCCTGAACGTGCCAGCCGCAAACCTCAGAAGAGTACCATTGCTTTTCATTTTACTCCCGCTCCCTTTTGTGGGTGCAAACATTTTCGATTAATTCCAACTTCCCAACCGTTCCGTCGCCAAAGGCGACTTGCGATTCTCTGTTTACGACAGGCCGGAGCCAAAAAAAGAGCCCAAGACTTGCGGCCCGGCGAACTATAGCGATTCATTTCATCGCAACAAGCCGCTATTTACTGTGTCACTATTTATAGGGACACCTCTCGTGCCCGCAGTTGGACTTGCGGCTTGCCAAAATCCGCAAAAGCAGTTCAAAACGATCATCTACTCCAAGTTTGTCAAAGATTCGATTCAGATACGTTCGGATCGTGTAAATGCTCAAATTCAACTCAACGGCTATCTGTTTGTCTCGCATGCCTTGAAGGATCAGTTCCACAATTCGGCCCTGTCTTCCCGAAAGGCCGAGGGAACGAATAATCGGACGCCACTCCTCGATATCCAGGACCGGCGCGTCGCTCCGTTTGCTTCTGGCGGGTATTCGTTGTCGACTCATGGGAAAGGCTTTTATCACTGAATCGGGTCGGCATCAATCACCCACAAATGTGGGGGTGTCCGCGGCAGGCGGCCCAGCGGCGACAACACGGAGTCCGGCTGAGATGGTCATTTTGAAATGCTTGCCGCGTAGCGGGACATTATTTCGGCGCGACTCTCGACGCCGAGTCGGCGATAGACTTGCTTGACGTAATCACGCACCGTGTACTGGCTCAGGCGCAGCGTTCGGGCGATCTGTTTCTGCGATTCCGACGTGAGCAGCATTTCCGCAACTTGCCGGAGGCGAGGCGAGAGAACGTCAAATGGCCCCGCGGACGTCGGGTCAAGCCGCCCGGTTTCGTAGAGGTGCCGTAGTTCCCGTGTAATCCATAGCACAATTGAACGCTCGCGCGCATTGTGCACGCGCTTCAGGTCTGTGCGATGCACGCTCAACGCGGTGACTGCCGATGCGTCTTTCCGGCGGAACATTCCAATCAGGGCATCCCGATGGCCCACACGATGCAGGAGGTCGACGACATTCGAATAGGGTGTTGGATCGCGTCCGGCCAGGAGTTCGCACATTTGCAAGACCGAAACGCCGGTCGAAGTCCTGCCCAAATCCATCACCGGGTCGTCGAGAATGGAGTTTTCCGTGCAGGCGAAATACTGCAAAACCGGCCTGGGAACCTCGGAACCGGTGGCGGCAAATAGCCATCGTGGCAGTTTCGAGGGAACAAAGTCGGCGATTGCGGAATAGAAGCCGATGTCGCCCCCGATCAGCTTGGCCATGCCATCTACCAAGTGCCGCCCCTGCGCCTGGGGATTGGAACGCAGTTCCGCAGCCTCCCAGGCAAGCCGCACGGCGGCAGCCACTTCCAAGGCAGAAGGCATCTTGGATTTGCCCATTTGCGATCCCCCAGGGGTTAACGCAAGCAAAAGGCGCGGAAAAGGTTGGAGTAATCATCCCAAATCTCAAAGACATTGCAAACTCGGTCAAAACATCAACTAGCAAGCACTAAGTTATTCCCCAAAAACGGTTCGCTCCTGTTCCGTTTGCCGAGACACCCCCAAATCTACGATGGCCTCGTTGTTGAGCTCGCCTGAGACACTTTCGTTGCTTTCTCATCGATGCCCATCCGCAAAACAATCATAATCACATTGATGGAAATTGGTTACGCCCATTCATAAAGCTTGTATGCACTAACAATACACTCTAAAGTGTCTCAAAGTGTCTCATTCTGTCTCATCGCCCAGCCATGCCGCGCCATGGACCCGCTCCCCCTCCTTTTCCACTGTCCACTATCCATTATCCACTGTCCACTGCTCTCACCAGAAACACCTGCACCAAGCCCGGGCCGTGGACGCCGGTGACCAGGGCGCCTTCGATGTCGGCGGTCTTGGAGGGGCCGGTAATGACCGTGACGTTCGGCGGATGAGGCTCGAGGCGGATTTTTTCCAGGAGATCGATCAGGTCGGGACCGATTGTCGCCGGCTCGACGAGCGCAATGTGGATCGGGGGAACCAGTGAAATCGCCAGGCCGTGATGGGGATTGGGGCGAATGACCAGCGAGCCGGTTTCGGCGACGGCGGCGTAAACGTCCGTGAGGCCGCAATCCAAATCGTAGGAGGCGTCCAGTGTGGAGAGGTCCCAGCGATGAACGGTCAGGCCGGCGTCTTCGAGAGATTTGGGGATTCCCAAACGATCCAGCAGCGGCGAGTTGGGAATGCCAATCTTGGTACATTGGTGCAGGCGGAGAAACTCGATGAGGCGGGAGCGGATTTGATCGGCTGGGACTTCCTCGAATAGAAAATTCGCCTGGACGGCGGATTTGGCGAAGAGCTCGACCAGGTTGGCGTCCTTGGCCGCCAGCCGGGCAACGGAATCGGGAATCTGCGGCGGCGTTGGCGGATTTGCCAGGGGCCGCGATCGGCCCAAGGCTTTGCGAACTTTTTCGAGCATGGGATCGGGCATTGCATTTCTCATCTCGCCCCCGCGGCCAACTTGGCGGCCGGCGTGCAGGCGTAAACGGTGCGCGCGTTTTGAAGATCGACGTGGACGACCGGCAACGGCAGGATAGCCGGGGTGAACAGATACGGCAGCGCGCCGGCTTGTTCCAGTTGGCGGGCAAGGTCGGGCCAATCCTTTTCCGTCGCGGGATAGCAGGAGCGGTCGGCGGCAAATTCGACGAGCTTGTTTTCCAGGCGGGAATGTTCGTCAACCAGGAAAGCGGCATTGGCCGGCAGGCGGGCGGCGAACTGGCCGACGTCGGCAAAGTCGGGGGCGTTGGCGTTGATCTGAGTGACTTCGACGGCGACCTTGAGATAGCCGGGCGGGTGATCGCCCTTCCACCAGATCGCGGCGAGGAAGACGGCGGCGGCGGCGGCAAATCCAGCGGCGAAGCGGCGGAGCTTGGGGGAAAGCGCGATCCTGCCGAGGATCGCGCCGGCGGCCAGTGCAGCCAGGACGTGCCAGAGAACCCATACATGTTGTCGCATGATGACGGCGAAGCCGGCGGGGACGCGGCCCCAATTTTCGCCGCCGACGGGGATTGAGTCGTGATGAAGAAAGAGGATTGCCAGGAGCATGGAGGCGAGCCAGGTTCCCAGTGCGAGGCGGTGGCCGCGGAGGGCGCGGGAGACGAGGTTGCCGAACATGAGCCAGGCGGCGGGCCAGCCGATCAGGGTGGCGGTCATGGGTTTGGACGTAGCCAGAAGATGGGGGACCGAGACGGCGGCGGCCCAGGCAAGGATCAACCACAAGGGCAGGCGATTTTCCCGGCAGGCGCGGAGGAGGAAAACCGCGGCGGCGGCGATGATGGCGGGATAGAAGACGTGGAAAATGCTGATCCAATAGTAAAAGACCAACTGGTCCCAGGGAGCGGCCCAGTTCTCGACGTTCTCGTTCAAGTGGTGCAGGATTTGGAGGTTTTCGCGGGCGAATTCATGCGGGAAGCGGATGGCGGTCCAGATGAGCCAGGGTGCGATCGTCACGAAAGTCGAAAGAAGCAGGGTGAGGATTCCCTTGCGGGGAAGGGACCGGATGGCAACGAGGGCCAGGACGGTGGTGATGAGGGCGGGGTAGGTTTTTGAGAGGAACGCCAGGCCTTGCGCGATGCCGCAGAGGATGAGGAAAAGCCGGCGGTGATCTTCAACGCCGCCGGATGGGGCCAGGGCGCGGATGAGGAAATAGATCGACAACTCGGTCCAGAAGAGGAGGGAAATATCGACGTGATCGCTGAAGACGTAGCCGTGAACCAGCATCAGAATGACGGGATTGAAGGCCTGGAGCGCGGCGGCGACGAGGGCGGCGGTGCGATCCAGCAGCCGGCATCCGATCAGATAGGTGAGCCAGGCGGCCAGGGTGGAAAGAATCGCCGAGGGGAGGCGCAGGGCCAGGGTGTTTACGCCGAGCAGGAGAAAGGAAAGTGAAATCTGCCACAGGGCCATGGGGGGTTTGTGAAGCCAGACGTGGTTGTTGAGCCAATCGTCGCGGTCGTAGGCCAGGAACGGACGATCGACCAGGGTGGGGGTGAAGGGATGCTTCAAGAAGTTTCTGGCGACGATGGCGTGGAAGACTTCATCGAGCGGTTTGACGGCGGCGTGGTCGAGATGGTGGAGTTTGAGGACGAACGATCCGGCCAGGATCAAGATGAGAACAGCGGGCGAGAGCCGGGAATTCACGCTCGATCCTTCCAGACTTGATGAAACGATCGCCGTGCGGGGGCGGGCAGGTCGCGAACGCGGGTCCAACCGGCGAGGAACGTGGGCAGGTCACGAATCCAACCGGTATTGCCAGCCCGCCGCCGAAGCTCGAATCTCTGGGCCGCGCCGATCAGGCGGTATATCGACGGGTTTTTCATTCCCCGCGCCGAGGTCTTGTAGATCAGCCGCTCGAAAGCGCCGCTGAGGCGCCGGGTGTGGATGTCTCGCCGGAGACTGATGAGAAGTTTGGGTATGTCGATCTTCACGGGGCAGGCTTCATAACAGGCGCCGCACAGGCTGCTGGCCTGGGGCAAATCCTTGAATTTGGCGAGGCCCTGAAACAGCGGCGTGATCAGTGCGCCGATGGGGCCGGGATAAACGCTGCCGTAGGCGTGCCCGCCGATCTTGCGATAGATGGGGCAGGCGTTCAAACACGCGCCGCAGCGGATGCAGCGGAGGGTTTGGCGATATTCGGGATCGGCGAGGATTTCGGTCCGGCCGTTGTCGAGCAAAACCAGATGGAATTCCTCGGGTCCGTCCTTCTCGCCGGCCCAGCGCGGGCCGCCGAAAAGGCTGGTGTAAACGGTCATCGGCTGGCCGGTGGCGCTGCGGGCGAGGAGTTTTAGCATGACTGCCAAATCGGCCAGGCGGGGAACGAGCTTTTCGATCCCGACGAGGCTGATCAGGACGCGCGGAGTGGTGACGGATTGCCGGGCGTTGCCCTCGTTCTCGACGACACAGACCTGTCCCGTTTCGGCGACCAGGAAATTTCCGCCGGTGATCCCCAGATCGGCATGGCGGAATTTGTCACGCAGAAAAGCCCTGGCCTGGGCGGTGAGCGTCGGCGGATCTTCATTATACGGAGTCCTGAAATACTCGCTGAAAAGCCTGGCGATCGACGCCCGATCCTTGTGCATGATCGGAGCAACCAGATGGCTCGGCTTGTCGTGGCTGAGCTGGATGATGAACTCGCCCAGGTCCGTCTCGACCAGATCGAGTCCCGTGCTTTGGAGAAAATGCGACAGCTCGATTTCCTCGCTGGCCATCGACTTGCTCTTGATGACGCGCGTGCGGCGGGATTTTTTGGCGATGTCGGCAATGATGCGTTTGGCGGCCTCGCCGTCGTCGGCAAAGTGCACGTGCCCGCCGTTGCGCTGGACGGCAGATTGCAGTTGTTCGAGGTAGAAATCGAGATGGTCCAGGGCGTGCTGCTTGATCTGGCCGGCCAGGGACCGCAGGCCGTCGGCATCGGGCAGTTGGAGCATGACTTGCCGGCGGCCCTGGTATTGCCGCATGGTGTTGGCGCCGAGGGCTTTTTTCAGGCGTTCATCGGCGACGGCTTTGGCGCTCAGGGCTTGGAAATTGAACGCCTCGGTGGCCGGCGGCATGGGGCGATTGTAGCGGGCGATGCGCGAGAAAGTAGAGCAATGGACAGTGGATAATGGACAGTGGAAAATGAGGGAGGCGGTGAGCGCCGGGACTTTGCCAAGACATGATGGAATGGACCACAGGCGATTCGCGCGGGATCGAGCCGCTTGGCTATGCCAGCGCCGGCCTTTATCGGCGGCCTCCGCTGGTGACGGTCGTGGGGATCGTCAGCATCTGCGTCGCGAGTCTCGGTTTGCTGTTCGATTGCATTTCTGAACGCTCGGCCGTCGGCGAAATGCGGCGAGTAATCCAGGCGCCGGCGCAGTTGCAGCAGATGGCCGCGCGGCGCGCCCAGAGCTTGGCCGCCATGAAGGCCGCCATGAGCGCCGCGGCGTCTCAGCCAACGGCGTTTCGCGCCCTCGCGCCGGCCGAGATTTCCAGCACGATTGATTACATCAATAAGGAACTGGATTCGCGAAGCCGGGATTCGCTCAATGAAGCACAAAAAAAGGCTCTGGCCAAAATACTCTCTAAAGACGGGCAAGGGCTCATCGATCCGGACGTGCCGCTGGGATCGCAAACGCCCGGCAAACTGCAAATGGTTCGGGCCTGGGCCAGCGGCAATCACTCGGTGCTGCTGGCCGCGAATCATGGGAGTCCATATAACATGTATCGAACGCGTCTGGAGGCGGACGGGCGGGAATCGGCGTACCCAACCATCAGACGCCCGAGCTTTGCCCCAAGCCCCATTCCCCCGCCGATGGCGGTCACGCAACAGAACCAGAAAATCCAGCATGACCAGTACGTGTCGGCGTTTCTATCGGCGATCGTTTTCGGAATTAGCGCACTTTTGGCGATCCTGCTGTTGGCGGCGGGGGTGTATTTTTTGAAGTCGGATCCCCGGGGCATTCGGCTCCATTGGGCGTACGCCGCCATCAAGCTCCCCCTGAGCATCGCGATGGGGACCTCCCTGCTTTCGACATATTTTGCAACACAAATGCCGCTGCGGTTTCCGCTGGGCACGCCGCTGGCGTTCGTGGGATGCCTTTATCCAATCTCGCTGCTGATTGTCCTTTGCAGCGGGACATTTCGCCGGCGAGCATCCGACGCGGCGACAGGTTCGTACACCTTCGGGTTCGGCGATTCGCGCCCCGCCCTATTCACGGCCATCGGCATGATCAGCATCTGTGTCGCCTGTATGAACCTGCTGGTGGGCGGATTCTATGAGGTCGGGGCCTTGGTCGTTATGTCGCTGGATAGTCGCGAATCTCAGTCGGCGGAATTCGCGGCCATCGCCTTCGGGGCGGACCTCGCGCCGGCCTTGTTATTGCTTATCGGCGCGTATCGGATCCTGAAATCAAAGCCGCGCGGGATCGCGACTCATCGGGTCTACGCGGTGGTGAAATTGATTACCGCGGTCCTGGGCACAATTGCGATTTTCGCGAACTTCGAAATGGAGGGTTTGATTCTGATCATCCCGAGCATCCTGGCTTTGATCTATCCCATTGCATTGCTGATTGCACTTCAGCATGAGGACCCGCGGATGGCGATCCGCGGGCTTTCGGGGGTGAATTGACCCCGGGGAGCAAGCTCCCAGGGCTTTGGATTGCGAATGTGACCGGATTCCAATGTTCCAATCGGCAATCACCACCCATCCGTTCGGATCCCCATGGCATCGGCCATCAGTTCGGCAAGGTGCTTGACATCCGTGTTCATGCCGCGGCGATGGCACATTCCGGAGATGTTCATCGAGCAACCGGCGTCGTTGCAGATGACCGTTTTGACGCCGGTCTGGGCGATGCAGGTGATCTTGTCCTCGACGATGGCGCCGCTGATGGCGGGATATTTGATCGCGAAGGAGCCGCCGAAGCCGCAGCATTCATCGGCCTTTTCCATCGGCTTGAATTGGACGTTACCAATTTGGCGAAGCAGATGGACGGCAGCGTCCTTCACGCCGAGGGCGCGAAGATGGCAGGTGTAGTGATAGGTGATCTCCTGGGGGTCGGATAAGGAGAACTCGCGGAGATCGACGCTGAGGACTTTGTCGAGAAATTCGACGAATTCGTAGGTTTTGACGCGGAGTTCGTTCATCGGCTTCTGCCAGTCGGGGTCATCGTGCAGAAGCTCGGGATACTGCTGGCGCACCATGGCGCAGCAGGAGGCGGAAGGGGTGACGACGTAGGGATAGGGCTGGAAGATGCGGATCATGCGCTTGGCAAGCTGGCGGGATTCGGCGGGAAATCCGTTGTTGAAAAACGGCTGGCCGCAACAGGTCTGGGCCTGGGGGAAAAGCACCTGGCAGCCGAAACGCTCGAGGATTTTCGTGACGGCGACGCCGACGTGGGGATAAAACTGGTCGGTCAGGCAGGTGATGAATAGCGCGACCCGAGGCATCGACGGAGGATACCCGATGATCGGGCGAAGGGAAAAAACGCCCCCGGCCCTTTAGTTAGGGGCCGGGGGACGCTTGATTCGCGAGATAGGACGCCGTGGCTTAGCCGCGGCGAGGTTGGATCAAGCACCACCGAGGAGCTTGAGAACGTTGTCGGGTTGAGCGTTGGCCTGGGCCAACACCGTGGTGGCTGCCTGGGACAGAATCTGGTCGCGGGTGAGGTTGGAGGTTTCGGAGGCGAAGTCGGTGTTCATGATGGCGGACTCGGCGGCCGAGACGTTCTCGTAGGAGACGCCCAGACTGCTGACGGTGGAGCCGATGGTGAAGGTTTGGAAAGCACCCAGGCGGCCGCGCAGGCTGCTGACCTGTCCGATGGCGCTGTTGAGAATGTTCTGCGCGGTGGAGAGGTTGTTGCTGGACAGGCTGTTGGCGCCGCCGCTGCCGATGGAGCTCAAGTACCCGTTGAAGGAATCGCCCAGATCGCCGGTGGAAACCGACGAGACGCCGATCGAGGCCTTGTTGGTGGCATTGACCTCAGAGCCCAATTGGAACGTGGCGCCGCCGCCGGTGACGTAGAAGGTCGTGGAGGTGGGCTTGTCGTAATTGGTTGCCAGGTCGAGGCTGACGTCGAGGCTGGCGTTGCGGTAGCTGATGGCCAGGCCGTTGGCCTCCGCGGTGGCGCCGTTGATGGTCACGCCGGCATCGGCGCCGGAGGTCTTGGTGCCGCTGAAACTTGATTTCAGTTTTCCGGCGATGACCTGAATGCTGGCGAACTGGGCCGAACCGTACTGGGTGGAGTTCACACGCAGGGCGGCGCCGCTGACCTGGGCGGACAAGCCCGTCGAGTTCCTCACGCCGTTGACCGCGGTGGCGATCGAGCTGACGGTGGTGCCGGAAGCGAAGGACAACTGGGTGCTGCCGAGGTTGCCGGCGATTTGCAGGGTGACGGTGTTTCCGCTGATCGAGCCGCCCTGATAGGTGAGCTTGGCGGTCTTGGCGGAAGAAATGACCTGGACGGCCACGGCCACGTTGCCGCCGTCCGGCACCAGGGCGCTGTTGACCTGGAGGTTGGTCACCGCGGATCCCACGCTGCTGGTGGTGTAGGCCAGGTTGCCGTTGAGGAGCTGCGAGCCCTCGAACGACGTGGATTGGGAGATGCGGTTGATGGTGGAAAGGATGGAGTCCACCTGCAACTGATTGGCCGCAACCTCGTCGGAGCTGAGAGCCCCGGAGTTGGCGGCCTGGCCGATCAGGCCCTGCAACTGGATCAAAAGGGAACTAACCTCGTTCAAACCGCCTTCGGCGGTCCCGATGACGTTGCCGGCAAGGCTGGCGTTGCTGATGGCGGTCTCAATGCCGGTCTGTTCCTGCTGGAGGCTCAATCCCGCGATCAAACCTGCGGGATTATCGGCACCACTGTTGATTTGCAAGCCGGTACTGAGCCGTTCGAGGCTGGTGTTCAGACTTGTATTGTTTTGAGATAGGGATCGCTGGGCAATCAGCGAACTGACGTTGGTGTTGATTACGCTCATGAATGTCTCTCCGTGACAATGTGCGGAAGGCAAAGCCTCCGCGGTTTACGTGGAGCAGGATTCGCATCCGTGCGACCCACGTGCCGCTCCGTAAGTGAGCGAGCAAAGTTTTTATGTCATCCCCTTGACAATTGAGCCGGCAATATGGGGGACGGTTAG
This sequence comes from Tepidisphaeraceae bacterium, assembly GCA_050010915.1. Classification (GTDB taxonomy): domain Bacteria; phylum Planctomycetota; class Phycisphaerae; order Tepidisphaerales; family Tepidisphaeraceae; genus PALSA-1353. The sequence goes on along the minus strand of JBEKKC010000001.1, from coordinate 7,475 downwards.
CCGGCCGCCGTTCCGTGGCTAGTTTCGAGAGTCGTCGCTCCCGCATGTGAAGTCGCTGCGCTCCTTTCTCACGAACCATTCTTGGCGGCGCTTGCTCGCCTGCTCCCGAGGTCCGAAGCACCGCCGACGCACGGGTTCAATAATCGACGTTCTTGGTGAGCAATCTTTCAGTTTCCCGCACATTATTCGTCGGAGCCGAGTTATAGGGCACAGTGCCAGTGGACGGCGTGGGCGGCGAAAAAGGCGTTGGGCCGACGGTCGTGCTTTGTTTAACTGGTTTTTTATGGGACGCCGGAGGCTAAAAGAAATCCCCCGGCCTTTTAGGGCCGGGGGACGCTTGACTTGCGAGAAAAGGACCCCGTGGCTCCGCCGCGGTGATCACCGGATCATCATCAGCCCAGAAGCTTCAGGACGTTGTCCGGTTGAGCGTTGGCCTGGGAAAGCACCGTCGTGGCTGCCTGCGACAGAATCTGGTCGCGGGTCAGGTTCGACGTTTCAGCGGCAAAGTCGGTGTCCATGATGGCCGATTCCGCAGCCGACACGTTCTCATAGGCCACACCCAGACTGCTCACCGTCGAGCCGATGGTGAAGGTCTGGAAAGCGCCGAGCCGGCCTCGCAGATTGCTCACCTGTCCGATCGCGCTATTGAGAATGTTCTGCGCGGTCGAGAGGTTGTTGCTGGACAGGCTGTTGGCTCCGCCGCTGCCGATGGAGCTCAAGTACCCGTTGAAGGAATCGCCGAGATCGCCGGTGGAAACCGACGAGATGCCGATCGAGGCCTTGCCGTTCTCGGACACCTCGGAACCCAATTGGAACGTGGCGCCGCCGCCGGTGACGTAGAACGTCGTGGAGGTGGGCTTGTCGTAATTGGTCGCCAGGTTGAGGCTGACGTCGAGGTTGGCGTTGCGGTAGCTGATGGCCAGACCGTTGGCCTCCGCCGTGGCGCCGTTGATGGTCACGCCGGCATCGGTTCCCGAGTTCTTGGTCGCGCTGAAATTTGATTTCAGCTTTCCAGCGATGACCTGAATGCTGGCGAACTGGGCCGAACCGTACTGCGTGGAGTTCACTCGCAGGGCGGTGCCGCTGACTTGGGCGGACAGGCCCGTCGAGGTTTTCACGCCGTTGATCGCGGTGGCGATCGAGCTGACGGTGGTGCCGGAAGCGAAGGACAACTGGGTGCTGCCGAGGTTGCCGGCGACCTGAAGGGTGACGGTGTTTCCGCTGACGGCGCCGCCCTGGTAGGTGAGCTTGGCGGTCTTGGCGGAAGAAATCACCTGCACGGCCACGGCAACGTTGCCGCCGTCCGGCACCAGGGCGCTGTTGATCTGGAGGTTGGTCACCGCGGATCCCACGCTGCTGGTCGTGTAGGCCAAGCTGCCGTTGAGAAGCTGCGAGCCCTCGAACGACGTGGATTGGGAAATGCGGTTGATGGTGGAAAGAATGGAGTCCACCTGCAACTGATTGGCCGCAACCTCGTCGGAGCTGAGAGCACCGGAGTTGGCGGCCTGGCCGACCAGACCCTGCACCTGAGTCAGAAGCGAGCTGACCTCGTTCAAGCCGCCTTCGGCAGTTCCAATAACGTTGCCGGCAAGGCTGGCGTTGCTGATGGCGGTCTGAATGCCGGTCTGTTCCTGCTGGAGGCTCAATCCCGCGATCAAACCTGCGGGATTATCGGCACCACTGTTGATCTGGAAACCCGTACTGAGCCGTTCGAGGCTCGTATTCAAAGCGGTATTGTTTTGCGCCAAGGATCGCTGGGCGATCAGCGAGTTGACGTTGGTATTAATGACGCTCATAACCTGTCTCTCCGTGACTAAAGGACCAATCCCTGAATGTACTTCGCTGGCAGGTCAGGGTAATCCCGCCAAAACCACAAGGCACGCGTCGCCGCCGTGTCACGGGAGCGACGCGAATTCATCGGCGGATGGGCATGGCCCTTCCGCCATCAATGCCTCCTTTCCCGCAAGTCCGCCGAGTGTGAGGCACATCACGAAACTCCACGCGGCATAGGCGGCGTATCGACGGAGAGAACGGGGCACTTTAACGGGACTGGGAAAAGATTTCCTAAAAAATGGGGGCGGTGAGGCCGCCACGACGGCTATGCGCCGACTGGGCGATTATATGACGTGAGGGTGCGATAACGCCGATTCGGCGCGACTGCGCAAAAACGGACGGTCCGGCTAAGCCGGGCCGTCCGCGAAAATTTCACTTTGTCCATGCTTCAGGATCAATGACCCTGAAGCAGCGTAAGCACAGCCTGCGGGGTGTTGTTGGCGGTGGCCAGCACGCTGGTCCCCGCCTGCACCAGAATCTGGTTCCGCGTAAGATTGGCGGTCTCGGCGGCAAAATCGGCGTCCTGAATATCGGCTTCGCTGGAGGTCACGTTTTCCAAGGTGACCTGAAGGCTCGCCGAATTGGTCTGGAGGGTGTTCTTCTCGAAGGCGCCGAGGCGTCCCTGCAACTCGGCGACCTGCTGAATGGCCACCTGAACGATTTGGCTGGCCTTCTCAGCCTTTCCGCCGACGATCGATGCGTTTCCACCGGTCACAATGTCGTTGAGGAAACCGACGGCGTTGTTTCCCAGGGCACTGGCGGCGACCGAACCGATGCCGATGCTGACTTGCTGCTGGCTATTGACCTGGCCACCAAGCTGGAAGAGGGCCCCGCCGCCGGTGATGGCGAAATTGGCTTTCCCGATGCCGAAGGTGTCGCTCAGGGTCATATCCAAATCGAGCGAGGAGGTGTTGAGCTGCAACTCAAGACCGTTACCGACGGTCAGGGCGCCGTTGATGGTGGCAACGACATCGGCGCCGACGGCGCGCTCCTTGTCGGCGCCGGTGGTGTCGGTGGTCTGGAAGACGCCGGTCTGCGCCTGAATCGAGACGTAGCTGCTGGAACCGTACCCACTGCTCTGGAAATTGATGCCTGAAGCGGCGTTGGCCTTGTTAATCAGACTGGCGGTGACGCCGGTGCTGTCGGAGATTCCGTTGATGGCGAAGCCGATCGCCGACGCGGTCGTGCCGCTGACAAACGAGAGCGTCTGCACGCCGTTGTTGCCGCCGATTTCCAGCGTGACGCTCTTGGTGATGGCGCTGGTGCGGAACTGGAGATCGGCGAGCTTGGCGCTGCTGATCACGTTCACGTCGACGGGCATCGACGTTTGGGTGCCGAGATTGGCCTGTGAAATACTCAACGAGCTGATGGCGCTGGTCGCGACGCCGCTGGTGATGTAGTTCAGGCTGCCATCCAACAGGTTCAGGCCGGCGAAGCTGGTGGTGCCGGCGATGCGGGTGATGCTTTGGACATCGGAATCGATCTGGAGTTGGTTGGCCTGAAGCTCCTGTGAGGAGAGGGCGCCGGAGTTGGCGGATTCGACGACCAGGCCGTTGATGTCGTCCAGGAGCGAGTTCACCTCGGTCAGGGCGCCATCGGCGGTGGTGATGACGTTGGTGGCCTGGGAGCTGTTGTTGACCGCCTGCTGGATCCCGGTGATTTCACTCTGGAGGTCCTGGCTGGCGATCAGACCTGCGGGGTCGTCGGCGCCGCTGTTAATGCGGAGACCGGTGCTCAGCCGCTGCAACGACGTGTTGAGGGCTGCCTGCGAATTGGCCAGAGCGTTCTGGGCAATCAGCGACGCGACGTTCGTTTCAATGCGTGCCATATCAATCCTCCATGACTGAGCCGGAGGCGAAGCCTACCGGTCATGGCGAAGCCGGAGGCGAAGCCTACCGGACAGGGCGAGAGTTATTTCTTCTGTTTGTCATCATCTGCGGAGGGCGAAGCCCCGTCCGCTTTGGAACCGATCTTTCCGAATCCCGAAAGATCCTCGGGTTTGACCTGGGCCGCGGCTTTGTTCTCGCGGCGGATGGCGTCGTAGACTTCCTTGCGGTGGACGCTGATCTCCTTTGGGGCGTTGATCCCCAGGCGTACTTTGTCGCCGCGGATGTCGACCACGGTGACCTCGACGTTGTCACCGATCATGATCGTCTCATCACGTTGACGGGACAGGACCAACATGTTCAGGCTCCTTCCTGCTCTGTTCGACCGCGCGGGCTTCTTGGTTTCGCCGCGGCGCGACGAACGTCACCCGAAACATCCCTGTTCCGGGCCCACTGTATTCCCCCACCCTCGACGGACCGGCGAATCGGCCAGCGCGGCTTAAGCCGACTTGGCCAGAGGCACTTCGGCGGTCAGCCTCAAAAGCGGCTGGCGCGTGGTCCACTTCTTCTCGGTGAGCACGACCTGCTGGGCGATGCGATTTTCGCTGTTGACGATGATCGGCCCGAGGAGATTGCCGGTGAGCCAATCCCCGATCTTGTTGCAGATGACGAAGACCTGCGCGAACTTCAGATCGGAGAAGGCGAGGTCTCCGAGGGTTTCCTCGCGCATGGGGACCTCGTAATCCTTGAAGAAGATGGTGGGGTCCGTCACGACGAAGGCGAGGTTCGGATCGTCGACGCTTTGCAGCCAGAAGAAATAATTCCCCTGTCCGGTCTGGATGAGGGCAAAGCGCTGATGATTGGGGAACCCGAGCAATCCGCGCGGGAAAGTCATGAGGCGCTGGTCGTCGACCGAAATGGCGCCAAAACGGGAAGTCTCGATCTCCATGATCCAAGCTCCGATCCCGCACCCCGGTGACGGCGACATTTGGCCGTGGGATGCGAAAAGGTTTTCCGGCGGCGTCTGCGGAGGGCGAAGCCCTGTCCGCATGCCATCCGGTTTGCGCCGCGGCGTCCACCGCGGCAATCACCCCGGCGGCCAGGAAAGACGGCCGGGGAGGTCAAGGACCGCACCGCATCCCGCGGCGCGGCCCGCGCTCCGCGGCATGAACCGCGGGCGGTTTCGTTCGTTGCCATCGGCTCCTCCGAGGCAACGCGGGCTTCGGCGATTCCTGCCGCTCCCGGCAGTTTTTTCCGCGCGTCGTGCGATTGAATGTTTAATTTTCAATCACAATCTACGCTGCCTGATCTTACAGGCAATCCGCGTGCCACGCCCGCGGTCAGGCGATGAAATTCAGCAGCGAAATCTGCATCGTGTTCGCCGCCGTCTCCAGGCTCGCCTCCAACCCCGTCTGAAGGGTCTGGAATTGCGAGATCGCCTTGGCCATGTCCACGTCCTGCAATTGCGAGAGCAACGACTGGGTCGCGGTGTTCTGCTGCGAAAGATCGGTCTGGCGATTGGTCAGTTCCTTCTGGGCGGCGCCGGTTTGGCCCTGGGATTCGATCACCCGATTAATGTCGGTCTGGATGGCCTGGCCGGCGGCGGTCATGTCCTTCTGATTTCCGGATTGCAAGGCGGACATGAGAGCCTGGAGATTTCCGAAAACACCGGCGGAGGCGGGGGCGCCGACGTCGGAGCCGGTCAGGGTATTTCCCGATGCGGCGACGTTCAGGCCGAGATCGCCGGCGGCGCTGGAGTCGCTCAGTTCCGAGACGCTGAGGGTTCCGGCTCCGCCGGAGCTGTCGGTAAGCACGATGCCGCTGCCCGTGGCGGCCAGGGAAGCGGTGACCTTGCCGCCGGCGGCGGCGTTGATTTCGTTGATGACGTCCTGGACGGTGTGGGCGGCGCTGACGGAAATCTGGAAGGTCGATCCGTCCTGTGCGGTGATCTGGAAATCGGGAGTCGCGCCGCCGGCGGTTTGCACGCCCTGGCCGTTGTTCAGTTGAGACAAGGGCGTTGAGAGGGACATGGTTTGCAGGCCGAGGTCGGCGGCGGTGATTCCGCCGTTTTCTCCGATGCTGAGGCTGGTGCCCTGGGAGGCGTTGAGGACATTGATGCCGGTGCCCGCGGAATTGATCTGGGCGACGACGCCCAACCCCGCGCCGTTGATGGCGTTGAGCATGTCCTGCACGGTTCCCGCGGGGGACCAGGTGATGGTCTTGCTGAATTGTCCGTTGGTGATGGTCAATCCGGAGTTGTCGATGCCCGCGCCATCGTTCAGGGAAGAGAGCGGGCTCAGGAGGGTGACTTTGGGGTTCAGGGAACTGCCGACGACCGGGGCGCCGGCGCCTGCGCCGGCGGCCGGGGTGGAGATGCCCAGTTCCTGGGCGGTGGCGCCGGTGATGGTGACGTTGTCGCCCGGCGCGCCGGTGATGGTCAGGCCCTGGCCGGTGATGGATGCGGTGATGCCGCCGACGGCCGCCTGGTTGATGAGATTCACCACGTCGCCGACGCTGGCGGCGGAAGAAAGATCGACGGTCTGGGTGACGACCCCGTTGCCGAGGGAGATGGAACCGAGTTGAAGGCCGGTGTTGGAAGCGCCGCCGAGATCGGAGATGCGCGTGGAGGCGGAGAGATCGGGCGACAGGTTGGCCGATCCGGCGACGCCGGAGGAAAGTGCGCCGAAGACCTGGGCGCCGCTGGTTTGCGAGGAGATGGAAATTCCGTCGTCGATGCTGGTTTGGAGGGTTTGAGAGCTGCCGACGAATTCCACGACGCCGTTGCTCTCGACGAAGGGCTGGGAGTTAGCCGAGGCCCCGCCGAAGAGATACTGGCCGTTGTATTGCTGATTGCCGATGGAAAGCGCCTGGCTATAGAGGGATTGAACGACGCTGGCATCGCTGGTGCGCTGGTTTTGGGTGACATCGGAGCCGACGTCGGCGGAGGCGATCTGCTCGGCCTGCTGAAGGAGCGTGGTGAGATTGCCGAGACTGGAATCGGTCTGGGAAAGCTGGGCGCTGACGCTGTTGATGGTGTCGTTGTAGGACTGCTGGCGATTGAGGGTCTGCGTAAGCTGCATGATGATGGCGGCGGCGGCGGGATTGTCGCTGGGCGTGCTGACGGCCTGGCCGGTGGACAGCTCGTTTTCGACCTGAAGAATCTGGGCCTCGGTGCCGTCGATCTGCTGACCCAGGACGTTCGCCTGCATCAGGTTGCTCACACGGGAAATTCCGACGGGAAGTACGGCCATGACTTATGATCCTAAAGCGTCATATTCAAGAGTGATGCCATCATCTGGTTCACGGTGGAGATAAACATGGCGGCGCCCTGGTAACTTCGCTGTTGCTGGAGCATGTTGATGGTTTCCTGATCGAGGCTGACGCCGCTGACGGCCTGCTGCTGGGTCTGAAGGGTCTGGACGATGTCCTGGGTGGAGGTGGTGTTGCTCTTGGCCGCGGCGCTGGTGGTGGCGATGCCGTTGATCATGCCGTTGTAGGCATCGGTCCAGGTTTGATTGTTGAGGATCGACTGCGAAGTGGAGGGGAAATTGGCGATCGCCAGGGCGTTGGAGTTGTCGCCGGGGTCTCCATTCTGGGCCGCGGCCACGAGGCTTGGATTCGAGGCGACGGTTGAGTTGACCGAGATCGACCCGGCGTCCGAACCCTGGAAAAAGGTGTTGATGCCCAGGGCGGCCAGGACGTGGCTGCTGTCCTGGCTGAAGGTGATCTTCACGTTGGGATCGGTTGAGGCGATGGTCAACATGCCGCCCTGGACGGTCGCATGGACGTTGGAGATGGCGTTCAAACTGGCGGCGA